>NZ_JAGPXS010000022.1:0-103800 GCF_018070425.1 Micromonospora sp. C81
CAAGCGCACGCCCCGTTGATCAAGAGCTTTCGGTCACCCGCGAGCCGCAGGATGACGCAAACCTCTTGATCAACGGGGCGTGCGGGGGCAGGGGGAGGTGGGGTAGGGGGTCAGTGGGGGGTGGGGGCGGGTTCCACCAGTTCCACCAGGACGCCGCCGGCGTCCTTCGGGTGTACGAAGTTGATGCGGCTGTTCGCGGTGCCGCGTCTCGGGGTCTCGAAGAGCAGCCGCATTCCCCGCTCGCGCAGTGCCGCGCAGGCCTTGTCGATGTCAGCCACGGTGTACGCGACCTGCTGCACGCCCGGCCCGTTGCGGTCCAGGAACTTGGCGATCGTCGACTCCGGCGTCAGCGGGGCGAGCAACTGCACGCAGCCGCCCTCGATGGTGGGGCCGACGGACAGCATCGCTTCCCGCACGCCCTGCTCGGCGTTGGTCTCGACGTGTACGCAGCGCATCCCGAACGTCCGCTGGTAGAAGTCGATCGCGGCGTCCAGGTCGGCGACCGCGATCCCGACGTGGTCAATCTTGCGAAGCCCGATGTCCGTGACGTAGTCCTCACCGGGCTCGGCGGGGGAGTTCTCAGTCATGGCGTTAGTCTGGCCGAACAAGCGTTAAGGCGTACAGCTCGGCACCCCCCTCGAACAGCTCGGCACCCCCTTCGGAGGCAGGCATGGCTTCGGTGATCATCAGCGGCGCGCGGACCCCGATGGGGCGGCTGCTGGGCAACCTCAAGGACCTTCCGGCCACGAAGCTCGGCGGGATCGCCATCAAGGCGGCGCTGGAGCGGGCCGGCGTCAGCCCGGACCAGGTCCAGTACGTGATCATGGGGCAGGTGCTCCAGGCCGGCGCCGGTCAGATCCCGGCGCGGCAGGCGGCAGTCGAGGCTGGCGTGCCGATGTCGGTGCCGGCGCTGACCATCAACAAGGTCTGCCTCTCCGGCCTGGACGCGATCGCCCTGGCCGACCAGCTGATCCGTGCCGGCGAGTTCGACATCGTGGTGGCTGGCGGCATGGAGTCGATGACCAACGCCCCGCACCTGCTGATGGGCCAGCGCACCGGCTACAAGTACGGCGACGTGGTGGTCAAGGACCACATGGCACACGACGGGCTCAGCGACGCCTGGGACTGCTGCTCGATGGGTGAGTCGACCGAGCGCCTCGGCACCAGGCACGGCATCACCCGCGAAGAGCAGGACGCCTTCGCCGCCGCCAGCCACCAGCGGGCCGCCGCCGCGCAGAAGAACGGCCACTTCGCCGACGAGATCGCCCCGGTGGTGATCCCGCAGCGCAAGGGTGACCCGCTGGTCATCAGCGAGGACGAGGGCATCCGCCCGAACACCACAGTCGAGTCGTTGGCCAAGCTGCGCCCCGCCTTCGCCAAGGACGGCACCATCACCGCCGGCAGCTCGTCGCCGATCTCCGACGGCGCCGCCGCCGTGCTCGTGATGAGCAAGGCCAAGGCCATCGAGCTGGGGCTGACCTGGCTGGCCGAGATCGGTGCGCACGGCAACGTGGCGGGCCCGGACAACTCCCTGCACTCGCAGCCGTCCAACGCGATCAACCACGCCCTGAAGAAGGGCGGCCTGAGCGTCGCGGACCTGGACCTCATCGAGATCAACGAGGCGTTCGCCCAGGTCGGCGTGCAGTCCACCCGGGACCTCGGGATCAGCCCGGACAAGGTCAACGTCAACGGCGGCGCGATCGCGCTGGGGCACCCGATCGGCATGTCCGGCGCGCGTCTCGTCCTCACCCTCGCCCTGGAGCTGAAGCGACGCGGTGGCGGCACCGGCGCGGCTGCCCTCTGCGGCGGCGGTGGCCAGGGCGACGCGCTGATCATCCACGTGCCGGGAAGCGCAGCGGCGGACCGGTGAGCGCGAGGAGCGAGCCGGTTCTGCGAGCACCGCAGTCGCGAACGAAGACGGCACTGTGAGCGAGGCGGCCGAGCAGGTCCCGGCAGCTGGCAGCACGTCGGTGCGCCGCAGTCGGGACGTACCGCAGCTGGTCGAGCGGGCCCGCGCGGGCGACCCCCGCGCGGTGGCCCGGTTGATCACATTGGTGGAGAACGGCGACCCGCTGCTGCCGGCGGTCGCCGCGGCGCTGGCGCCGTACGCCGGGCAGGCCCAGGTGGTCGGGTTGACCGGCTCACCCGGGGTGGGCAAGTCGACCACCACGAACGAGCTGGTCCGCTCACTGCGCGCACGCGGGCACCGGGTCGGCGTGCTGGCGGTGGACCCGTCCAGCCCGTTCACCGGCGGCGCGATCCTCGGCGACCGCGTGCGGATGCAGGACCACGCCACCGACCCGGGCGTCTACATCCGGTCCATGTCCAGCCGGGGGCATCTCGGCGGGTTGTCCGCGGCGACGCCGCAGGCGGTCCGGGTGCTGGAGGGCGCCGGCTGCGACGTGGTGCTGGTGGAGACCGTCGGCGTCGGGCAGGCCGAGGTCGAGGTGGCGTCGCTGGCCGACACCACGCTGGTGCTGCTCGCACCCGGGATGGGCGACGCGATCCAGGCGGTCAAGGCCGGCATCCTGGAGATCGCCGACGTCTTCGTGGTCAACAAGGCCGACCGCGACGGCGTCGACGCCACCGTTCGCGACATCCAGGGCATGATCGCGCTCGGTGAGCGCGGCCCCGGGCAGTGGCGGCCGCAGGTGGTCCGCGCGGTCGCTTCGCGGGGCGAGGGCATCGACGACATCGCCGCCGCCATCGACAAGCACCGGGGCTGGCTGGTCGAGCACGGCGAGCTGCGCCGCCGCCAGGAGGCGCGGGCCGCCGCCGAGGTCGAGGCCATCGCGCTCGGCATCCTCCGGGCCCGGATCGGCTCCCTACGCGACGGTACGGAGCTGGCCACGCTCGCCGCGAAGGTGGCCGAGGGCGGCCTCGATCCGTACGCGGCGGCGGATACCCTGCTCGCCCAGCTCGCCCGCTGACCCGCCCGCTCGTTGGTCGCCGTCTCGCGCGGTCTGCTGAGCCGAAACGACCCGGCGGGTCGCGTCCCGGCGACGTCCGGCGAGGTGCTGGCAGTCAGGTGCGTGTGAGGGCGTCCCGTTCACACCTGCTGAGCAGCCACGGAAGGTGCGGGGCGCCCACCCGCCCGCCGCCGAGCGCGGTGAGGACCAGCGTGGTGTCGCCGACGCGCATCACCACCCGGTTGCCGCTGGCGTACGCCTCGTCGCCGATGCCCGGCAGCGGGGTGGCGACACCGCGCGCGTTGGCCCGCCACGCGATCCGTCCCGCCGTACCGTCCGCCCACGCGGCCCGCAGCACAGTGGAGTCGTCGAGCTCGGAGCGGAAGTCGACGCGCTGCGGGCGGCGTTCCACGCGTACGGGTTGACCGACGAACCGCGCGACGTCCTCGACGGACACCGGAAGCGGCCCGGCCCGCACATGGCGTACCTCCCCGAAGACGTCGGTGACCAACGGGCCGGTCAGTTCGCTGTCGGGTCCGGCCGACGGCCGGGGGCCCGGGTCTGCCGGTGCGTGCGCGCTGACCGCGATGACGCGTCGGCTCCACGGCCGAACGGTGATCGTCACGACGTCGCCCTGCCGCCAGCGGTCGCCCCACTCGTGGGGCAGCGCCCAGGCGGTGGTCTCGTCGGCGGTCCCGTCGTCGATCACGAGGTGGCTCATTCGTGGGCTGTCCTGCGCCCGCCGCAGGTGGAGCGCGAGCACCCGGCCGGTGATGGTCACGGACCGCGTCCGGTCCACCAGCGTGCGGATCAGCAGGTAAGCGCCGCCGGTGAGCAGCACGTACCCCGGCAGCGCGTACCAGCCCGCGTGGCCGGCCACGATCAGCACGAGCGTTCCCGCCAGCACGACCAGCAGCGCCTGGAGGAACAGGGCTGGGGTGCCGCTGCCGTACCAGGGCCGTCCTCGCGGATAGCGCACCCGGATCCTGCGACAACCGCCCTGGTAGGTCGACCAGAGGTTGCGCCGGACACCGGCGCTGAGGTCGAGGACGTCGCTGGCCTGCCGGGTCACGCCCAGCGCGGCGCCGTACGCGAGGTAGCGGTCCCAGATCGCCACCGCCGACGGCGGCAGCTCGGCGAACTGCTGGTGGTTTCGCAGCCAGGACCGCACCCCGAGCCAGCGGGCGGTGGCTTCCGACCCGGCCGGAGTGGCGCGCTCGCCGATGCGCTGCACCAGGCCCGCGAGCACAGCGGCGACGGTGAGGGAGACGAGGAACGTCCAGCGGAGGTGGGTGCGGTGCACAGCCACGAGGCCGCAGACCACGCCGACCGCGAGTGCCCCGAGGTACAGCGCGGTCATCATCGTCGGCCCGAATCGGCGTTGCGACAGCCCGGCCGCGCGGGCATCGGCGACCACGGCGGCGCGCAGCCGGCTGTTCCAGGTCCTGGACTCGTCGTCGTCCCGGAAGGTCAACGCCGTCAGCGGCACCACACCGTCGACGGCGAGCTCGCGAACCCGCGCCAGCACCTGCCGTTCGTACGGCCGTAGGCCGCCCTCGTCGGGATGCTCCCCGGCGAGATGGATGGTGGTCCCATAGGGGTCGGCGTCCGGCTGTCGCAGCTCGTAGTAGCCGGCCGCGGCCAGGTCGAGCAGCGTCGAACCCGCTGCGCCCGCATGAGTCGACCCGCCGTTGACCAGCAAGCCCGCCACGGCGGGCGGCTCCGGGCCGAGATCCATGGTGGCCGGTAGGGCGGCAGGCGGCACTGGGCGGGTGGCGACCCGGCAAGCCGCGTACGCGAGGAGCCAGAGCCCGAGACTGGCACCGGCGAGGAGGAGGTCGGGCACGGCCTAGAAACCGATCGCGATCACTGCACGGTCGGAGTCGGCCACGGTGAACAACTCACGCCGATGGAAGCCGAGCATGCCGGCGACCAGGTTCGTGGGGAAGCTCTCGATCGCCGTGTTGTACTGCTGGACGGCGTACGTCAGGAACTGCCGTGAGTAGGCGATCTTGTCCTCGGTGGTGGCCACCTCGCTCTGCATCGCCGCGAAATTCTCGCTCGCCCGCAGCTGCGGATATGCCTCGGCGAGGGCGACGAGACGACCCAGAGCCCGGCTCAGCGCGTTCTCGGCGTCGGCCCGCCCCGCGTCGCCGCCACTGTGCGCGATCGCCACCCCGCGTGCCGCCACCACGGCGTCCAGGGTGCCGCGCTCGTGCGACGCGTATCCCTTGACGGTCTCGACAAGGTTCGGGACCAGGTCGTGCCGTCGCTTGAGCTGCACGTCGATCTGGGACCAGGACGCATCGACCTGGTTGCGCATGCGGACCAGCTTGTTGTAGACCCGGATCAGCCACACCGCGACCAGCAGGACCACCGCCGAGCCCACGAGGCCGGCGGCAAGGATCGATGTCATCTGGGCAAGATAGCGAACGGGGCGTGCCGCACCGACCGGGCGTCCACAGCGGACCTCGCCCTAGTACGCTCGCACGGCCCCCACGCCGCCGGCGCGGGGCCGGTGTGACGGGTGGGTGGGAGAGCATGGCTGACGACGCGACCCAGGAGCTGTCGGTGACCCCGGACGCGGTGGCGGGCGGGAGCACGCACGTCTCCGACGAGGTGGTGGAGAAGATCGCGGCGGCCGCCGCCCGAGCGGTGCCCGGGGTGGCCGAGCTGGGCGGCGACGTGGCCCGGTTCTTCAACACGGTGCTCGACAAGATCGGGCTCGACCAGGTGGGCGACGCCCGGCGCGGCTGCTCGGCGCACGTCACCAACGGTGCGGCGGTGATCAACCTGGTCATCGTGATCGACGCTGGCCGTCCGGTGCCGGAGGTGACCGACGCGGTCCGGGCGAGGGTGACCGAGGCGGTCGAGGCGTACGGGCTGCGAGTCGACGAGATCAACATCCGGGTCGACGACGTGGCGATGGGTGCACCCTCGGCTTCGACGGTCTGACCTGAGCGCGCTCCGGTGGGTGCCCTAAGCTCCTGACGTCAAGATCCTCAGTGGAGGGTCCACCGGAATGGAGTAAAGATGCCGAAGATTCTGCGTCGTCCGCGCCGCCGCACCCTCATTGCTGCTGCCGCCCTGGCCGGCGGCATCGTGCTGGGCACCGCGTCGCCCGCTCTTGCGGACTACAACAGCCCGATGTACCCGACGATGTCGGCGTGCAAGGCGGCCCGGCCGACGTACGTCTCGTCGTGGACGTCGCCCCAGCAGTGCTGGCCGATGTACAACAACAGCGGCACCGTGGTGGTTGGTTACCAGTTCCTCGTGAAGACCCGTTACTGAGATCAGTCTCGTGACCTCGGGTGGCGGTGGGCGGCAGGTGCCCGTCGTCGGGGAATGACAGACGTCCGTCGTGCCATCGGGGTCCCCTCGTGCCGGTGCGGCGGTGGCAACGGCCACCGCCGCACCGAAACCGGGCGAGAGTTGGACGCCGGCGATCCACGCACTCGGCCTGCCGCCGCTCCGGAGTCGGCCCAGCGCACGTTACCCGTCGGTACGACGTGACTTAGCGATCGTTCAGGTGAGGGCCTTACACTCGACGTGCTGTCGAGGAACCGAGGAGGAGCCCTGCTCATGGACGCCGACGAGATCGACGCCGGACGCGCGCGCTGGCAGGCCCGCTACGACGCCGCGCGCAAGCGGGACGCCGACTTCACCACGCTTTCCGGCATGCCGGTGGAACCGGTCTACGGGCCGCCGGAGGGCGCCACCTATCCCGGCTTCGAACGGATCGGCTGGCCGGGCGAATATCCGTACACCCGGGGTCTGTATCCGACCGGATACCGCGGACGGACCTGGACGATCCGGCAGTTCGCCGGCTTCGGCAACGCCCAGCAGACCAACGAGCGTTACAAGATGATCCTCGGCGCCGGCGGCGGCGGCCTCTCGGTCGCGTTCGACATGCCGACGCTGATGGGCCGCGACTCGGACGACCCACAGGCGCTCGGCGAGGTCGGTCACTGCGGCGTCGCCATCGACACCGCCACCGACATGCAGGCGCTCTTCGACGGCATCGACCTGGCCGACGTCACCACCTCGATGACCATCTCCGGCCCGGCCGTGCCGGTGTTCTGCATGTACCTGGTCGCCGCCGAGCGGCAGGGCGCCGACCTGTCCAAGCTGGACGGCACACTGCAGACCGACATCTTCAAGGAGTACATCGCGCAGAAGGAGTGGCTCTTCGACCCGGAGCCGCACCTGCGCCTGATCGGCGACCTGATGGAATACTGCGCCGCCGAGATCCCGCGCTACAAGCCGCTGTCGGTCTCCGGCTACCACATCCGTGAGGCCGGCTCGACCGCCGCGCAGGAGCTGGCGTACACCCTGGCCGACGGTTTCGGCTACGTGGAGCTGGGTCTCTCGCGCGGGCTGGACGTGAACGTCTTCGCGCCCGGGCTGAGCTTCTTCTTCGACTCGCACCTCGACTTCTTCGAGGAGATCGCGAAGTTCCGGGCCGCCCGCCGGATCTGGGCCCGCTGGCTGCGCGACGTCTACGGCGCGACCAGCGAGAAGGCCCTCTGGCTGCGATTCCACACGCAGACCGCCGGTGTGTCGCTGACCGCGCAGCAGCCGGTCAACAACGTCGTACGCACCGCCGTCGAGGCCCTCGCGGCGGTGCTCGGCGGCACCAACTCGTTGCACACCAACGCGCTGGACGAGACCCTGGCGCTGCCCACCGACGAGTCCGCCGAGATCGCCCTGCGTACGCAGCAGGTGCTGATGGAGGAGACCGGTGTGGTCAACGTGGCCGACCCGCTCGGCGGCTCCTGGTACGTCGAGGCACTGACCGACAAGATCGAGGCCGAGGCGGAGGAGATCTTCGCCCGGATCCGGCAGCTCGGCGGGGACGGGCCGCACCAGATCGGCCCGATGACCTCGGGCATCCTGCGCGGCATCGAGGACGGCTGGTTCACCGGGCACATCGCCGAGTCGGCCTTCGTCTACCAGCAGGCCCTCGAAAAGGGCGACAAGAAGATCGTCGGGGTCAACTGCCACACCGGCACGGTCGCCAAGGAGCTGGAGATCCTGCGCATCTCGCACGAGGTGGAGCTGGAGCAGCGCCGGGTGCTCGCCGAGCGCAAGGGCGCCCGGGACGAGTCGGCTGTCCGTGCGGCGGTGGCCCGGATGGTCGACGCCAGCCGCACCGACGAGAACATGATCCCCGCCATGCTCGACGCGGTCCGCGCCGAAGCGACCCTGGGGGAGATCTGCGACGCGCTCCGCGCCGAATGGGGCACCTACCGCGAACCCGCCCGCTTCTGACCCATACCACCACCCCCGTCGATCACGCATCCGCTGCCCGCTTCCGGGCGGCAGAAATGGCCGATCGCCGGGGGTGGGGGTGGGGCGTGAGAGTTGCAACGTCGGGGTTGCGGGTGAGCTGAGATCGGGGGCTCACGTGCGAGACTAGGTAACCATGAGCGACCCACGGATCACCTCGTCGATCTTCACCCGCGGCGCGGTCGACCTCAGCACGCTGCGTGGCCCCGCACCAGCAAGTCCCCGCCCCGGCACGCCCCCGCAGGGCGGCCTGTCCAACGGCGCCCCGGGCGCGCCCACCGCAGGCGGTAACACCGCCATCGTGGACGTCACCGAGGCGACAATCCAGTCCGACGTGCTCGAACGGTCGATGGCCATGCCCGTCGTCGTGTTCTTCGGCGCCGCCGGCTTCCCGGAGAGCGACGAGTTCGCCCCGGTGCTGGAACGGCTGAACGCCGAGGGCGACGGCACCTGGGTGCTGGCACGGGTCGACGTGCAGGAAAACCCGCGAATCGCCCAGATGTTCCGGGTCCAGGGCATCCCCATGGTCTACGCGGTCGTCGGCGGGCAGCCCGTCGACGCCTTCTCCGGGGTCGTGCCCGAGGCGCAGCTTCGGCAGTGGCTCCAGGCCGTCCTCAAGGCCGGCGGCGTGGCCGTGGCCGAGCCGGAGGACCCCCGCCTCGACGAGGCGGACGACGCGCTGATGAGCGGGGATCTGGACGCCGCCGAGCAGGCGTACAGGAAGATCCTGGCCGACGCGCCCGCGGACGCCGCTGCCACCGCGGGGCTGGCCCAGGTCGGGGTGGCCCGCCGGGTGGCCGGCGCAGACCCCACCACCGCGATGGCCGCCGCCGACAGCGCCCCCGACGACGTGGCCGCCCAGCTGCTGGCCGCCGACATCGAGGTGCTCAGCGGCCTGGCCGAGCAGGCGTACGCCCGGCTCGTCGGTCTGGTCCGGCGCACCGCCGGCGAGGACCGCGAGACCGTCCGCCAGCACCTGGTCTCGCTCTTCTCCATCGCTGGCCCAGACGATCCGGCGGTCGCCTCGGCACGCCGGGCCCTGGCCAGCGCCCTGTTCTGAGTTCGTAGCACGCCAGCGCGGGCCGGCGTTCCGGCCGGCCCGCCCGACCACCGAGGACGGGAGCTCATGATGCGCCGGATCGCCGTCCTCGACGCGCCGACAAACCTTGGCCTGCGGCCACCGACGTCCACGTCGGTCCCCGGTTGCGGCAAGGCGCCCGGCGCGCTGCGCGACCACGACCTGCTGGCCCGGCTGCGCGCCCGCGACGCCGGCTGCATCACCCCACCCCGGTACGACCCGGGCGACTGGCGGCCCGGCGACGGCGTGTGCCACGCCCGGGAGATCGCCGACTACTCGCTGGCGCTCGCCGAACGGATCGGCTCGATCATCGACCGGGGGGAGTTCCCGGTGGTGCTGGGCGGCGACTGCTCGGTGCTGCTCGGCTCGGCGCTGGCCATGCACCGCCTCGGTGAGGCCGTCGGCGGGCGGATCGGGCTGGTCTTCGTCGACGGGCACTCCGACTTCCGGCACCCCGGCAACGCCTCCTACGTCGGCGCGGCCGCCGGTGAGGACCTTGCCCTCGTCACCGGGCGTGGGCAGGCCGACCTGGCCGCCCTGGAGGGCCGCCGACCCTACTTCCGCGACATCGACGTGGTGGTGCTCGGCATCCGCGCGCAGGACGAATACCGGCTCGACCTCCAGGCCGCCGGGATCACCACCCGGCCGGTCCCCGCGCTGCGCGCCGAAGGCGCCGCCCGCACGGCCCAGTGGGCGCACGAGCAGCTCGCCGACTGCGCGGGCTACTGGGTGCACATCGACGTGGACGTGCTCGACCCCGCGGTGATGCCCGCCGTGGACGCTCCCGACCCGGGTGGCATCGCCTTCGCCGAGCTGGAGATCCTGCTCGCCGGCCTGGTCGACACCCCGCACTGCCTCGGCGTGGAGCTGACCGTCTTCGACCCCGACTACGACCCGGACGGCTCGTACGCTGCCGAGATCGTCAACACCGTGGTCGCCGGCCTGGCTCCGGTCAGCGCACCGGAAGCGGTGCCGCCCCGACTGCTCTCGGTCCGGCCGACCCCCGGCCCCCGGCGCGGCAACGGCCGGACCCCGGGTACCACCGAACGACCTGACCGCTCCCAGCGGCTCGACGGGCCGGACCGTGCCGACCAGCTCGATGGGCTCGTTCGTGGTGCGCGCCCTGATGGGCTGGAGCGGGGCGAGCGGTTCGATCAGCTCGTTGCTGCCGAGCGGCTCGATGCGCTGCCGAGCGCGATTCATGGCGAGGAGTCGTTCGCCGACGTTGCCCCGTGGGACCCGTCCGTCGACGCCAGGTCGCTCGCGGAGGCCGGACCCTCCGATCTCGGGTCTGCCGGCGACGCACCCTCGGGCTTCGGGTCTGCCGGCGTTGGTTCTTCCGACGGCCGCTTCTTCGGGGGCACAACGCCGCATGACATCGTGGCCGAGACGGAACCAGCAGTCACCAACGGTCAGGCCCGCTCCGAGCAGTCGAGCGTCGCAGCGGACATCGCCGCCACGTTCGAGCGGGAGTTGGTCGAGCGGGAGCCGGTCGAGCGGGAGCCGGTCGAGCGGGAGCTGGTCGAACCGGAGCCGGTCGGTCCGCCCGCGTCGGCCGGCCCAGGCCTGCTGCGGCGACCTTCCGCACCGGCCCAGGACCCCTCGGACCACCACAAAGCCGACACGGCCTGACCCGTCTGGCGGCCCCTCCGGGCCGTGATCGACTCGGTTTCACGGAAGTCGCGGTATCCAGGTGGCTCGGACACCGCAGTTTCCGTGAAACCGAGTGGATCAACGCCTTCGTGGTGCGGGGACCGCTCGCTGCGGGTGCGCTCGTCGCGCGGGTGTCAGGACTGTGGGAGGGCGCGGAGGAAGCGCTCGGCGATCGGGACGGCCGAGGCCGTGCTGGCCCCGCCCTTCTCCACGAACACGGCGAACGCCACGTCGCCCCGCCAACCCACGAACCAGGCGTGGGTGTGGGCCGGGTTGTCGTCGTACTCGGCGGTGCCGGTCTTGCCGTACACCTCGCCCGGCACATCCTTGAGCGCGCTGCCGGTGCCGCTGGTGACCACCTCGCGCATCATCGAACGCAGCGCCGCGACCGATTCCGGCTTGAGCTGTTCACCCGCCACGGCCGGCTTGGCCGGCGCCGGGTCGAGCAGGAGCTTCGGCTGCTCGAACCGGCCTCGGGCGACGGCGGCGGTGGCACCGGCCATGGCCAGCGGGCTGACCAGCGTGGTGCCCTGCCCGAACGATGCCGCGGCCTGCTCGGCCGGGCTGCCGCCCGTGGACACCTTGCCGGTGAAGGCGTCGGTGCCGAGGTCCCATTGACCCTCCAGGCCCAACGCGCGGCCGGCAGCGGCCAGCCCGTCGCCGCCGAGCTTCGGGGCCAGCGAGGCGAACGCCGTGTTGCAGGACTTGGCGAAGTCGGTGCGGAACGGCACCGAGCCCAGCTCGAAGTTGTCGGAGTTCTTGAAGGACCGACCATCGACGGTGAAGGTCTTCGGGCAGGCCACCGGCCCGTCCAGAGTGACAGCGCCCCGGTCCAGCAGGCCCAGCGTGCTGACCACCTTGAACGTGGAACCCGGTGGCACCTGGGCGGTGAAGGCCAGGTTTTCCCCGGCCGGCCCGGGGCCGTTCGCTGCGGCGAGCACCGCGCCATCGCTGATCCGGAGAGCCACCAGGGCGGAGCGGCGGGACTCGGCGCGCAGCGCCCCGTCGGCCGCGTTCTGGGCGGCGACGTCCAGCGTGGTCTTCAGCGTCTGGCCGGGCTGCGGCTCCCGACGGAAAAGCTCAGTGCCGGTGGACTCCAGTTTGCCGCCCTCGGCCGGCCGCTCGACCACCACGGTCAGCCCGGGCGCGCCGCGCAGCCGTTCGTCGTAGCGGCCCTGCAACCCGCCGTGCCCGACCAGGTCACCGGCGACGTACCGGTCCGGGTGTGCGGTGAGGTCGTCCGCCTGCGCCGGGTCGACAGTGCCGAGCACCGCCCGGGCGAACTCCCGGGTCGGCGCCAGGTCGACCTTGGCGGAGATGAACTTGGTGCCGTCCAGGTCGTAGATCCGGGGCTTGATCTGGCGGTACGCCTCCTCGCGCAGCGACACCACCTCGACGAAGGCACCCGGCTCGGCCTTGGCGACCCGCTCGGGCAGGTCGGCCAGGTCGACGGCGGGGACCAGCGCCGGGCGGATCGCCCTGAACGCCCCGTCGAGGTCCTTGACCAGCTTCTTGATGTCGGTGACCCCGTCGGGCTGCACGCCCACCCGGACCACCGGGCGCGGAGTCACGAGCGGTTGCCCGGCGGCGTCCAACACCGCGGCCCGGGCACCGGCGTCGCGGCGCAGCGCCAACCGGTCACCCTTGGTGAGCTGCTCGTGCACCACACTGGGCTCCCAGATCACCTGCCACTGGTCGTCATCGCCGTGCGCGAGGCGTAACTCCCGGTCGTACGCCCAGCGGGTCTGACCGGGCAGGTTCCACTCCACCTGGACCGTCGCGGTCGCGATGTCCTTCGTGACCTTCGGCTCGCCGCGCCGCTTCAGCGTGGGCGGGGTGGCCGCCAGCTCGCCGGAGAGCTCCTTGATCTCGCGAGTCACCTCGGCCGAGGGCAGCTTGTTGCCGGTCGGGTCGATCATGCCGACCGCCTGGAGATCGCCGCTGCGCCAACCGCTGAGGAAGGCGTCGACGGTGCTCTGCGGCCCGTCGTCACCCGAGCAGCCGGCGAGAACACCGGCCGTGAGCAGCGCCGTGGTGAGGGCGGCGGTCAGGCGGCGGGCGCGGTTCGGCCGGTGGGGCCGGGGGTACGACAAGGGCATGGAGCTTGTCCTTCCGATCTCAGACTGCCCCCGCACGGTAGTACGCCAACGCCGTCCCCAACGTCCCCCAGGCGTGCGAGCGCGGGTAAAGACGGGCCCCGCCCGTGTGATGAACATCGCGTGGCGGGGTATCCCGCAGCCGGCCAACCTCGGACCCGCAACGGGTGAAAGGACAAAGTCCCGATCCGGACGTCTGGCCAGTGGTCCGCCGACGAAGGCGAAGAACGGCAGGGCCTAGGCTGGGCGGCAGAGTGACCCACAACGCGGTGGGTCGAGGGGAGTGGCACCGATGGACCGGCGTCCGGCGATCAAACCGGAACCCGACCTCCGGCAGGATGACTCCGGCCGGGACGATGACAGCTTCGATTCGGCGACCGACGGGGACGGCTACGGCCGGCTCGACACGGGAGTCACCGGGCTGACCGGGTCGAGCATCGACACCATCTACGATCTGGGCCTGCCGACCGAGGCGTTGGCCGACGACGTGGAGGACGCCGAGCTCGACGAACCAGTTCCCAACGCGGAGCGCCTGGTGGCCCAGGCTGTCGCGCTCGCCGGGGACGACCACGACGCGGCGACACTTGTCGGCCGTTTCTGGCGGTTCGCCCCGGACGAGGAACTGGTCGGTTTCACGGCAGAGGAGATGCTCGACGCGGCCCGGGCACACCGGGACCTCGCCCAGCAGCGGGTTCCCGGCGAGTTGAAGCTGCGGATCCACGAACCGCACGCGGACCAGCACCACACCGTCGTCGAGATCGTCACTGACGACATGCCGTTCCTGGTCGACTCGGTCACCGCGCTGCTCAACTCGTACCACCTCGACGTGCACCTGCTGGTGCACCCGCTCGTGGTGGTCCGGCGTGAGCCGCTGGGGCGGCTCACCGAGGTCTCCGCGGACGTGGAGCCGGATGACGCGATCTCCGGCGACATCATCGAGAGCTGGATGCGGATCGAGATCGACCCGGTCCGGGACGCGGCCGAGCGGGACCGGCTGCGTCGCGAGTTGCAGCGGGTGCTCACCGATGTGCGGGAGGCTGTCGAGGACTGGCCGAAGATGCGTCAGCGGGCCCTCGCGCTCGCCGACGACCTCGCCTCGGCCCGCACCTCGGACAATCGCCCACCGGTGCCGGAAAAGGACATCACGGACTCGGTGGAGCTGCTGCGGTGGCTCGCCCACGACCACTTCACGTTCCTCGGCTACCGGGAGTACCGCCTGGTGGACGCCCCCGGGGGTGACGCCACCGACCCGGTGGACGGCAAGGCGTTGGAGGCGGTGCTCGGCACCGGGCTGGGCATCCTGCGCTCGGATTCGCCGGACCCGCGGTCGTTGTCGTCGATGACGCCCGAGGCGCACGAGAAGGTGCTGGAGAAGCGCCTGCTCATCATCACCAAGGCCAACTCGCGGGCCACCGTGCACCGCTCGGCCTACCTCGACTACATCGGCTTCAAGATCTTCAACTCGGACGGCGAGGTGATCGGCGAGCGGCGGTTCCTGGGCCTGTTCTCCACGGCCGCGTACCGGACCAGCGTCCGCGAGCTGCCGGTCGTACGCCGCAAGGTCGCCGAGGTGCTGGACCGCTCCGGCCTGAGTCAGCGCAGCCACTCCGGCAAGGATCTGATCCAGATCCTGGAGACGTACCCGCGCGACGAGCTGTTCCAGATCAAGACCGACGACCTGTACCACGCGGTGGTCGGTGTGCTGCGGATGGCGGGCCGCCGGCAGCTGCGGGTCTTCCTGCGCCGGGACGCGTACGGGCGGTTCATCTCCTGCCTGATCTACCTGCCCCGGGACCGGTTCACCACGCAGAACCGACTTCGCATGCAGGACATCCTGCTGCGCGAGCTGAACGGTGTCGGGGTGGACTACACCACTCGGGTCACCGAGTCGATGCTGGCCCGGGTGCACTTCATCGTCCGCACCGACCCGACCCGGCCGCCCAGCGACATCGACGCCGATCTGTTGGCCGAGGAACTGGCCGACGCGACCCGGCTCTGGGACGACGACTACCGGCTGGTGCTGGAGCGCAAGCTCGGCGACGAGCAGGCCAAGCACCTGTTCACCCGGTACGCCGACGCGTTCCCGGAGGGCTACAAGGACGGGCACACGCCGTACGAGGCGATGAAGGACCTGGCGAAGCTGGAGCTGCTGGAGGAGCCCGGCCAGCTGGAGATGCACCTGTTCCGCAAGCAGCTCGCGCCCCGGCCGGGCACCCGGGTGCCCGGTGCGGACCTCGCCGAGGCCATGGACGTCCGGTTCAAGGTCTACCGGTACGGCGAACCGATGATGCTCTCCGCCGTGCTGCCGGTGCTGCACTCACTCGGCGTACGAGTGGTCGACGAGCACCCGTACGAGGTGGACCGGATCGACGGTCGGGTCTACCTGTACGACTTCGGCCTCCTGCTGCCCGAGGGGCACCACGAGCTGTCCGAGGTGCGCCCACACGTGGAGAACGCCTTCGCGGCGGCGTGGCGCGGCGAGGCCGAGGTGGACCGGTTCAACGAGCTGGTGCTGCGCGGCGGGCTGACCTGGCGGCAGGTGGTGGTGCTGCGGGCGTACGCGAAGTACCTGCGGCAGGCCGGCACGGTCTTCTCGCAGGACTACATGGAGCAGACCTTCGTCGCGTACCCGAAGATCGCCGCGTTGCTGGTGGATCTGTTCGAGACCCGGTTCGCGCCGGGCGAGCAGACGACCGAGCAGCGGCAGCAGCGCAGCGGTGAGCTGGTGGAGATGATCCGGGAGGCGCTGGACGACGTGGCCAGCCTCGACCAGGATCGGATCCTGCGCTCGTACCTGACGTTGATCGAGGCGACCCTGCGGACCAGCTTCTACCAGAAGCGTGCCGACGGGCGGCCGAAGGCGTACGTGGCGTTCAAGCTCGACCCGCAGGCCATTCCGGACCTGCCGGCGCCGCGACCGAAGTTCGAGATCTTCGTCTACTCGCCCCGCTTCGAGGGTGTGCACCTGCGGTTCGGGCCGGTGGCCCGGGGCGGGTTGCGCTGGTCCGACCGTCGGGAGGACTTCCGGACCGAGGTGCTCGGCCTGGTCAAGGCGCAGATGGTGAAGAACACCGTGATCGTGCCGGTGGGTGCCAAGGGCGGCTTCGTGCTGAAGCAGAAGCCGGGTGACCGGGACGAGGCGGTCGCCTGCTACCAGGAGTTCGTCGGCGCGATGCTGGACGTCACCGACAACATCGTCAGTGGGCAGATCGTGCCCCCCGTGGACGTGGTCCGGCACGACGGCGACGACCCGTACCTGGTGGTGGCCGCCGACAAGGGCACGGCGACGTTCTCCGACGTCGCCAACGAGATCTCCAGGACCCACAACTTCTGGATGGGCGACGCGTTCGCCTCCGGTGGTTCGGCGGGCTACGACCACAAGAAGATGGGCATCACCGCCCGGGGCGCCTGGGAGTCGGTCAAGCGGCACTTCCGGGAGCTGGGCCTGGACACCCAGACCCAGGACTTCACGGTGGTCGGCGTCGGCGACATGTCCGGTGACGTGTTCGGTAACGGGATGCTGCTCTCCGAGCACATCCGCCTGGTGGCCGCCTTCGACCACCGGCACATCTTCCTCGACCCGGACCCGGACGCGGCCACCTCGTACGCGGAGCGGCGGCGGCTGTTCGATCTGCCCCGCTCGTCGTGGGAGGACTACAACCCGGAGCTGATCTCGGCAGGCGGCGGCATCTTCCCGCGTACCGCCAAGTCCATCCCGATCACGCCGCAGGTCCGGGCGGCGATCGGCCTGGACGACGACGTCACGCAGCTGTCGCCGCAGGAGTTGATGAAGGCGATCGTGACCGCCCCGGTGGATCTCTTCTGGAACGGCGGCATCGGCACCTACGTCAAGGCGTCCACCCAGACCAACGCCGAGGTGGGCGACAAGTCCAACGACGCGATCCGGGTGGACGGGCGCAGCCTGCGCTGCCGGGTGGCGGGCGAGGGCGGCAACCTGGGCTGGACCCAGCTCGGCCGGATCGAGTACGCGTTGACCGGTGGCCGGATCTACACGGACTTCATCGACAACGCGGCCGGGGTGGACACCTCCGACCACGAGGTGAACATCAAGATCCTGCTGAACACCGCAGTGGCCGACGGCGAGTTGACCACGGCCGAGCGGGACGAGCTGCTGGCCGGGATGACCGACGAGGTCGCCGAGCTGGTGCTGAGGGACAACTACGACCAGGCGCGGGCGATCAACAACGCCCAGGCCCAGGCCGCCTCCCTGCTGCCGGTGCACCGCCGGATGATCAACGAGTTGGAGCGGTCGGGCGGGTTGGACCGGGCGCTGGAGGCGCTTCCTCCGGACGAGGAGCTGGCGGTCCGCAGCGAATCGGGCCTGACCGCGCCGGAGTTCGCGGTGCTGCTCGCGTACGTGAAGATCGTCCTGGAGCGGGAGATCCTCACCGAAGGGCTGGCCGACGAGGAGTGGACGACCGAGGTCCTGGTCAACTACTTCCCGACGCCGATGCGCGAACGGTTCGCCGACCGGATGGGCCGGCACCGGCTGCGCCGGGACATCGTCACCACAGTGCTCGTCAACGAGGCGATCAACCGGGGTGGCATCTCGTTCATCTTCCGGGTGGTCGAGGAGACCGCGGCCAGCGCGGCGGACGTGATCCGTGCGTACGTGGTGGTCAGCGAGGTGTTCGGCCTGCGGGACCTGTGGGACGCGGTGGAGGCGCTGGACAACAAGGTCGCACCCGAGTTGCAGACCAGCGTCTACCTGGACACCCGCCGGCTGCTCGACCGGGCGGTGCGGTGGCTGGTCTCCAACCGCCGCTCGCCGATCGACGTGCCGGCCGAGATCGCCCGGCTGCGGGACGGGGTGACCCGACTGCTCCCGGGTCTGGAGGACCTGTTCTACGGCGACGAGCGGCAGGGCATCGCCTCGCACATGGACTCGATGACCGAGCGTGGGCTGCCCCGCGAGCTGGCCGAGCGGGCGACCCGACTGATGTACAGCTTCGGTCTGATGGACGTGGTGGAGACCGCGAACGTCAGCGGACGGGACGTCGGCGAGGTGGCCTCGGTCTACTTCGTGCTGTCCGACCTGTTCCGGGTGGACTCGCTGCTGTCGAAGATCTCCCTGCTGCCGCGGGAGGACCGCTGGCAGACGCTGGCCCGGATGGCGCTGCGTTACGACCTGTACGCCGCGCTGGCCGCGCTCACCGCTGAGGTGCTGGACTCCACCCCGGGCGACCTGCCGCCGCACGAGCGGGTGCAGCAGTGGGAGCAGTCGAACGCCACCTCGATCCACCGCGCTCGACGGGCGATGGGGGAGTTCGACGAGTCGCGGGCGGACCTCGCCGCCCTCTCGGTGCTGCTGCGCCAGATCCGCACCCTGGTGCGGACCTCCGCGGCCGCCTGAGTCAGGCACACCGGACGCGGTCCGGTCGATCGGGTGACCCCGACCGGCCGGACCGCGTTTCGTTTCGTCCCCGCTCAGGCCACCAGGCTGGCGAAGACGACGATGTTGTCCGGGTAGCTCTTGGCGACCGCGTCGAACTGACCGCCGCAGGTGACCACCCGCAGGCCAGGCCGGTCGCTGGGCCCGTACACCAACTCGGTGGGGAAGGCTGTCTTCGGGTACGACTTCACCGAGTCGACGGTGAAGGTGGCCGGCACCCCGTCGGCCCGGCGCACGGTGACGGTGTCACCGGGGGTGAGCGCGCCGAGGTCGAAGAAGACGGCCGGACCGAGCACCGCCGAGTCCACATGCCCGACGATGACCGCGTTGCCCGTCTCGCCGGGACTCGCACCCGGCTCGTACCAACCGGCCTTGTCGGCCTGGTCGAGCGGAGGGACCTGGACGGTGCCGTCCGGGTTGGTGCCCAACGACATGATCGTTGCGTCGACACCGATCCGGGGGATCTCGATGCTGGTCGGCGCCGAACGGGCCAGTCCCGCCGGCGCGTCTCCGACCGGCTGCCCGTCGACCGGCGGGGCGTCGTCGGTGGTGCTCGCCGACCCGGTGACCTCGGGACCGGCCTGAGCCAACGGCTGCGGCGGTCGGGGAGCGGGTGTGTCCTTCAGACTGGCGCCGATCATCCCGGCGCCAATCATGGCCATGGTGACGACGACGGCCGCGCCGGCGGCACGCCACGGTCTCCCGTGACGGCCGCCGGCCCGTGTCGTCGTCACGTCAGACGAGCGAACCATCGGTCCGCCGGCGACGCATCAGCACGATCCCGCCCAGCGCGGCAGCGCCGAGCAGGCCCGCCCCGCCGGTGGCCAGGCCACGGTCGGTGCCGGTGCTGGCGCCACCGTCACCACCGTCGACACCGCCGTGCGGCAGCACGACGAGCTCACCCTCGCCGCACGAGCCCTTGAGCTCGTAGCGACCCGGCTTCGCGTCCTTGTCGACCTTGGCCTCGCCGTAGTAGACGAACTCGCGCTCCTTGTCCCAGTCGCGCTCGTCGGAACGGCCCTCTTCCGAGCCGTAACCGCCGTGCTCGTCCTTGGACTCCCAGCCCTTGTCGGAGCCGTACTCGTCGGAGCCGTGCTCGTCCTTGGACTCCCAGCCCTTGTCGGAGCCGTATTCGTCGGAGCCGTGCTCGTCCTTGGACTCCCAGCCCTTGTCCGAGCCGTATTCGTCGGAGCCGTGCTCGTCCTTGGACTCCCAGCCCTTGTCCGAGCCGTACTCGTCGGAGCCGTGCTCGTCCTTGGACTCCCAGCCCTTGTCGGAGCCGTATTCGTCGGAGCCGTGCTCGTCCTTGGACTCCCAGCCCTTGTCCGAGCCGTATTCGCCGGAGCCGTGCTCGTCCTTGGACTCCCAGTCCTTCTTGCCTTCGTCCTTGGAGTCCCAGTCCTTCTTGTCGCGGCTGTCGTCCGCGTCCTGGCCGTGCTCCTCGCCCTTCCAGTCCTTGCTGCCCTCGTCGCCGTAGGCGTCGGCGGCAGCGCCGCCACCCTGGCCACCGGGCTGGGCGCCGTCGGCGGGCGGCTGCGGCTTGTCCTTGCCGTCTTCGCCCTTGCCCTCTTCGCCCTTGCCGTGCTCGTCCTTGCCCTCGTGGTCCTTGCCCTTGTCGTCCTTGCCGTGCTCGTCCTTGCCGTTTTCGTCCTTGCCGTTTTCGTCCTTGCCCTCGTGGTCCTTGCCCTTGTCGTCCTTGCCGTGCTCGTCCTTGCCCTTGTCGTGGTCCGAGGAGTTCTCCTCCTCGCGCCACTCGCGGTCCTCGCCCCGGTCTTCGTGGGCCGGCTTGAGCTTGACCTTGCCGGTGACCTTGGACCACACGTACGCGTGCTCCTGCCGATCCGGGCAGATCTCGAGGAGCTTGACCTCTTCGCCAGCCTTGACGACGTGCGGCTTGGCGTAGACCTTGCCGTCGCGGTCCTTGGCGTCGTCGTGGCCGTCCGCGAACGCGATCCCCGGCGCGAACACCAGGAGCGATGCACCGCCGAGCGCGGCTCCCGCAACGACCTTCCCGAGCATCTTCTTAGCCATGACCTGCGTCACTCCATCCCTGTTGTCCTGTGCCCGGCGACAACCGAGCTAAGACCGACGTTAGACGGTTTCATGACTTATGAAGTGAAAGATTCGCGTTTTGACCTTTGATCCAGGTAAGAGGTGAAGGGGTGCTACGCGGCTTTCGCCGCGCTCAGTGTCGTCTCAGGTGGGGGGAGCCCTTGCGTGCGGCGCACGGCGTTCCGGCCTCCCCGTGCCCGACCCGCGCCGGTCATCCCGGTCGCGGCGGCTCCGGTCCGCAACGTGCTGCCCGAGCGCACTCGGGGGTGTCGTCCGAAACGGGTCGAGGGACGGCCGGCGCGCGCAACGCATCGAGCCATTGCCATGGAAGCGCTCCCATGCGAGAATCGTCCAACGCGGTGAGGTGAGCCACACCGCGCAGGCTGGGAGTCGAGGGCACCGGTTCACCGGGCGACGTCCCGCCGCCGATCGACCGGCCGACGCATCGGCCGCGCACCACCACCACCATCGCCCGTCCGGGTCGGGCGCCCCCCAAAGATTCCCGTTGGCGCCGGAGGCCGTCCGTGCAGGACGCCCGCCGGGCCGTCTCGCCGGGCCGTACGCGGGCCCGGTCTCGCCCAAGGAGATCAGTGGCATGAATGTGTGGAGAAGGCTGTCCGGCCCACGCCGGACCATGGCGCTCGCCGGCGCGGGTGTCCTGGTCGCCGGCGGGTTGGTGACGATTCCGGTCACCGCGGCGCAGGCCGCGACTCAGTGCGACATCGCCTACACGAGCAACGAGTGGCCCGGCGGCTTCACCGCCAGCGTCACCATCAAGAACGTCGGTGACCCGCTCAACGGCTGGACGCTGGGCTGGACCTTCCCCAACTCCAGCCAGCGCGTGCAGCAGGGCTGGTCGGCGGAGTTCACCCAGTCCGGCAGCCAGGTCACCGCCAAGAGCCTGTCCTACAACGGCACCCTCGCCACCGGCGCGTCGACGAGCATCGGCTTCAACGGCGCGTGGAGCGGCAGCAACCCGAAGCCGACCTCGTTCACCCTGAACGGCGTGGTCTGCAACGGTGGCACCACCCCGCCGACCACGCCCCCGCCGACCACGCCTCCGCCCACCGACCCTCCGCCCACCGACCCGCCGCCCACCACGCCGCCGCCCGGCACCAAGGTCGACAACCCCTACGCCGGGGCGCGCGGCTACGTGAACCCGGAGTGGAAGGCCAAGGCGGACGCCGAGGCCGGCGGAAGCCGGGTCTCCAACAACCCCACCGCCGTCTGGCTGGACCGGATCGCCGCGATCAACGGCACGCCGGACAGCAGCTCCAACGGCGCCTTCGGCGTGCGTGAGCACCTGGACGAGGCGCTGCGTCAGGGCGCCGGCTACATCCAGTTCGTGATCTACAACCTGCCCGGCCGGGACTGCTCCGCGCTCGCCTCCAACGGTGAGCTGGGCCCGGACGAGCTGCCCAAGTACAAGGCCCAGTACATCGACCCGATCGCCGCGATCCAGGGTGAGTCGAAGTACAGCAGCCTGCGGATCATCAACGTCATCGAGATCGACTCGCTGCCGAACCTGGTCACCAACACGTCCGGTCAGCCTGGCGGCACTGTCATGTGCGACACGGTCAAGGCCAACGGCGCGTACGTCAACGGTGTCGGCTACGCCCTCGCCAAGCTGGGCGCGATCGGCAACGTCTACAACTACATCGACGCCGGCCACCACGGCTGGCTCGGTTGGGACTCCAACTTCGGCCCGACCGCCGACATCCTGAAGACCGCCGCGGTGGCCTCCGGCAGCACTGTCAACAACGTGCACGGGTTCATCACCAACACCGCCAACTACTCGGCGCTGACTGAGCCGTACTTCAAGGTCACGGACAACGTGAACGGTCAGACGGTGCGGCAGTCCAAGTGGGTCGACTGGAACTTCTACGTCGACGAGCTGTCCTTCGCCCAGGCGTTCCGCACGAAGCTGGTCTCGGTCGGCTTCAACTCCAACATCGGCATGCTGATCGACACCTCCCGCAACGGGTGGGGCGGCTCCGCGCGGCCCACCGGGCCGGGCGCCACGACCAGCGTCGACACGTACGTCAACGGAGGCCGCATCGACCGTCGGGCCCACCTCGGCAACTGGTGCAACCAGGCCGGCGCCGGCCTCGGCGAGCGGCCGCGGGCCAACCCGGCGACGGGCATCGACGCCTACGTCTGGGTGAAGCCGCCGGGTGAGTCGGACGGCTCCAGCAAGGAGATCCCGAACAACGAGGGCAAGGGCTTCGACCGGATGTGCGACCCGACGTACGGCGGTAACGCCCGCAACGGCAACAACCCGTCCGGGGCTCTGCCGGACGCGCCGATCTCCGGTGCGTGGTTCTCCGCCCAGTTCCAGGAGCTCATGCGCAACGCGTACCCGGCTCTCTGACCGGAACGCTTCACACCCACCGGCCGCCGGCAGTTGGTGAGGCACTGCCGGCGGCAGGTTCCCCCCGGGTCCCCGGTCCGACCGTTCTGGTCGGGCCGGGGACCCCCCCCTTGCCGATCAGGGCACGGTGCGCTCGATCGCCGCCCGGCCCTGCTCGGCCAGGTCACGGCGGGCCTTCTCCAGGTTTTCCGGCGTGAGGTCCTGCCCGCGGGCCATCACCAGGTCCTCCGGCTCCCAGGGCTGCTCGCTCCCGGTGCGGATGTTGTCCCCGCCAGCGCCGGTGCCCGTCCCGGTCGCCCCGGTGCCGGCGGCGTACGGGTCGCCGATCAGCTCGTCGGTGTCCGGAGCGAGGTCGTCGGGTCGGCTGCGGGGCTCGGCGAAGCCCGGAGTGTCCCGGTCGGGCCCACCTCCGGTCCGAAACTGCGAGACGGTGATGTCATCATCCACCGCCGAGGCCACCTCCGGGCTGTCCTCTAGCGGCGGTTGGCGATCGCGATCGGTCATGGTGCTGCCTCCTGGGTCCGACACGGTGCCTGGATTCCCTCGCGTACCCCTTCGTGCCGCGCTCATGCCGCACGGCCCGGAGGTCAGGCCGGGCCGTGCTCATGCCGTGCGGTCAGGCCGTGCGGCCAGGGGTCAGCTCCCGGGGGGCTGCTCGTTCGGGGCCGGCGGGTCCGCGGGACGCAGCCACTGCCAGAGCAGCATGAGCAGGCCGAAGACGAGCATCGACAGCCCGGCCCACAGGTTGATCCGCACACCCTCGGCCTTGTCGATCTCGGCCCGGCTGTCGAAGATGCCGATCAGCGTCACGATGATCCCGTACGCCACGAAGAGACCACCGATCACCCGGCGGATGTCGAACAGCCGGGCCGCGGCGGACCGCCGTTGCTCCGCCTCCGACTCGTCGATCAGCGGGTCCTGTGCCGGCTGGCTGTGGTTGTCCATCTGCCGACCCCTTTCTAGAAGACCGGGATGTAGAAGAGGGCGGCCAGCGCGACCGCGATCACGCCGAGGAGCACGGGGGAGCGGTACCAGACGGCGTCGCCGGCGAGCACGTCGCCCTTCAGGTCGATGCCGCCCATCCCGTAGACCAGCCCGCGCAGTTCCTCGTCCCGCTTGGGCGCGGTGAGCGGGGTGATGATCGCGGCGACCACCACCGCCGTGACGAAGGCGAGGCCGGCACCCCAGAAGCTCTCCTCCAGGTCGGAGTTGAAATCGATCACTCCGCCCTTGTAGAGCAGGTAGAGGCTCAGCGACACCAGGGTGCCCAGCAACAGCGACCAGAAGCCGGCCAGCGCGGTCATCCGCTTCCAGAACATGCCGATGATGAAGGTGGCGAACAGCGGCGCGTTGAAGACGGAGAAGAGCGCCTGGATGTAGTTCATGATGTTGCTGAACCCGGCCGCGATGAACGCGGTGCCGATCCCGATCACCACGGCGCCGACCGTCGCCCACCGGCCGATCCGCAGGTAGTACTCGTCCGACCGGTCACGGCGGATGTACGCCTGCCAGATGTCGTAGGTGAAGACGGTGTTGAAGCCGCTCACGTTGGCCGCCATGCCAGCCATGAACGAGGCGAGCAGGCCGGTGACCGCGACCCCGAGCACGCCGTTGGGGAGCAGGTCGCGCATCAGCAGCGGGATGGCGTTGTTGTACTGGAGGTCGCCGCTCTCCGCGCCGAGCCCCTTCACCGTCACCAGGGCCACCAGACCGGGGATGATCGTGACCAGGGGGATGAACAGCTTCGGGTACGCGGCGATGACCGGCGTACGCCGGGCGGCGCTCATGTTCTTGGCCGAGAGGGCCCGCTGCACCTCGGCGAAGTTCGTCGTCCAGTAGCCGAACGACAGGACGAAGCCCAGGCCGAAGACGATGCCGATCCAGTGCGCGCCCAGCGGGTTGGCGGTGCTGCCGGTGTCCTGCCACGCGTGCAGGCCCGCCTCGCCGAGTTTGGTGTCGCCGACCGCGTCCATCAGACCGTTCCACCCGCCGACCTTGACCAGGCCGATCACGGTGACCGGGATGAGACCGGCCAGGATGACGAAGAACTGGAGCACCTCGTTGTAGATCGCCCCGGACAGGCCACCGATGGTGATGTACGCCAGCACGATCGCCGCGCCGACCACGATCGCCGTCCAGAGCGGCCAGCCGAGCAGCGCCTGCATGACGAGGGCCAGCGCGTAGAGGTTGACACCGGCGATCAGCACCTGGGCGACGGCGAAGCTGAGCGCGTTGAGCAGGTGGGTGGGGCGGTTGAACCGCAACCGCAGGTATTCCGGCACGCTGCGGACCTTGGAACCGTAGTAGAAGGGCATCATCACGATGCCCAGGAAGACCATGGCCGGGACGGCACCGATCCAGTAGTAGTGGACCGTCATCACACCGTACTGGGCCCCGTTTGCGGCCATTCCGATGATCTCCAACGCGCCCAGGTTCGCCGAGACGAAGGCGAGACCGGTGACCCAGGCCGGCAGGGAACGGCCGGAGAGGAAGAAGTCGACGCTGGTCCGGATCGCCCGGCGAGCGGCGAAGCCGACCCCGAGGACGGTGACGAAGTACAGCGCCAGAATCAGGTAGTCCAGGCCGTTCATGTTGAGCCGGAGACCGTCGCCGTCCATCCCGTCACCCCTCGTGCCGACGTCCGCGCTGGCTGTACGCGCGCGCCGTATTACCCCGGACGGGCGGTTTCAATCCCCCTGTAGGGATCCGGTGTGTTCGGGTTCGTTCGGGCGGTCCGGCAGGCTGCCGACGACAGGGGGCGCCCCGGCCATCCGGCCGGAGCGCCCCCTTGTCGGTCGTGAGACTCAGCGACCCAGTACGCGGTCCAGGAAGTCCCGGTAGTTGCGTACCGCCATCCGCAGTTGCTCGGTGTCGGCCGAGCCGGCGTCCTGCCACCCGCCCAGCGTGGTCTTCTGCGCGGCCAGTGCCGAGGAGAGGGCCTGGATGGCCTCCTCCACCAGCGACTGCGCCTCGCCGGCTGCGGCCTGCGGATCGTCGACGAAGCGCAGCTGCACGTCCCGCCAGCGGTCCCGGAAGCCCTGCGCGGTGTCCGTGTCCAGGAGCGTGGCCGCCCCCGCCGCGACCGTCGACCCAGCGGGCTGCGACGTCCCGGCGGACTCCAGCGAGGTGCTGGTGCCGTCGGTGGTGACCGGTTCGCCGTCCGCGTCCGGGTCGACCATCTCCGGCGTGGCGCTGCCGTAGCCGGCCGTGACGTCCGGGTCGCCGGTCAGGTCGTCGCGCCGCTCGGGGGCGCCGTCCGTGCTCCCCGGCGCTACGAAGGTCCGCGCGGAGGTGTCCGCGTCGGCGCGGTCGTCGAGGTCCGCGTCGTCGTCGACATCGGTGTCGCGGCGGTGCAGCTCTGCGGTGGGGTCGGCGCGCAGGCCCTCACGCTCACCGTCCTCGGCGCCGTCGCCCGGCTGGGCGGTCCGCTCGGCCCGGGGGTCCGGCTGGTCCTGCGGGCGCGGGCTGGCCAGCGCGGAGGCGGCGACCGCGTCGGCCACCGTGGTGGCGCCGAACGTCGTCGGCAGCGGCCCCGGCTCGTGGAAACCGCCCTCGTCGGTGGACCGGTCGTCCCGCCGCTGACGCGGGTCGACGTCGTCGGCCCGCTCGTCGTCGACCGGGTCGTATGCGGCATCCCGTTCGGTGCCGTTCGTCCGGTCCGGGTCGGTGGTCTGCTCGTCGAAGGTGTCCCGCTCGTCGACGGCGTCTTCCGGGGCGTCGGAGCGGTTGGTCCGGTCGCCGGCCGGGGGTACCGGCACGGGTGCGGACCGGACGGCCTCCGGATGGTCGTTGCTCACCTGTTGCTCATCCTGGCGCATCGGTGGCCTCCTCAGCGGCTCGTGGCGTCGTGGTCCGGGTGGTGGGGCTGGTCGGGCGTGTGCTGCCCGAGCGGTTCCTCGCCGAGCAGGTCGGCGAAGAGTGCCCGGTAGTGGACGACCGCCTGCCGGAGCTCCTCGGTGCTGGCCTCGCCTCGGGTGTTGCGCAGGTGGATGTCGTGCGCGTCCCGGTAGTTGCTCAGCGTGCGGGCGTGCTCGACGGAGAGGTGGGCGATCTGGTCGGAGAAGTCGCCGGTCGGGTAGCCCTGCTCCTCGATGAGCCGGGTGACCAGTTCGTCCGCGTCGCCGACGGTCTCGCCGGGTGAGTCGATGAAGCGGACCTGGAGTTCCTCCCAGGCGGCGCTGTAGCGGGCCCGGGACTCCGGGCTGAGCGGGGTGAGCGAGAGCTCGGCGTGCCGGCGTTCCCGATCGCGCAGTTCGCGCTCCGCGGCGGACCGGCTGTCCTGCTCCGCCACCACCCGGTCGTACTCCGGCCCGAACTTGCTGCGCAGCGCGCGACGACGGCCGAGCTGCCGCACGGCCACGGCGGCCGCCGCGACGAGCACCAGGACGACGAGCACGATGACGATTACCTGAGTGGGCGACATGGGCTCCTCCTTCGTCTCCTGGTATTCCCTCCGCACACTGATCGCCAATCCCGATTCGGGACACTTTCCTGACGAGAGACGCAGCTCACCGTCCCGCTGAAACTTGACTCATTCCAGAAAAGGCGGTTGGGTGGGGTGATGCACCCACAGACCAGCAAGCCGATCCTCACCACCCGGCAGGGTCACCCCGTGCACAACAACCAGCAGCAGCGGACGGTTGGCTCCCGGGGGCCCGCGACGCTGGAGAACTACCACTTCCTGGAGAAGATCAGCCACTTCGACCGGGAACGGATCCCCGAGCGGGTGGTGCACGCGCGCGGTTTCGTCGCGCACGGCGAGTTCGAGGCGTACGGGACGATCGGCGACGAGCCGGCCGCGACCTACACCCGGGCCAAGCTGTTCCAGGCCCGGGGCACGAAGACCCCGGTCAGTCTCCGCTTCTCCACCGTCATCGGCGGTCGGGACTCCTCCGAGGCCACCCGCGACCCGCGTGGCTTCGCCGTCAAGTTCCGCACCGAGGACGGCAACTGGGACCTCGTCGGCAACAACCTGCCGGTCTTCTTCATCCGGGACGCGATCAAGTTCCCCGACGTCATCCACTCGCTGAAGCCGGACCCGGTGACCTTCCGGCAGGAGCCGAACCGGATCTTCGACTTCATGTCCAACACTCCCGAGTCGATGCACATGCTGACCTGGCTGTTCAGCCCGCGCGGCATCCCGGCCAACTACCGGACGCAGGACGGCTTCGGCGTGAACACGTACCGCATGGTCAACGCCGCGGGCGAGGGCGTGCTGGTCAAGTACCACTGGAAGTCGCGGCAGGGCATCGAGTCGCTGACCGAGGAGCACGCCGCCGCCATCCAGGCGCGCGAGTTGGGCCACGCCTCCAAGGACCTCTACGAGGCGATCGAGCGCGGCGAATACCCGCAGTGGGAGCTGAACGTCCAGCTCATGAGCGACGACGAGCACCCGGAGCTGGACTTCGACCCGTTGGACGACACCAAGACCTGGCCCGAGGACGTGTTCCCGCTGCTTCCGGTCGGCCTGATGACCCTCAACCGCAACGTCGGCAACTTCCACAACGAGAACGAGCAGATCGCGTTCGGCACCGGCGTGCTGGTCGACGGCCTCGACTTCTCCGACGACAAGATGCTGGTCGGGCGCACCTTCTCCTACTCGGACACCCAGCGTTACCGGGTCGGCCCGAACTACCTCCAGTTGCCGATCAACGCCCCCCGCGAGGACGTCCAGGTGAACACCAATCAGGACGGTGGTCAGATGGCGTACGGGGTGGACAGCCGGGGCGGCAACCCTCACATCAACTTCGAGCCGTCCTCGGTGGCCGGTCTGCAGCAGGCTGACGAGTCGTACCGGGAATACCAGCCGTTCGTCTCGGGCCGGGTCATGCGGGCGCCGATCGAGCGGCAGAACAACTACGCCCAGGCCGGTGAGCGCTTCCGCACCATGCCGCAGTGGGAGCGCGACGACCTGGTGAAAAACATGATCAACCTGTTGGGTCAGTGCGACAAGCAGATCCAGGAGAAGATGGTCTGGCACTTCAGCCAGTGCGACGACGCCTACGGCCGGCGGGTCGCCGAGGGCCTCGGCATCGCCGACAACGCCTGACCCGCCCCCAGCACGACGAACGCCCCGCCGGTCCGCCAGCGGGGCGTTCGCCGTCTGCCCGCAGGGCACAGCCTCCGACGCGGCGCGTCTCGGAGCGTCGATCTCGACGCCGCGCGTCTCGGAGCGTCGATCCCGAGGCGACGGGCGGTAGTGCAACCGCCCCTGATTACGTATCCTGCCCAAGGCGCCCGCGCTGGTGCCCGACGTCGACGCCGGGCACGCAACCGGCCGACGCGTTGCCCGGCGGTGCCGGCACCCCTCCTGCCACCCCTGTACGGGCGAGGTCTGATGAGAACCCGCGACTGGCCGATCCGCTCGAAGCTGACCGCCCTGGTCGTCGCGCCGGTGAGCGCGCTCCTGGCGTTGTGGATCTTCGCGACCACGTTGACCTTCGGGCCGGCCCTCAATCTGCTCTCCGCCCGCACCCTGCTGTACGACCTGGGCCGCCCCGGCGAGGCGGTGGTCACCGAGTTGCAGCGGGAACGCCGCCTCTCGGTGGTGCAGCTCGCTGGCAGCGCCGATCTGCCGGCCCTGGCCGAGCAACGTCAGCGCACCGATCGCGCGGTCGCCGAGCTGCGCCGCCGGGTCGACGGAGAGGCGCTGCGCGACGCCGCCGACGACCTGCTGGAGGACCGCGTCGACCGGCTGGTCACCGCTCTGGCGGCGCTGCCGACCGGCCGGGACTTCATCGACGACCGGATGATGGACCGCCCCGGCGCGATCGGTCTCTACAGCGGCATGGTCACAGCGGCCTTCCAGGCGTTCTCCGCGATGGCCACCCTGTCCGATCCCGACCTCAACCGGCAGGCGCTGGCGCTCACCGCGCTGGGCCGATCCCGGGAGCTGCTCGGCCAGACCGACGCCATGCTGGCCGGCGTACTGACCGTCGGCCGCTTCGCCGACGGGGAACACGCCCAGCTCGTGCAGTCCATCGGCAACCAGCGGTGGCTCACCGAGAGCGCCGTGGCCGACCTGCCCGAGGCCGGGCGCGTCGCGTACCAGCGACTGACCGAGAGCCCGGCGTTCACCAGTCTGCGCGCCATGCAGGACGCATTGGTCGCGGCCAACCGGCCCGGCCGGCCGCCGGTGGACGCGGCGTCCTGGCAGGCCAGCCACGACGCCGTGCAGCAGCAGCTGCGTGACTTCGAACTGGCCGAGGCCGACGGTCTCACCGACCGTTCGGTGCCGATGGCGGTCCGGATCCTGATCCGGCTGGCCGCCGCCGGGGTGCTCGGACTCGCCGCCGTGGTGATCTCGGTGCTGGTGGCGGTGCGGGTCGGCCGCACCCTGGTCCGACGGCTCAGCGGCGTCCGCACCGCCGCGCTGGAGCTGGCCGAGCACCGGCTGCCGGACGTGGTGGCCCGACTGCGCAGAGGTGAGCAGGTCGACGTCGCCCGGGAGGCGCCACCGCTGGAATACGGCAACGACGAGATCGGCGAGGTCGGGCGCGCCTTCACCGAGGTGCAGCGCACCGCCGTCCAGGCCGCGGTGGACGAGGTCACCCTGCGTCGCGGGCTCAACGAGGTCTTCCTCAACATCGCCCGACGGAGCCAGAGCCTGGTGCACCGTCAGCTGCACCTGCTCGACCGGATGGAGCGGCGCGCGGAGGACCCGGACGAGTTGGCTGAGCTGTTCCAGGTCGACCACCTGGCGACCCGACTCCGCCGGCACGCCGAGGACCTGGTCATCCTCGCCGGCTCCGCGCCCGGCCGCGGGTGGCGAAACCCCGTCGCGATGGTCGACCTGATCCGCGGCGCGATCTCCGAGGTCGAGGCGTACGACCGGGTGGACATCACCGCCGTGCAGCCGGCCGGAGTGCTGGGCCGGGCCGTCGGCGACGTCATCCACCTGATCGCCGAGCTGGTCGAGAACGCCACCGCCTTCTCCCCGCCGGACACCCGGGTCACCGTCGTCGGGGAGCAGGTGGCCAACGGGTACGCCCTGGAGATCACCGACCAGGGGCTGGGCATGTCCGAAGCGGCGCTGGAAACCGCCAACATCCGACTCGCCAGCTCACCCGAGTTCGATCCGGCGCAGAGCGCACGACTCGGCCTGTTCGTGGTGGCCCGGCTGGCGGCCCGCCACCACGTACGGGTGCGGTTGCGGCCCTCCGGCAAGGGTGGAATGACCGCTGTGGTGCTGATCCCCACCGACCTCGTCACCGCCGAGCCTCCGGCCGGCCCCGACCCGGCCACCCTGGGTGCCGCCTCGGCCGACGCGGGCCGACGGCTGGCGCGCCCGGTACGCCGGGGCAGCGTGCCCCGCGCACGCACCCGCCCGTCCACGTCCACGCCCGCCGCCAAGTCCCCGCCCGCTCCGGCCGCCGTCGCGACGCCGGCCGCCTCCGGCGGGGGTGCTGCCGCAGGCGGCCTGGCGCCTGCCATCGGGGCGTCGACCTCGGACCCGTCCGCGCCGAACGGGACCGGCGACGCGGGGCCGGAATCCACCCCCGCGACGACCGACGACGGGCTGGACGGCCTGCCCCGCCGGGTGCGACGCCAGGCTCCCGTCGCCCAGCCCCGGTCGACCGTCAGCGACACCCCCTCGCCCCGATCCCCGGAGGAGGTCCGCCGAGTGATGGCCGCCCTCCAGGCCGGCACGGCACGCGGACGCGCCACCGTGATCACCCCGGCGGCGCCGAACGGCCCGGAGGCCACGGCTGACCCCACCGACCCGGCGACGACCGCCGAACTCCCCAACCGCGACTGAGAGGGACGCCTAGTGCGGCATTCGACGAAGCAGAGCGCCGGCCTCGACTGGTTGCTCGACGAGCTGGTGCAACGGGTCCCGGCCGCCCGGGAGGCGGTGGTGCTGTCCGCCGACGGTCTGCTGCTCGGCTGCTCGGCCGAGTTGGAGCGCTCCGACGCAGAGCACCTCTGTGCCCTAGCCGCCGGCTTCTCCAGCCTGGCCCGAGGCGCCAGCCGACACGTGGGCGGCGGCCCGGTCCGCCAGACCGTGGTGGAGATGGAGGCGGCGTACCTCTTCGTCACCGCCGCCGGGCAGGGAGCCTGCCTGGCGGTGGTGAGTGACGCCGACGCGGATATCGGGCTGGTCGCGTACGAGATGGCGATGCTGGTCATCCGGGTGGGGGAGAGCCTCGCCGCGCCGGCCCGATCGTCGGTGGGAACCGGTGATGCGGACTGAGCCGCCCGGGCCGCAGCACGAGTGGCTGGACAGCGACGCCGGCCCGGTGGTGCGGCCGTACACCCTCACCCGAGGGCGGGTACGCTCCGCCGTCGACGGTTTCAACCTGGTCGCGTTCGTGCTGGCCGGCTCGGACGTCGACGCGGCGAGCCGTCCGCACCTGCTCCCGGAGCATCGACGGCTGATCGCGTTGTCCCGCCAACCGGTGTCGGTGGCCGAGTTGGCAGCCGAGCTGGACCTCGCGGTCGGTGTGGTCCGGGTCCTGCTCGGTGATCTCCTGACTGAAGGCCTGGTCGCGGTGCACGAGCCGCCGGCCGCCGGCATCCTTCCCGACGACGACATCCTCAAGGCGGTGGTCAGTGGACTCCGTGCGCTATGACCATGTGGGCACCAGCACCACGATCCCGCTGGCACTGAAGATCCTCATCGCGGGAGGCTTCGGCGCTGGCAAGACGACATTGGTGAGCGCCCTGAGCGAGGTCCGCCCGTTGCAGACCGAGGAGGTGTTGACCGGCGCCGGGATCGGCACCGACGACATCTCCGGGGTGGAGGGCAAGTCGACGACCACTGTGGCGATGGACTTCGGCCGGATCACCATCAACGAGGACCTCCAGGTCTACCTGTTCGGCACCCCCGGTCAGGACCGGTTCTGGTTCCTCTGGGACGAGCTGGCCTTCGGTGCGCTCGGGGCGGTGGTGCTCGCCGACACCCGTCGATTGGCGGACTGCTTCCCCTCCATCGACTACTTCGAGCAGCGGGGCATCCCGTTCGTGGTGGGCGTGAACTGCTTCGACGACTCGCGCAGGTTCAACCTGGAGACCGTACGCCGGGCGCTCGACCTGGACCCGGATGTGCCGATGGTGCTCTGCGACGCCCGGGACCGGCAGTCCGGAAAGATGGTGTTGATCTCTCTGGTCGAGCATGTGGCCCGGCAGCGTGGGGAGCCGGTGCCCACGGCCTGAGATCCGGGCCGGAAAGCCGGTTAAGGGCCGGGCAACGCGGGCAGCCTCTGATTGGATCAGCGGGGGACGCCAGCGGAGGAGTCGGACGTGAGTGGTCAGGGTGAGATCGTCCACATCGGGGGTTACACCGCGCAGAGCGGTGGGCGGGGCAGCGGCATCGTCGCGGCACACCGCGACCCGACGACGGGGGCGCTGACCCCGCTCGGCACGGTTGCGGTGACCGCGTCCCCCTCCTTCCTGGCGCGGCATCCCACCCACCCGGTGCTCTACGCGGTCAACGAGCTGACCGACGGCGAGGTCAGCGCCTGGCGGGTCGGGTCGGAGGGCAGACTGGACCCGCTCGGCAGCCGGTCGACCGGCGGTGCGGAGCCCTGTCACCTGGCGGTGCTGCCCGACGGCGGTCACCTGGTGGCGGCCAACTACGGCAGCGGCAGCGTCGCGGTCTTCCCCCTCGACGCGCAGGGCGTGCCCGGCGAGCGCACCGACCTGGTGGTGCACGAGGGGCACGGCCCCGACCCGGAGCGCCAGGACGGCGCGCACGCCCACATGGTCTCGCCGGGTGCCGGCCGGGCGCCTCTCCTCGCTGTGGACCTCGGCACCGACTCGGTCTACCGCTACGACCTGGACGACGCGAGCGGGCGCCTGGTGCCCCGTGGACCGCGCATCCGTACGGCACCCGGCACCGGGCCCCGGCACCTGGCCCGACACCCGGACGGACGACGTTGCTACCTCGTCGGTGAGCTGGACGCCTCGGTCACCGCGTACGAGCTCACCGACGACGGCGCGTTGCACCAGCGCGGTCGGGTCGAGGCCAGCGAGCGGTCCGGTCATGTCCAGCCGTCGGAGGTCGCGGTGGCCCCGGACGGTCGCTTCCTCTATGTCGCCAACCGGGGGGTGGGGACCCTGGCGGTCTTCACCCTGGCCGGGGATCTGCCCGAGCTGGTGGCTGAAGTGGACACCGGTGGCGAGTGGCCCCGGCACTTCGCGCTGATCGGCGAGCACGTCTATGTCGCCGACGAGCGGGCAGACATGGTGCGCGTTTTGCGGCGAGATTTCGAAACCGGCGTCCCGGAGGCGGTCGGGGAACCGGTGCTGGTGCCGAGCCCGACGTGCGTGCTGCCCTGAATCTGCGCCGCCGAAACGCGAGGGCGGCACCGATTAGGCAACGCCCCGGGGCCGGTGCATCACTCTGTGTTGCTAAATGGAGGTCAACTGTTTCTCCTGCGTAACTTTAGTCCGAACGGATGTGGCAGAGAGGGCACCTTGTACGCAAGATGGTCACCGTGTCAGCAGGCCGCCATCGCATGCGTTCGAAACTCCACCTAGCAGCCGCCGCCGCGACGGCGACGGTGCTCGTCGTCACGACCGGTGTGTGGTTCGGCTATCGGGAGTTGATCCAGCCCGACTGCTCGGGCGAGATCCGGCTCGCCGTGGCGGTCGCCTCCGAGCTGGCCCCCGCTGTGGACGCCGCCGCGTCGCAGTGGGTCAAGGACGGCGCCGCGGTAGGCCCCACCTGCATCCGGGTGGACGTCTCCGCCTCCGACCCGGTGGACGTGGCCGCGGTGGTGGCGGCGAAGCACGGTGCGGTCCTGGCCGGTGTGGGGCAGGCCAGCGGCACCGCCGTCAGCCCTGACGTCTGGGTGCCCGACTCCTCGACCTGGTTGCTGCGCTTGAAGAAGGACGCGACGGCGTTCGCTCCGACCAACGGCGCGTCCATCGCGCGCAGCCCCATCGTCGTGGCGATGCCCGAGCCGATCGCGACCCGGCTGGGCTGGCCGGACAAGAAGTTCAACTGGACCGACCTGCTCAAGCAGGTCAACAACACGAGCGCGCCGCTGCGGACCGGGATCGTCGAGCCGACCCGGGACGCGGCAGGCCTGTCCGGCCTGATGTCGCTCACGGCGGCAGCCAACGGCGCTGGCGGAGCCGACGCCCAGCGCAACACCGTCGGCGCGCTCCGCGCACTGGCCACCGGGCGCTCCTCGCTCCGCAACGACCTGCTGGCCCGCTTCCCGACCGCCAACGACGCGACCTCCATCGCCAGCGGTCTCGGCGCGGCGGCCCTGTCCGAAGAAGACGTGATCGCCTACAACAGCAAGAAGCCACCGGTGCCGCTCGCCGCGCTCTACATGGAGCCGGCGCCGATGCCGCTGGACTACCCGTACGCGGTGCTGCCCGGCATCGAGCCGAGCAAGGCGTCGGCGGCCCGGGTGCTGTTCGAGCTGCTCACCAGCCCCACCTTCCGCAACCGGCTCGCCGCGCAGTCGCTGCGCGCGCCGGACGGCAACTGGGGTGAGGGCTTCAAGGCGCCGCAGGGTGCCCCCAGCCCGTCCGGCGGCGCGCCGACCGCACCGGCCAACGGCGGCACCGCCGCGGGTGGCCTCGACCCGGCTGCGATCCAGCGGGTCGTCTCCAGCTGGTCGATCGCCACCCAGTCCGGTCGGATGCTGGCCGTCATCGACGTCTCCGGCTCGATGAAGGAGCCGGTGCCCTCCGCCAGCAACCGGAGCCGGGAGGAGGTCACCGTGGACGCGGCACGCCGCGGCCTCGGCCTCTTCGACGACTCCTGGTCGATCGGCCTGTGGACCTTCTCCACGAAGCTGGTCGGCAACCGGGACTACCGACAGCTGATCCCGATCGGACCGCTCTCCGGTCAGCGGGCCCAGCTGGAGGGGGCGCTCGCCACCATCAGGCCCTCCAGCGGCGACACCGGCCTCTACGACACGATGCTGGCCGCGTACCAGGCCGTGCAGGAGGACTGGCAGCCCGGCCGGGTCAACTCGATCGTGCTGTTCACCGATGGCAAGAACGAGGACGACAACGGCCTCAACCAGCAGCAGCTGCTCGCCAAGCTCAAGGAAATCGCCGACCCGGAGCGGCCGGTCCAGGTCATCATGATCGGCATCGGCGAGGGCGTCAGCAAGGCCGAGCTGGAGTCGATCACGAAGGTGACCGGCGGCGACGTCTTCGTCACCAAGGACCCGAGCGAGATCGGCAGCATCTTCCTCAGCGCCATCGCCCGGCGTCCGCCGGCACCGCGCTGAGCCGGCGCTCAGACGCCAGAGGGCCTGCCGTACCGTCGATCCGGTGTGGCAGGCCTTTTTGGCCACCGTGTTGAAGAAAAGTGACGGCAATACGTCCGAAGCAATCGGCCGTCATAGTTGTCAAGGCAGGATGTCGACTGTTCCGGCATAGTCGGTCCGCCTCCGGACCGACCCGTCGGCCGGGGCCATCCTGAACAGAGTGGGAGGGCCGGTGACCGCGGCGACACTGTTGACCCCCGCCACGTCGGCGGGGCCGAAAGGCCGTCCTGCTGGTCTGGTGGCGCGCGCCGACGAACGGTCCTACGTCCGGGTTCTGGTGGTGCTGGACACCACCATCCTCATCATCGCGCTGCTCGTCGGCTACGTCACCCGTTTCGGCGACGACGAGCCGACCGGCTCGGACGTCCCGTACGTGTTGGTCGCCCCCGGGCTGGTGCTGGCCTGGCTGATCTCGCTCAAGTTTCTCGGCTGCTACGACGACCGGGTGATCGGCTACGGGGCGGACGAGTACCGGCGGGTCAGCTCCGCCAGCCTGCGCCTGGCCGGTGCGATCGCCATCGTCGGCTACATCGCCGATTTCGGCGTGTCCCGGGGTTTCCTCGGAATCTCCTTCGCCGTGGGCACCGTCGGGCTGGAGGTGGCGCGGTTCGCCGCCCGTAAGCGCCTGCACCGGGCCCGCTCACTGGGCGCCGGGTGGTCCCGCAAGGTGCTGGTGGTCGGCGACACCGCCCACGTGTTGGAGTTGGTGCACACGTTGCGCCGCGAGCCGTACGCCGGTTACCAGGTGGTCGGGGCGTGCATCCCGGACGCGTTGCTCGCACCGGTGGCGCAGAGGTTGGGCGACGTGCCGGTGGTGGGGTCCTTCCGGGGCATCCCGGAGGCGGCCACCGCGATCGGCGCGGACACCGTCGCGGTGACCGCGTCGGGCGAGCTGACCGCGACCCGACTGCGTCGCCTCGGCTGGCAGCTGGAGGGGACCGGCGTCGACCTCGTCGTGGCGCCCGCGCTGACCGACGTCGCCGGCCCGCGGATCCACACCCGCCCGGTCGCCGGCCTGCCGCTGATCCACGTCGAGGCCCCCGAGTTCCGCGGGGCACGCAAGCTGGTGAAGGGTCTCGTCGACCGGTCCGTCTCGTCGCTGGCGTTGGCGCTGCTGCTGCCGCTGATCGCGTTCATCGCCCTGGCCATCAAGGTGGACAGTCGGGGTCCGGTGCTGTTCCGGCAGGTCCGCGTCGGCCGGGGCGGGCAGGAGTTCGGCGTGTTCAAGTTCCGCACCATGGTGGTCAACGCCGACGCCATGCTCGCCGAGCTGACCGCTCGCAACGAGACCGACGGCCTGATGTTCAAGATGCGCCACGATCCCCGGGTCACCCGGGTGGGCCGGTTGCTGCGCAAGTGGTCCCTGGACGAGCTGCCGCAGCTCGTCAACGTGCTGTTGGGCCAGATGAGCATGGTCGGGCCCCGCCCGCCGCTGCCCTCGGAGGTGGCCCGCTACGACGGCGACGTGGCCCGGCGGCTGCTGGTCAAGCCGGGCATGACCGGCCTCTGGCAGGTCAGCGGTCGCTCGGATCTGAGCTGGGAGGACGGCATCCGGCTCGATCTCTACTACGTGGAGAACTGGTCCCTCGCCGCCGACCTCACCATCCTCTGGAAGACCTTCGGAGCGGTGCTGAACGGCCGCGGGGCGTACTGACCGCGCCGGTCAGGGTTGCGGGCCGTACCAGTCCAGGCAGACGACCACCGCGTCGTCGACCAGGTCACCGGCCACGAACGCGCGCAGGTCACCGATCAGCGACCGGACGGCGTCCAGTGGCGCCATCGGCCCCGTCCGGCGCAGGAACCGGTCCAGTGCCGTCTCGCCGTAGCGCATGTGCTGCCCGGTGGCCTCCAGCACTCCGTCGCTGACGACGAAGAGCCGGTCGTCGCGCTCCAGCGGGAACTTCTGCTCGTGGTAGTCGGTCGCCTCGAACATGCCGAGCGGGAACTGCGCCTCCAGGGGCTGCTCGGTGACGTCCCCGCCGCGCAGCAGGACCAGTCGGGGTGAGCCCGCGTCGACGACGGCCATCGTCCCGGAGCGCAGGTCCAGCTCCATCAGCAACGCGGAGAGGTGCTGCTCGCCCCGGTGCAGGTCGTAGATGGCCTGGTCGGCGAGGGCGGCCTGGTCGGCCAGGCTCAGCCCGGCCCGGCGCGCGTTGCGCAGCGCATGGGTGGCCAACGAGGTGAGCAGGGAGGCGGCGACGCCCTCACCGGTGCCGTTGATGGTGGCCAGCCAGAGCCGCTCTCCGTCGTCGGACCAGTCGAAGCTGTCGCCGCGCACCGTGTACGCCGGCTCCAACTGCCCGGCCAGGCTGAACGAGGGTCGGATCCGGCTGCGGCCGGGAAGCAGGTCCCACTGCATCTCGGCGGCCAGGGTGAGGCGCTGGCTGCGCCGCGCCGCCCGGTAGACGTCGGTGCCGGCGGATACCGCCGCCACCTCGTGGGCGAGCGCCGTGGCGATCTCAGCGAGCGCGGCGAGGACGTCCGGGTCGTCCGGGACGGGCGACAGGCACAGCACCCCCCGGCGCTCGCCACGCATGGTGACCGGGAACCACCCGTTGCCGTCGGTGAGTATCGGTGACTGGTGGTCGAAGGCCCGCCAGGCGGGGTGCCCGGGGCTGTCGATCGGCTCACCGTCGCCGAGCGGCAGGAGCTCCGCGAGCCGGTAGTCGACCTGGTACAGCTCGACGTCGGTGATCCCGTACGACCGGCCGAGCACCTCGCCGACGCCAATGACGAGCCGGTCGGCCGGTGTCTGGTTCAGGGCGCGCCGTGCCTGACTGACCGGTTCGCTCATCGTCGCTCCCTTGCTAAAGCTCGACCACCAGCGGGTTCGGAGTATTCTCGGCCCACCATGGCCGATGTGAGCGGTCCGACGGACCCCGAGACGAGTATGGCTGCCGCGCTGGACGCGGTGGCCGCAAGCCTGCTGGGCATCTGGGAATCTGCCCGGGAGGGGACCGCCAGTCGTGTCTCCGGCGCCCAGCTACGGGCCGTGATGGTGGTGGAACAGTCCGACGGGATCAACCTGCGTCGGCTCGCCACCCAGCTCGACATGTTGCTCAGCTCAGCCAGTCGCCTCTGCGACCGGCTGGTCGCCGCCGGCATGCTGGAGCGCGAGCCGGGCCGCTTCGACCGGCGGGAGATCTCGCTGCACCTCACCCCGGAGGCCCGCCGGCTCCTCGCCGAGCTGCGGGCGGATCGTCAGGAACAGCTCGGGGCCGTGCTGGCGGGGATGAGCCCGGAGGGTCGCGACGCGCTGCTGCGCGGGATGCGGGAATTCGACGAGGTCGGTCGCCGTCAGCAGGCGCACGCCACGTCGGCACTGGGCGAGCCGGCGGAGCAGGAGGGTTGGCCGGGCCCGGACCGGCCAGGTGGCCGGTCTCTGCCCACTGATCCGGGCCTGCAGACCCGTGGGGCCTGGGCCGGCTCGTCGGGTGACCAGGAACGCTCGGTCGGCCCCACCCGGGACTGGCCGGCCGGCGGCCCACCGGTGGCGCGAACCGCCTGATCGCGCCGCTGCGGGCTGGTGCGGCCGTGAGCGGGTCGCGCACATTCCGGCCGGGCCCACTCACGCCGGCACCGACGCACAGACGGCCAGCATCGCGACGTCGTCGTGGGCCTGCCCGTCCAACCAGTCGTCGACCGCCCCGAGCACCCGGTCGATCAGCGCCGCCGGCGGCTGCCCGGCCGCCGCCGCGACCGCCGCACGCAGCCGGGCCTCACCGAACATCACCCCGTCGCGGGGCCCGCGCGCCTCGGTCACCCCATCGGTGTACGCCAGCAGCAGGTCGCCGGGGTCGAGGTGCACCCGGGTCTCGGCGAACCGTGGGGCCGTCAGCGCCCCGACCGGCATGCCACCGACCGGGACCGGGGTGACAGTGCCGTCCGTGGTGACCAGCAGCGGTGCCGGGTGGCCCCCGCCGGCGATCCGGATGTCCACCCCGTCGGGCGCGCGCTGGAGGGAACCGAGCAGCAGAGTGGTGAGCTGACTGCGCCGCGCCGCGTCCGGCGCATCGAACAACGCCCGGTTGAGCAGGTCGATCAGCTCCAGCGGGCGCTGCTCGACAAGCCGCAGCGTCTGCAACGACTGGCGGACCCGGCCGGTCAGCACGGCTGCGCCCACGCCCCTGCCGCACACGTCGCCGAGCGCGAACAGGGCGCCGCGCGGGTGCGGGAACACCTCGTAGAAGTCGCCTCCGATGCGCAGGCTGTCTCCGGCGGCCCGGTAGCCGCCGGCCAGGGTCACGCCGGGCACTGAGGGCAGCTCGGGCGGAAGCAGGCTGGCCTGCAGGACCCGGGCCAGATGGGCCTGCTCGCCATGGAGGTCGGCCGTGGCCAGCGCGGCACCCGCCCGGGCGGCGAACTCCCGGGCAAGCTCGATGTCGCGCGGGTCGAAGTCGGCCCGCCCGGCCCGTCGGACGAGCAGCAGAGCGCCGACCGACCCTTCGGCGCCGAGCATCGGGCTGACCAGCACCATGCCGGGGTGGCCGAACCCGGGCGGCAGCATGGCGGCCAGGTCGGCGAGCTCGGTGTCGCGCCAACGGCTCGGCTCGGTGAGGTCGCCGGTCAGCGCCTCGGCGAGCCCGGGCACGGTGTCGGTCAGCGTCGCCGGGGCCAGCCCGCTGACCGGGGCGGGCTCGCCGTCGGCGTACCGGATCCAGCGGGCGTGCGGCTCGGCCGGCGCGGCCGGTCGGGGCAGGGCCACGGCGACGTCGGCCAGGTAGGGAACCGCGAGGGTGGTGGTTGCCAGGAGCACCTGGTCCCGGTGCAGGGACAGCCCGAGCCGGCTGCCGGCCTGGGCGAGGAAGGCGGTGCGGGAGCGTTCGGCGAGCAGGGCGTCGGCGCGGGCGTGCTCCTCGGTGGCGTCGCGCACGTACCACGCGAAGCGGGAGCCGGCGAGCTGTCGCCGGGCACCGCGCAGTCGTCGGCCCCGGTGGTCGGCGTCGAAGTGGTCGGCGTCGCTGGCGACCGCCCGGGCCAGGGCCGCCACCGGGCAGCGGGACAGCTCGGTGCCGACGGTGATCTCCGGGAGCAGCTCCGCCGCCATGGCGTTGAGCAGGGTGACCCGGCCGGTCTCGTCCGTCGTGAGGACCGCCTCGGCGAGACCGTCGAGCAGCTCGCGGGCCAACGGCGGGTCGGCTGGCAGCGGAGTGCCGCTGGGTTGCCGGGTCGTGGTCACCGCCGCACGCCGGCTCGCGTCTGACGACTCGTGCGCATGCTGCTTCTCGACTCCTCACACGGCATCGTTGCTGAGGGGCAAGGATACCGATCCGCACCGACAGACGCCCAGCGCGCAGTGTCGATCAGCCGGAGCGGGCCAGCCACCCGGCGGGCTGGGCGACGATCCGGCGGACCACCGAGCCGGCGGCACCCACCGCGGCGGCCTCCGCGCCGAGCGTCGACGGCCGGACCGTGACCGGCGACCAGGCGGCGGTCAGCACCCGGCTGGCGATCTCGGCGAGCACGGGAGGGCACAGCCAGGGCGCGAGCGCCGCGTACCCGCCGCCGAGCACCACGGTGTCCAGGTCGAGCAGGTTCACGACGCCGGCCACCGCGACGCCGAGCGCCGTTCCGGCGTCGTGCAGCGCCCGGAGCGCGTCGGCGTTGCCGGCCTCGGCCAGCTCGGCCAGCCGCGCCGTCGCGGTGTCCGCCGGAAGCTCCGCCCGGGCCAGCCCGGCAGCGGTCACGATCGCCTCCTGGCCGGCGTACTGCTCCAGGCAGCCCTGCCCGCCGCAGCGGCACGGACGGCCCTCGGGGTGGACCGGAAGGTGCCCGATCTCACCGCTCCAACCGCGCACGCCGCGGAACAGCGCCCCGTCCAGCACGATGCCGGCGCCGATGCCCACCTCTCCGGAGATGTGCAGGAAGCTGGACGGGCCGGGTGGCCGGGAGTGCAGCTCACCGAGCGCGGCGAGGTTGGCCTCGTTGTCCACGACCAGGACGGGCACGCCGGGCACCTGCTCGACCAGCGGCGGATGCTCGGCGAGCAGTGCGGGGACGGGCACGTCGCGCCAGCCGAGGTTGGGCGCGAGCCGGACCATCCCGGCGTCGTCCACCAGGCCGGGCACCGCGAGCGCGGCCCCGACCAGGGTGAGGCCCCGCTCGGTGGCGTCGTCGCGGGCCGCCACGGCCATCTCGACCAGCTGGGCCAGCGCGTCGGCGGGGGCCACCGGGCGCAGGTCGGCCCGGTGCACGGTGCGATGGCGGACCTGGCCGGCGAGGTCCACCACGCACACCGCCAGGTAGTCGACGTTGACCTCCAGGCCGAGCCCGGCCGGCCCCTGGTCGGCCAGGACCAGCCCGCGTGCCGGACGGCCGGCGCCGGAGCGGGGCGCCGGGTCGGATTCGCTGACCAGGTGGCCGGCGAGCAGGTCCTCGACCACCGCGGAGACGGTGGCCCTGGTCAGGCCGGTCGCTGTTGCCAGGTCGGCCCGGGACGGAGGACGGTGGGCTGCGGCGATGCGGCCGAGCACCAGGGCGAGGTTGAGCTCGCGCAGACTGCCCTGACGGACTGCGCCGGCCGGGGCGTGGGTGAGGCTCACCCCTTGACAGTGCCATAGGGCGAGCAAATAATTCAATGGCTGAACAAATAGCGGACAACACCACCACCCGGAGGTCGCTCATGGCACCCCGTCCCACTCCCGCCGACAAGTTCTCCTTCGGGCTCTGGACCGTCGGATGGCAGGCCCGCGACCCGTTCGGTGACGCGACGCGCCCCGAGCTCGACGCGGTCGAGGCGGTGCACCGGCTCGCCGAGCTGGGCGCGTACGGCATCACCTTCCACGACGACGACCTGATCCCGTTCGGCGCCGACGCCGCCACCCGTGACCAGCACATCGCCCGGTTCCGCAAGGCTCTCGACGAGACCGGCCTCGTGGTTCCCATGGTCACCACCAACCTCTTCACCCACCCGATCTTCAAGGACGGCGGTTTCACCAGCAACGACCGCGACGTCCGCCGGTACGCGCTGCGCAAGGTGCTGCGCAACGTCGACCTGGCCGCCGAGCTGGGCGCGAGCACCTTCGTCATGTGGGGTGGCCGCGAGGGCTCCGAGTACGACGTCGCCAAGGACGTCCGCGCCGCGCTGGACCGCTACCGCGAGGCGGTGGACCTGCTCACCCAGTACGTCATCGACAAGGGCTACAACCTGCGGTTCGCCCTGGAGCCCAAGCCCAACGAGCCGCGCGGAGACATCCTGCTGCCGACCATCGGGCACGCGCTCGGTTTCATCTCCCAGCTGGCGCACCCGGAGATGGTGGGCCTCAACCCGGAGGTCGGTCACGAGCAGATGGCCGGGCTCAACTACGCCCACGGCATCGCCCAGGCGCTCTGGCAGGGCAAGCTGTTCCACCTGGACCTCAACGGCCAGCGTGGCATCAAGTACGACCAGGACCTGGTCTTCGGTCACGGTGACCTGATGAACGCGTTCGCCCTGGTGGACCTCCTGGAGAACGGCGGCCCGAACGGCGGGCCTACCTACGACGGCCCCCGGCACTTCGACTACAAGCCCTCCCGCACCGAGGACATGGACGGTGTCTGGGCCTCGGCGGCGGCCAACATGAGCACCTACCTGCTGCTCAAGGAGCGGGCAGCGGCGTTCCGCGCCGACCCCGAGGTCGTCGAGGCACTTGCCGCCAGCAAGGTCGGCGAGCTGAACACGCCGACGCTCGGCGCGGGCGAGAGCTACGACGAGTTCCTGGCCGACCGGTCCGCGTTCGAGGATGTCGACGTCGACGCGGTGGCCGCCCGGGGCTACGCCTTCGTCCGGCTCAACCAGCTCGCCGTCGAGCACCTGCTCGGCGCCCGCTGAGGCCCCGCCATGCCGTTGGTCGCAGGCGTCGACTCGTCCACCCAGTCCTGCAAGGTGGTCATCCGGGACGCGGAGACCGGTGCCCTGCTCCGGCAGGGCCGGGCGCCGCACCCGGATGGCACCGAGGTCGACCCGGAAGCCTGGTGGCAGGCACTGCGTAGTGCCGCCGACCAGGCCGGTGGGCTGGCCGACGTGGCCGCGATCTCGGTCGCCGGCCAGCAGCACGGCATGGTGTGCCTCGACGAGGACGGCCGGGTGGTCCGCCCGGCGCTGCTGTGGAACGACACCCGATCCGCCGACGCCGCCGCCGACCTCGTCGAGGAGGCCGGCGGCGGCGCGGCCGGGCGTCGGTTCTGGGCCGAGGCCACCGGAAGCGTGCCGGTGGCCAGCTTCACCCTCACCAAGCTGCGCTGGCTGGCCACACACGAGCCGGAGCGGGCAGCCCAGGTGGCGGCCGTCTGCCTGCCGCACGACTGGCTGACCTGGCGGCTGGCCGGCGCACCGGGGCTGGACGCGCTGCGTACCGACCGGGGTGACGCCAGCGGCACCAGCTACTGGTCGCCGGCCACCGGGCAGTACCGACTGGACCTGCTGGAGCGGGGCTTCGGCCGGCGGTTGGTGCTGCCCGAGGTGCTCGGTCCGGCGGAGTCGGCGGGAAAGCTGTCCGACGTGCTGGGTGGGCCGGGCGGCGCGCTGCTCGGCGCGGGCACCGGGGACAACGCCGCCGCCGCGCTCGGCGTCGGCGCCGGGCCCGGTGACGTGATCGTCTCGATCGGCACCTCCGGCACCGTGTTCAGCGTCGCCGACGTGCCGGCCGCCGACGAGAGCGGTGCGGTGGCGGGCTTCGCCGACGCGTCCGGTCGCTTCCTGCCGCTGGTCGCCACGCTCAACGCGGCCCGGGTGCTGGACGCCGCCGCCGCGATGCTCGGGGTCAGCCTGGACGAGCTGGCCGAGCTGGCGCTCTCCGCGCCAGCCGGTGCGGACGGGCTGGTCATGGTGCCCTACCTGGAGGGTGAGCGAACGCCGAACCGTCCGCTCGCCACCGGCGCTGTGCACGGCCTGACCCTGCGCACGTCGACCCCCGCGCACCTGGCCCGGGCCGCCGTGGAGGGCATGCTCTGCGCCCTCGCCGACGGCCTGGACGCGCTGACCGCGCAGGGTGCCACCGCCCGCCGGGTCATCCTGGTCGGCGGCGGAGCCAGGTCGGCCGCGGTCCGTCGGATCGCGCCGCAGGTCTTCGGCTGCCCGGTCGTCGTCCCGCCCGCCGGGGAGTACGTCGCCGACGGCGCCGCCCGGCAGGCCGCCTGGGTCGCCCTGGGCGGTCCCACGCCGCCGGTCTGGGCGGTCGAGGGCACCGAGGAGTACGCCGCCGAGCCCGTCCCCGCGGTGCGTGAGCAGTACGCCGCGGCTCGCGGACTGGTTCTCGACCGGCGCTGACCGTCGGGATCGACGTGGGTGGGTGCCGGTCGACGGTGACCGGCACCCACCCGCGTGACGACCTGCTCGACGGAGTCTGGTTGGCTGCCGGTCATGACGGTGACCAGTGGCGGGCCCGGCCAGGGGCGGGCGCAGTCCGGCCCACGCCCGCCTGGCCGGGGCGGTGGCCCGGCACACCGGCTGTACAGCGTCGTCGTGTTCGTGCTGCTCGCCTCCCTGGACAACGTGGCGATCGGGCTGGTGCCGCCGCTGTACGGCCCGATCTCCGACGCGTTCTCCGTGTCGGGGCGGCTGCTCGGTCTGGTCACCGCGGTCAGCTTCCTGGTCAGCGCCGTGGCGGCGGTCGGCTGGGCGTACGTCGGCGACCGGACCAACCGCAAGCCGCTGCTCATGGTGGGCACGCTGCTCTGGGCGGCGGGCACCGGCGGCAGCGCGCTCGCCGGCGGCTACCTCACGTTCCTCGCCGCACAACTGGTCGCGGCGGTCGGCCTCGGTGCGGTCGGCTCGGTCGGCTTCTCGGTGGTCACCGACCTGATCTCACCGACCCGGCGGGGGTTGGTGATGAGCTTCTGGGGGCTGTCCCAGGGGATCGGCACCCTGGCCGGCACGCTCCTCGGCGGGCTGCTCGGGGCGGCTGACTGGCGGCGACCGTTCCTGCTCCTGACCGGCGTCGGCCTGGCGGCCACCCTCGCGTACCTGTTCACGTACGACGTCCGCCGTGGCCAGAGCGAGCCGGAACTGGCTGGCAGGCTGGACGCCGGCGCCGAGTACGACTATCGGATCAGCCGCGCCGACCTACCGCGCATCCTGGCCCGACGGACCAACCGGTGGCTGATCCTGCAGGGCCTTACCGCGCAGGCCGCCTTCGGCTCGCTGGTCTGGCTGCCGGTGCTCTTCGCCGAACGGGCCGAGGCCCAGGGATATTCGACGTCGACAGCGGTGGTCGTGGGCAGCGTCTTCGCCACACTGTTCCAGCTCGGCGGGGTGCTCTCCATCGTGGGCGGCCTGATCGGCGACGCGGCACAGCGGCGTACGCCGAGAGGGCGGGCCCTGGTCGCCGCGGTCGGCATCCTCGCGGCGCTGCCGTTCTACCTGGTGTTGTTCTTCGTCCCGGTGACCATCGACGTGCCGGACGGCGCGAGTGGCGGCGCGGTCGTCGGCGCGGTGCTGGCCAGCGTCTTCACCGAGCCGTCGGTGGGGCTGAGCCTGCTCACCGCGATCGTCGCGCTCGCGCTGACCTCGGCCAACTCGCCGAACTGGTTCGCGCTGATCGCCGACGTCAACCCACCCGAGCACCGGGGCACGGTCTACAGCCTGGGCAACCTGGTCAACGGGGTTGGTCGCGCGGCCGGCAACGGGCTGGTCGGGGTGGCGTTCCAGGGGCTGCGAGCGGCATTCCCGCCGCCGTTGAACTTCGCCGTCGGGCTGGCCGCGTTCCAGCTCTTCTTCATCCCCACCGGTGTCATGTACTGGCTCGCCTCGCGGACCTCACCCGAGGACATCGACAACGTGCACGACCTGCTGCACACCCGCGCCGACCGCCTCTGACCCGCGTGCGCCGCCCCCACCGCCCGCCCCGCCCGCACGCCCGCCCTGATCCGCGCAACATCTCCGAAAGTGCTGCCTCGGGCGAGCGTGAGGGGCCAACATCCCTGATGTTGGCCCCTCACGGACTCGGGTCAGGGTCAGCGCAGCCAGACCGTCACGTCGGTCGGGACCGCGTTGTCGTCGTTCAGGGGTGCGCTGGTGGCTAGCACCTCGGCACCGGTCGGCAGCGGCACCGGGGCCGCACCGAAGTTGGTCAGCACGGTCAGCTCACCGTTGCGGAAGGTCAGCGTCTCGTCGCCCGAGGACACCCACTCCAGGGTGCCGCGACCCAGCCCGTGCTCGCGGCGCAGCCGCAGCGCCGCGCGGTACAGCTCGTACGTGGAGCCGGGCACGTCGCGCTGGCGGTCCAGCGCGTACTCCGCCCAGAGCGCGGGCTGCGGCAGCCAGCTCGCGTCGGTGGGCCCGAAACCGTACGACGGGGCGTCGGCCTCCCACGGAATCGGCACCCGGCAGCCGTCCCGGCCACGCTGGGTGTGCCCGCTGCGCTCCCAGGTCGGGTCCTGCCGGGCCTCGTCGGGCAGCGTGGTGTGCTCGGGCAGCCCCAGTTCCTCGCCCTGGTAGAGGTACGCCGAGCCAGGAAGAGCGAGCATCAGCAGGGTGGCTGCGCGGGCCCGGCGCAGGCCGAGGGCCGCGTCCGGCTGCGGGTCGCCGGTGCCGATGCCGTTGGGCCGGCCGCCGCCCACCGGCAGGCCGAGCCGGGAGGCGTGCCGGACCACGTCGTGGTTGGACAGCACCCAGGTGGTCGGCGCGCCGACCGAGTCGGTCGCCTCCAACGAGCGGGTGATCACCGCGTACTGGGCCGGTGCGGTCCACGCGGCCAGCAGGTACTCGAAGTTGAACGCCTGGTGCATCTCGTCCGGGCGGACGTAGCGGGCCAGCCGCTCGGCCGGCTCCACCCACGCCTCGGCGACGAGCACCCGCTCGCCCGGGTAGCTGTCCAGGACCTGCCGCCACTGCCGGTAGATCTCGTGCACGCCGTCCTGGTCCCACATCGGCGGGCGCGGCTTGTCGATCTCGTTGCCGGAGAGAATCTCCTGCGGCTCCTGCCAGTCGGCCAGGTCGGCCTGCTTGATCAGGCCGTGTGCCACGTCGACCCGGAAGCCGTCCACGCCACGGTCCAGCCAGAACCGCAGGACGTCCAGGAACTCCGCGTGGACCTCCGGGTTGTCCCAGTTGAGGTCCGGCTGGCCGGTGTCGAACAGGTGCAGGTACCACTGGCCGGGTTTGCCGTCCGGGTCGACCGTCCGGGTCCAGGCCGGGCCGCCGAAGACGCTCTGCCAGTCGTTCGGCGGCTGGTCACCGGTCGGGCCGAGGCCGTCCCGGAAGATGTACCGGGCCCGCTCCGGGCTGCCGGGCGCGGCGGGCAGGGCGGCCTGGAACCAGCGGTGCGCGGACGAGGTGTGGTTCGGCACCAGGTCCACGATCACCCGCAGGCTGCGGGACCGGGCCTCGGCGATCAGCTTGTCCGCGTCGGCGAGGGTGCCGAACAGCGGGTCGATGTCGCGGTAGTCGGCCACGTCGTAGCCGGCGTCGGCCTGCGGCGACGGGTAGAACGGGGAGAGCCACACCGCGTCCACGCCCAGCTCGACGAGGTGGTCGAGGCGGGCGGTGATGCCGGGTAGGTCACCGATGCCGTCCCCGTCCGAGTCGGCGAACGAGCGGGGATAGATCTGGTAGATGGTCGCCTCGGTCCACCAGCCGGTGATCGGGTGACCGGAGGGGGTCTGCTGCGTCGGATCGGTGTTCAGAGTCTTCTCCCGTGTCGAGCTGTGGGTGGACTGCCGGCGGTGCTCCTGCCGGCCGCATCGCCGCCAGCCACCGGCCGGCGGCGATGGTTGAAGTTCTTCAGTGTGCCCGGGGTGGTGCGGTCGAGTCCCGGACCACCAGCCGAGTGGGCAGGATCACCGGCGTGGCGCCGTCGGTGCCCTGGTGACCCAGGAGTGGGCCCGGAGGTCGGGCTTCGAGCGGGTCGAGCAACATCCGTGCGGCCAGTCTGCCCTGCTCGGCGGCGGGTTGGGCGATGGTGCTGAGCCCGAGCACGCCGGCCAGGTCGTGGTCGTCGATGCCGATGACGCTGACGTCCTGCGGCACCCGCAGTCCGGCGTCGCGCAGCGCGGTCATCGCGCCCATCGCCATCTCGTCGCAGGCGGCGACGATCGCGGTCGGCGGCTCGCCGCGGGCCAGCAGCTCCTCGGTGGCCCGGGTGCCGCCGTCGATGGTGAACGTGGATTCGACGTCCAGGGTCGGGTCGAGCCGCAGACCGGCGGCGCGCAGTGCCGCCTGGTAGCCCCGGCGGCGGTCGAGGTGGGTGGTGAAGGCCAGCTCGTCGTCCGGGTCACCGGAGATGTGCGCGATGCGGTGGTGCCCGAGGTCGAGCAGGTGCCGGGTGGCGGCCCGGGCGGCGGCCACGTCGTCGATGCGGACGCAGGGCCAGTTGGGCACCCTGCTTCCCGAGCTGATGGTCACCCCGGGGAGTTCCAGGGCGGCCAGCGCGGTCATGTCGGCCGGCCGCAGTGGCGTGGCGACCAGCATGATGGCGTCGACCCGCTTGTGCAGGTTGGCCGTACGCAGGACCCGTTGGCGGACCTGCTCCCGGCCGCCCAGGTTGTAGAGCAGCAGGTCGTAGCCGGACTGGTGGAGGTATTCCTCGACCGCCTCGACGATGGTGCTGAAGAACCAGCGGGTGATTCGGGGGACCACCACCGCGACCGTGCCGGTCCGGCCCCCGGCCAGCCGGGACGCGCTCGGTGAGACCTCGTAGTCGAGCTGCTCGGCGGCGGCGAGCACCCGGCGTCGGGTGGCGGCCGAGACCGTCGGCAACCCGCGCAGGGCCCGCGAGACGGTGGCCGTGGACACTCCGGCCAGCCGGGCCACATCATCAATCCTCGTCACGGTTCCCCCGCTCGGTGCCCGGAGCGCCCGCCGCCGCCCGAGGGGCCAGGCGGCGGCGGGCAAGCGGGTCAGCCCTTGACGCTGCCGGCGAGCAGACCTCGCACGAAGAAGCGCTGCAGGGACAGGAAAACAATGAGCGGTACGACGATGCTGACGAACGCGCCGGCGGTCAGGCGCTGCCACTCGTTGCCCCGGGTGCCGGCCATCTCGGCGAGCCGGACGGTGAGCGGGGCGGTCTCGTTGCTGCCGCCGGCGAAGATCAGCGCGACCAGCAGGTCGTTCCAGACCCAGAGGAACTGGAAGATGCCGAACGCCGCGAGTGCCGGGGTGATCAGCGGCAGCACGATGGTGCGGAAGATCTTCGGGTGGGTGGCCCCGTCGACGCGGGCCGCCTCCATCAGGTCACCCGGCAGTTGCGAGATGAAGTTGTGCAGCAGGAAGACGGCGAACGGAAGCGCGAAGCAGGTGTGCGCGAACCACACCTGGGCGAACTTCTGCTCGTCGACCAGGTCCCAGGCCGGCATCAGGGTGACGCCGCCGAGGCTGACCCCGGTGGAGAAGAACCTCAGCAGCGGCACCAGGGCCATCTGCAGCGGCACGATCTGCAACGCGAAGATCGCGATGTAGACCCAGTCCCGGCCGCGGAAGTTGATCCAGGCCAGCGCGTACGCGGCCAGGCAGGCGAAGGCGAGCGGGAAGAGCACCGACGGGATGGTGATCGCCAGGGAGTTGATGAAGGACCCGGCGAGCTGCCCGGAGGACGACGACCGCCCGAACAGGACCTGCTGGTAGTTGTCGAACGTGAACTGCGGGTTGGTGAAGGCCGTCCACCAGCCGGTGGTCTTGATCTCGTCTTCCGGTCGGAGTGAGGAGACGAGCAGGCCGAAGGTCGGAATGGTCCAGGCCACCGCGATGATGACTGAGACGAGGGTGGCGGTGCGGCTGTTCAGCCGCTTGCGGACCCGTCCGCCAGTGGTGGTCGGGGTGCCGTCGGTCTTCTGGGTGCCAGCGGCGACAGTTGGCGTTGCGGTGGTCATCTCAGCCCTCCCGCTGTTGACGGAGGTTACGGATCTGGTAGATCACGACCGGGATGACCAGGATGAAGAGGAAGACCGCGAGTGCGGAACCCCGCCCGTTCTCGCTGTACCGGAACGCCTGGTTGTACATCTCGTTGGCGATCACGCTGGTGTCGTAGTTGCCGTTCGTCGAGGTCCGGACGATGTCGAAGACCTTGAGCGTGGCGATCGTGAGGGTCACCATCACGACGATCAGCGCCGGTCGGATGCTCGGCATGGTGATCTGCCAGAACATCTGCCACGGGCTGACCCCGTCGAGCCGGGCGGCTTCGACGATGTCGCCGGGGATCGCCTTGATCGCGGCGGAGAGCACCACCATGGCGAAACCGGCCTGGATCCAGATCATGATGACGATGAGCAGCAGCGTGTTCAGTGGCGATTCGAGCAGCCACTGCTTGGGCTCACCGCCGAGGCTGACCACGATCTGGTTGAGCAGACCGATCTGGTCGCCCTCACCTCGGTAGGCGTAGACGAACTTCCAGATGATGCTGGCGCCCACGAAGGAGATGGCCATCGGCAGGAAGATCAGTGACTTGGCCACGGACTCGAACCGGGCCTTGTCCACGAGTACGGCGTAGATGAGGCCGAACCCGGTCGCCACCAGGGGGACCAGGAGCACCCAGATCAGGGTGTTGATCAGGACCCGGACGATCGCGTCGTCGGAGAACATCCAGCCGAAGTTGTCCAACCCCACCCACTCGGTGCTGTCCCTGTTCATCAGGGAGAGCACCGTGGTGCGGATGGCTGGCACGACCAGGCCGATGGTGAGCAGCAGCAGCGTCGGCAGCAGGAAGAAGAGCGCGAAGAGCCCCTCCCGCGGCTTGGTTCGGCGGGGGAGTGGAGCTCCACTCGCCGAGACGGCGACGAGTTGTGCCTCCCGTCGCCGGGCGAACCAGGCCGGCACCACGTCGAGCAGCAGGAGCAGACCGCCCACCACCACGACGAAGGCGACCAGCCCGTACATCAGCATGAGGAGCTTCGGCTGCTGATCGGCGAAGTCGAACTCCATCAACCCTCCCTCTCGGGTCCACCGCCGGGATCACTTAGGCCAGCTGCTCTCGATGCCCTGGAGCACCGGGGCGGTCGCCTTGCCGTTCAGCCACTCGACCATGCCCTTCCAGAACGTTCCCGCGCCGACGGCTGCCGGCATCAGGTCGGAACCGTCGAAGCGGAAGGTGCCGCTCTTGTCCTGGAGGATCTGGACGGAGAGCTTGTCGATCGGGCTGGCCACGTTGGCGATGTCCAGCTTGTTGTTCGCCGTGACCCAGTTGCCGAGCTTCGCGCGGCTGTTGACGTACTCAGCCGAAGCCAGGTAGGTCTGCACCGCCTGGACCTCGGGACGGTCGGCGTAGCCGACGACGAACTCGCCCGCGCCCAGCACCGGCTTGCCCTTGGCGGGGTCGATGGCCGGGAAGTAGAAGGCGAACGCGTCGCCGTCCGCAGCCACCTTGGTGCCCTCGGGGAACTGGTTGGCGTAGAACGACGCCTGCCGGTGCATCGCGCACTTGCCGTTGGTGACCGGCACGCCCGCCTCCTGGAAGGAGGTGGTGGTGATGCTCTTGACGCCGCCGAAGCCGCCGTTCATGTACTTGTCGTTCTTGAGGATGGTGCCGGCGCGGTCGACCGCGTCGACGATCTTCGGGTCGTTGAACGGGATCCCGTGGGTGGTCCACTGGTCGTAGACCTCGGGGCCCTGGGTCCGCAGGATCACGTCTTCGATCCAGTCGGTGGCCGGCCAGCCGGTGGCGTCACCGGACTCGACGCCCGCGCACCACGGCTTCATGCCACTGGCGGCGATCTTGTCGCTCAGGGCGATGAGCTGGTCCCAGGTGGTCGGAACCTCCCAGCCCTTCTCCTTGAACGTCTTCGGCGAGTACCACACGAAGGACTTGACGTTGGCGCCGAGCGGCACGCCGTAGAGCGTCCCGTTGACGGTGCCGTACTTCAGCCAGTCGGCCGGCATGTTCTGCTCGGCGAGGGCCTTGGTGTCGGCGCTCAGGGACTTCAGCTTGCCGGCGTCCGCGAAACGCTTCACGAGGCCGGGCTGCGGCACGAAGGCGATGTCGGGGGCGTTGCCACCGTCGACCCGGACCGGGAGCTGCGCCTCGAACTCGCCGCTGCCCTCGTAGTCGATCTCGATGCCGGTGCACTTGGTGAAGTCCGACCAGGAGCGCTCGAGCAGGTCCGCCTCGGCGTCACGGATGGACGCGTAGATCGAGACCTTCTTGCCGTCGTGGCCCTCGTACTTGTCGTATGCGGCGCACTCCGCGGAGCCCGCGTTGTTGCTCTTCTTGTCGTCGCCGGTACCGCAGGCGGTGGCGCTGAGCGCCAGCCCGAGTACGCCGGCGATCACGAAGGCCTGGCGTGGTCTGGTAAAGACCGCCATGCCGTCCTCCTTCCTAGCCGGCGCGGTCGTGCTGGTGACCCGTCGCCGGTCCGATTGGGCGTGCACACATGTAAGCGCTTGCATCCGGTCCGGTCCACCCCCTGTCAGACACGAGCGAGTAACAATCCGGAAACCTGCGGGCTGCCTCGTGGGCGCGCTCCCGCGGCGGATCCCCGACTCTTTCGAAGATTGACGATATCTGTCAGGCTAGGGCCACCCCATCGAAGGTTTTCGACATAGGAGGAGCTGTATGCGAAAGCGGTGGATCAGCCTGCTGGTGGCGGGTGTGCTCGTCGGAGGAGTCCTGGCGCCGGCCAGCCCGGCGCTGGCCGCGCCGACCTTCAAGGTGCCGTTCCCGTGCGGCCAGTCCTGGTCCGGGCAGACCCGATCGGGTCACAGCCCGGCGAACGCCGTCGACTTCAACCGCACCGACGATCAGGGCGACCCGGTGGTGGCGAGCGCGCCCGGCACCGTCGACCGCGTGACCGACCTCGGTGGCACCAGCTACGGCAAATACGTCCGGATCAACCACGGGGGCGGTTACAGCACCTACTACGCCCACCTCAACGGCTTCAACGTCTCCGTCGGGCAGACGGTCGGCTACGGCAAGGTGCTCGGCTGGGTCGGCACCACCGGCGGGTCGACCGGCCCGCACCTGCACTACGAGCAGCGCCTCGACGGCGCCGACATCAAGGTGCGCTTCAACGGCACCCTCGCCCTGTACTGGGGCACCAAGACCTACACCAGCAACAACGGGTGCTCCTCGGGCGGCGGCAACGGCACTGTCGACACCAGCGGCACCCCGTTGACCGTCCGCTCCGGCCCCGGCACCGGGTACGCCTCGGTGGGCACTGTCGCCGACGGCACGCGGGTGACCATCGCCTGCCAGACCAGCGGCACCACGGTCACCGGCACGTACGGCACCAGCTCGATCTGGGACCGGATCGGCAGCGGTCGGTTCATCGCCGACGCGTACGTGTACACCGGGTCCGACGGATACATCCCCGGCGTGCCCCGCTGCTGACCCGGGGACGGCCACGGTCCCCGGCGGGCGCCGCCGTCGGGGACCGGTCAGGTCAGGAGTTCAGCTGCCAGATCGACAGGTTCAGGGCGGCGGCGAAGGTGACCCAGGCCCAGTAGGGCAGCAGCAGCGCCGCCGCCACCCGCGACACCCTGGCGAACAGCACCACGGTGAGCCCGATCGCCAGCCACATCACCACGATCTCGGCGAACGCCAGCCCATATCGCCCCGCGCCGAAGAACAGCGGGGTCCAGATGGCGTTGAGCACCAGTTGGGCGGTCCACGCCCAGAGGGCGGGGCCGAAGCCGACCCGCTGCCACACCAGCCAGGCGGCCACCGCGATCAGTGCGTAGAGCAGCGACCAGACCGGGCCGAACAGCCATGAGGGCGGTGCCCAGCTGGGCTGCTGGAGGCTCGCGTACTCGCCGGTGGTGCCCTGCACCCCCAGACCGCCGATCGCGGCCGCGACGAAGACGGCCGCCGCGAAGCCCACGAGAGCCCACCACCGCCGCCGGCCGGAGGTCCTCGACGCGTCCTGGGATGTCTCCATGGTCGAGATAATTTCCATCCAGCGTCAGGTCAAACCGGCGGTAGGGCGCACAAGTCATCCGGCACCGTCATCAGGGGGCGGGAGCGCCCACAAGAAAGCGCCGGGATCGCCCCGGCCGGTGCTCCTGTCGGGAGGACGGAGCTCCGGTCGCGGCGACCCCGGCGGGTCCCGGTTTTTTTAGGAGGTACGCACGCTAATTGAAGATGCTGACACCACCCGGGCCGACCAACAGCCCGACAACGATGAGGACGATGCCCCACAGGATCTGCCGGCGGAACAGCGCGAGGATGCCGGCGACCACGAGTACGACTGCGAGAATCCAGAGAATCAGCTCCATGACCTCTGACTACCCGACTGGCCGATCGGGGAAACCTGGTCGGTGTCGAGTTGATCGCCGACGTGGAAGACGCTGTACGCCTGCTTGATCACCGGGTGCGCGACGTTGCGGACGCGTACGCCGCCGGGGGTCGTGCCGCGCTCGGTGCCGGCGTGCGCGTGCCCGTGCAGGGCCAGCGCCGTGGGCGCCGAGTCGATCGCCTGCCCCAACTGGTACGAGCCGAGGAACGGGTAGATCTCCAGCGGTTCACCGGCCAGCGTGTCCGGCACCGGGGAGTAGTGGGTGAGCGCGACCAGCATGTCGCAGTCCAGCGAACGGAGCGCCGTGCCGAGAGCCTCGGCGCTCTCGTTGGTGGTCCGGACGAACGCCTTCATCTCCGGCTCGCCGAAGTCGCTGGCGCACCGCCCGGCGAACCCGCCGCCGAAGCCCTTGACGCCGGCGATGCCGAGCCGACCGCCGGCGCAGTCCAGCACGACGCCGTTGCCTTCCAGCACGGTGATGCCCGCGTCCTCGAGGACCTTCACCACCTGCGGCACCTGGTCACACTGGTGGTCGTGGTTGCCCAGCACGGTCACCACCGGCACGGCCAACCCACCGAACTCCTCCGCCACGCAGCGCGCCTCGGCCTCGGTGCCGTGCCGGGTCAGGTCCCCGGCCAGCAGCAGCACGTCGGCACACTCCGGCAACTCCTCCAACGCGGGACGGAACCGACCGACCACGTCCTCGTCCAGATGTACGTCGCCCACGGCGGCGATCCGGATCACCATGGAACCTCCCTCAGGGCAGTTGCTCGATCTCCGTGGGCGCCTCGACGCGGATCACCCCGATGTCGCTGGTGATCGGGACGTCCGGGAAGCGCTCGGACACCCGGCGCAGGATCTCCTCGCGTCGGTGTGGGCTCTCCACCTCGCCGTAGAGCACGATGGCGCGTTCCCGCCGCACCACGGTGATCCCCTGTTCGGCGACGGCGGGGTCCTCGGCGAGGAGCCTTTGGATCTCCGCCTCGACGTACTCGTCCGGTGGCCCGGCACCAATGTCGCGTTGGTGGGTCACGATGTCCCCTCTCCGGTCGGGGTGCCGGCGGCCGGCACCACCTCCAGCCGGTCCAGCAGCACCAGGAACGCCTCGGCGTACGGCGAGTGCTCCGTCTCCTTGCGTACCCGCTCCCAGTCGATCTGCTCCCGCAGGGAGCGGGCCAGCGGCAGGCCGCGGGCGAAGTCGCAGTAGTGCTGGGAGAAGCTGAGCAGTTTGTGCACCATCAGCTGGGAGGCGGACAGGACCGGCATCTGGATCGCGTCCACCGGCCGGATGACCGTGTCGGCGAACGTCTCCTCCGTCACCGGTGTCTCGATCGGCCGGTGGATCAGGTCCACCATCCGGCCGTCGTCGAAGACCTTGACCAGCCAGTCCTCCGGGGGGCGCTCGGCGACGAACCCGGCGGCGACCAGGGCCTCCAGTGCCTTCTCCACGTCGACCTCCCGGATCAGGAAGTCGACGTCGTGCTCGCTGGAGTGGCCCCCGTGGGCGTAGACGGCGAAGCTGCCGCCCAGGGCGAACGGGATCTCGGACTGCTTGAGCACGGCGGCGACCTTCTTGAGGGTGTGCACCAGACTCTCGTCTCCGCGCTCAGCCATCTGGTTCTCCCGTCGTCGTGTTGGTGGACCGGCGGTTGGATACGAACTCCGGTACCCGGCATTCCGGTCGGCCACACCTGCGGGTGTCCCGGTCGGGTGTCAACAGGGATAAACCATCACATACCTCACGGGCCGGGTGCGCGGGTCGGATAACCTGTCGAGGGTGGCCAGATCATCGGGGATGCGACGACGCAGGGCCCGGTTGCGCACTGTCGCCCTCATCGGCATCGACGGCTCGGGCAAGACCACTCAGGCTCACCGACTGGCCGACGCGCTGAACGCGGCCGGCCGCCCGGCGAAATACCGCCGCAACGCCAGCGGCCGTCGTTGGCTCGGCCGGCTCGCCAACCGGCTCGGGCGGCCCGACGCCCAGCGGCTGGTCGGGCGCGACGGTGTGCTGGCGGTGGAGTCCGTGCTGCGCTGGCTCGCCATCGCCGTAGCCCTGATCAGCTGTCTGCTCACCGGCCGGACGGCGGTGATGGACCGCTACTCGGCCTGCCAGTACGCGAGCATCCGGGCCCACGGTGGGCAACGCTGGGAACGGCTCGCACGGGCCGGCTACCGGCTCTTTCCGACGCCGCAGGTGACCTTCCTGCTGGCCGTGGACCCGGCGGAGGCCTACCGGCGCATCGAGGAACGCGGCACCGATCACGAGACGATGGGCTGGCTGACCGCGGCTGACACCGCCTACCGGGCCCTGCCCGAATACCCGAGTTTCGTGCTGGTGGACGCCGGCCGCCCGGCCCAGGAGGTCACCGAGCAGATCCAGGCGCACCTGGAGACCTGGCTGCCAGCGCCTTCCAGGGCGGCACCCGGTGAGGTGCCCCCGCTGGTGACTCAAGCCCGCCCGTAGACCGGAACGGTGGCACCGCTGGTCGGGGCCGACTCGTCCGACGCGAGGAAACGGATCACCGATGCGATCTCGGCCGGCGCGACCCAACGGGAGTGGTCGGCGTCGGGCTGGGCGGCCCGGTTGGCCGGGGTGTCGATGACGCTGGGCAGCACGGTGTTGCAGCGGACGTTGCGGGGCCGGTATTCCACCGCGACCGCGTTGGCGAAGGCCAGCACCCCGGCCTTGGCCGTCACGTAACCGGCCGCGCCGGCGAACGGGGCGACCGCCGCGCGGGCCGAGACGCACACCACCGCTCCACCACCGGCCGCCACCAGATGCGGCAACGCGGCCTGGGTGACCAGGTAGGTGGGCCGCAGGTTGACGGTGAGCATCCGCTCGAAGACCTCGATCGGGGTCTCGTGCACCAGACCTTCGCTGGCGTACCCGCCGACGAGGTTGACCACGGCCCGCAGGGGCGCCGCAGGGTCGCCGGCGGCGGCCTCGACCGCCCGCGTCGCGCCCGCCGGGTCGCTGAGGTCCGCGACCAGCCGGAGCACCCCCGCTGCCGGCTCCGAACCGGGACGGGCCTCCCGCTCCGGTACGACCACCCGCCAGCCCGCCTCGACGAACGCGGCGACGGCCGCCCCGCCGAGCCCGCCAGCCCCTCCGGTCACCAACACGCTGCGCTCCGCCATGCGCCTCACGCTAGCGTCCCGTCCGGCCGGCGCCTGCCGGTGCTCCACAGCCGACGCTCTGCCCAGAGCAGAGTGGCTGGCCGAACCGCCTACCGGCAGCGCAGGATCGGCGGATGCGGATCCTCATTCTCGGTGGCACCCGGTTCCTCGGTCGGGCGGTGGCGCAGCACGCCCTCGACCAGGGCCACGACGTGACCTGCGCGGCCCGGGGCGTCTCCGGCGTCGTGCCGGCCGGGGCCCGGTTCGTGCCGGTCGACCGCGACGACCCGGACGCCCTGGTGCCGCTCGCCGACGACGGCTTCGACGCCGTGGTCGACGTGACCCGCCAGGTCAGTCACGCGCGGCACGCGCTCTCCGCACTTGCCGACCAGGTGGGCCACTGGTCCTTCGTGTCGACGATCTCGGTGTACGCGGACAACACCACCCCCGGCCAGACCGCCGCGGACGCACCGGTGCTGCCGGCCGCCCCGGCGGACGTGGACGGTCCGGTCGGCCCGGACCACCGTTGGTACGGCGAGTGCAAGGTGAGCATCGAGCAGGCGGTCCGGGAGCGGGTGGGCGTGGACCGCTCGTTCATCTGCCGAGCGGGCCTGATCGTCGGTGCCGAGGACCCGAGCGACCGCTTTCCGTACTGGGTGCGGCGCCTGTCGGCCGGCGGAGAGGTTCTCGCGCCCGGGCACCCGACCGACCGGGTGCAGTTCGTGGACGTCGCCGATCTGGCGGGTTGGTTGCTGCACGCCGCCGGCACTCGCCTCAGCGGCACGTACGACGGCATCGGGCCGGCGATGACACGGGCGGACCTGCTGGCCGGGGTGGCGGCCGGGCTGGACGCACCGGAGCCCGTCCTGACCTGGGTGGATCAGGAGTTCCTGGCGTCCCACGACGTTCGCGAGTGGTCGGGGGAGCGGGCGCTGCCGCTGTGGGTGCGACTGCCGGAGTCCGGCGGCCTGATGGACCGCGACGCCCGACCGGGTCTGGACGTCGGGCTGGCGATCCGTCCGTTGCCTGACACCGTTCGGGCGACCGCGTCCTGGATGGCAGCGCAGCCGGCCGCCGTACGGCAGGGTGGTCTCGACCCGGCGGATGAGGCGGCGGTCCTGCGGGAGTGGCAGGCTGTGCGGGACCGGTGATCCCGGCTGCCGACACTTTCCCTACCGGACAGTCATAGTTGACGCTCACGCTTGGTGAAAGTAAGTTTCACCCGTGGCGAAGAGTCCGAAGATTTCTGCGAGTCAGGAGCCCGGTGGGCTGATCGTCCACATCAGCGGGCTGTTGCCGTCGCTGTCGCCCGCCGAGCAGCGGGTTGCCCGACTGGTCGTGTCCGATCCGGCCGCTGCGGCCCGGCGGACCATCACCGACCTCGCCACCGCAGCGGAGACATCCGAGGCGACCGTCATCCGGTTCTGCCGTTCGGTGGGCATGGACGGTTACCCGCAACTGCGCATCCGCCTCGCCGCCGAGGCCGCTCGCCGGATCGAGCCGCCGGACGCCCGGGTGGTCGGTGGTGACATCCCGCCCGGCGCCGACCTCGCACAGATCATCGCCACCATCGCGTTCAACGACGCCCGAGCGGTCGAGGAGACCGCCGAGCAGCTCGACCCCGCCGTCTGTGAGCAGGTGGTCGAGGCGATCAGTGGCGCCGGTCGGATCGACATCTACGGCGCCGGCGCCAGCGGCTTCGTCGCCTCCGACTTCCAGCAGAAGCTGCACCGCATCGGCCGGATCGCCTTCTACTTCCCGGACGTGCACACCGCGTTGACCTCGGCCGCCCTCCTCGGTCGGGGCGACGTGGCGATCGGCATCTCGCACACCGGCACCACCTCCGATGTGATCGAGGTGCTGGAGCAGGCCCGCACCCGGGGTGCCGTCACCGTGGCACTGACCAACTTCCCGCGTTCGCCGATCACCGACGTCGCGGACTTCGTGTTGACCACGGCGGCCCGCGAAACCACCTACCGCTCCGGCGCGACGGCCAGCCGGCTGGCCCAGCTCACCGTCGTCGACTGCCTCTTCGTAGGGGTGGCCGCCCGCAACCGGGCCCGGGCACGCAAGGCACTGGAGGCGACCGCCGAGGCGGTCCAGTCGCACCGGGTGGGTGCCAACCGGAGGCGGGCATGACGGCAGGTGCGGTGGAGCCGGACGAGGACGTGCCAGCACCGCCCGCCCGCCCGACGGTCCGGGTGGGTGCGCCCACCGAGCGGCGCAACCCGCTCAGCGTCGACCTCGACCTGATGTCGACCCGGGACGTCCTCACCGTGATCAACGAGGCGGACCGGCGGGTGCCGGCCGCGGTCGCAGCGGTGCTCGACGAGATCGCCACCACCGTCGACCTGGCGGTTGCGGCCCTGCGCGGCGGTCACCGGGTGCACTACTTCGGCGCCGGCACGTCCGGCCGCCTGGGAGTGCTCGACGCGGCCGAGCTGGCGCCCACCTTCAACTCGCCCCGGCACTGGTTCTGCTCCCACCTGGCCGGTGGCCCGGACGCCATGTGGCGGGCCGTGGAGGACGCCGAGGACGACGAGCGGGGCGGCGCGGTCGAGGCGGCCGGTTGTGTGCGCGCCGGTGATCTGGTGGTCGGTCTGGCGGCCAGCGGACGCACCCCGTACGTCCTCGGGGCGCTCGCCTCGGCCCGGGCCAAGGGTGCTTCGACGGTGCTGCTCTGCGCCAATCCGGAGGCGGAGGCCGCTCGCTCGGTCGACGTGTTCATCGGGGTGGACACCGGACCCGAGGTGGTTACCGGGTCGACCCGGATGAAGGCGGGCACCGCACAGAAGTTGGTGCTCAACACGTTCTCGACCGCCGTCATGGTGCGTCTGGGCCGGGTCTACTCGAACCTCATGATCGATATGGTCGCCACCAACGCGAAGCTCCGGGGACGAATGATCTCGATTCTGGTCGAGGCCACCGGCTGCTCCGAGCAGGTCTGCCAGCAGGCCCTTTCCGCCGCCGACGGTGACCTGAAGACGGCGCTGGTCTCCCTGGTGTCCGGCGCCGAGGTGGACGCCGCCCGGGCCGCACTGGCCCGCTCCGCCGACCAGGTCCGCGGCGCCCTCGCCCTGCTCGCCTCCTGACCCCGCCCGGTCCACCGGGAAGCGAACCGGGCTTCGGATTGTTCATCAGGCCGGGGGGTAATAACACTCCCGATGGATGAACCGACCGGTCCGCCGGTGCGTATCAGCCAGTGACCAGGATCGCAGCAGGGTGGTGACCCGGGTCGCTGTGCCCCCGGGCCGGCGGTGTTGCCATGGTCGGTGACCCGTGCGTGGCGCCCAGCGTAGAGCCGCCAGACGGGGTCCTGACAGCAAACATGGACCGTGCTCTCAGCTACTACTCAGGCATTCGTGACACTTTCGACTCACGAGACGGAATCCCCGACACGTCTCATCTGTTGTGTAGGTGTCAGCACCGATGGGCACAGCAGAAGTTACCAGGGGCTGACGGACGTGGGGAATGGCAAGGAACCGGGCAACCGGCGCGAGCGAGGGGACCGTGGGCAACGTGGACAAGAACATCGGCATGCGAACCGACGAGGTTGCCGAGGAGCGCGACCTGGTCGGCGTCTACCTGCACGAGATCTCCCGGACGCCACTGCTGGACGCCGCCAAGGAGGTCGATCTCTCCAAGGCGATCGAGGCGGGCCTCTACGCCGAGCACCTGCTCGGTGAGGATGCCCTCCCCGCCGGTGTCGACCGGGCCGACCTGGAGTGGCTGGTCGTCGAGGGAGAGCGGGCGAAGGACCTCTTCATCCGCGCCAACCTCCGACTGGTCGTATCGATCGCCCGCCGCTACGTGCGCTCGGGCATGCCCATGCTGGACCTGATCCAGGAGGGCAACACCGGCCTGGTCCGGGCGGTCGAAAAGTTCGACTACGAGCGTGGTTACAAGTTCTCCACCTACGCGACCTGGTGGATTCGCCAGGCGATCAGCCGGGCGATCGCCCAGCAGGAGCGCACCGTCCGTCTGCCGGTGCACCTGGTAGAGGACGTCAACCGGATGCGCAACGTGGCCCGACAGCTGACCCGTGAGCTGGGCGCCGACCCGGAGCCGGAGCAGATCGCCGCCGCCCTCGGCGTCACCGTCGAGCGGGTCAACGAGCTGCGCCGCTGGTCGCAGGACACCGTCTCGCTGGACACCCCGGTGGGCGACGACGGTGACACCAAGCTCGGCGACCTGGTCGCCGACAGTGACGCGCCGTCGCCGGAGGACATCGTCCTCAGCGGTCTGGAGCGGCAGCGCATCGAGGGACTGCTCAACCACCTCGACGACCGGTCGGCGGGCATCATGCGGGCCCGCTACGGCCTGGAGGACGGCCGGGAGCACTCGCTCACCGAGGTCGCTTCCCGGTTCTCGCTCTCCCGCGAGCGGATCCGACAGTTGGAGATCCAGGCTCTCGGTCGGCTGCGTGAGCTGGCCCGGGCCGAGGGGCTGCAGGCAGCCTGACCTGGTAGTAATGACGGCGAACGGCCGGCGTCCGATAGGGGGACGCCGGCCGTTCGCCGTATTCGTCTGTCTAGCGGACCCGACCGTAGCCCTGGATGGACATCATGTTCATGCCCCGCTTGAGCACGTTGCGACCGGCGCTCGGCGCGTCGATCACCTGGCCGTCGCCCACGTAGAGGGCGACATGCCCGAGCCCGCTGTAGAACACCAGGTCGCCTGGGCGTAGGTCGCCCCTGCCAATGTGCGCGACGGCACTCCACTGCATCCGGGTGTTGTGTGGCAGCGACTTTCCGGCCGCCCGCCAGGCCGCCGAGGTGAGCCCGGAACAGTCGTAGCCGTTGGGCCCGTCGGCTGCCCAGACGTACGGCTTGCCCAGCGCGCCGAACGCGTAGCGCACCGCGGCCCCGGCGTCACCAGCCACCGCGGGCACGTTCCTGGCCTCGGCCACCGCGGCCTTGGGTTCGGGTCGCTCGGTGGCCGCCCCGTACGCCTGCTCGCGCAGCTCGTACAGTCTGGCCAGGTCCTGCTCGATCTGCTTCTTGCCCGCCGCGAGCTCACGGGCCTGTGCGGCCTGCCGGGTCAGTGTCGCGTCCAGGCGGGACTTCTCGTCGAGCAGCCGCCGCTGGTCAGCGGTGTAGCTGGAGATGCTCTCCTGCCGCTGGCGGGTCAGTTGGTCGAGCGTGCCGAGGCGGTCCAGCAGCGCGGTGGCACCCTCGGCGCGCAGCAGGGCGTCCGCGGTCCGCAGGCCGCCGGTCTTGTACGCGGTGCTGGCCAGTTTGGCCACGTCGGCCTGGCTCTGCTTGGCCTGCTCTTCGAGTGGGCCGATGCGGGCCTGTAATCGGGCCGCTGCGGCCTCGTTGGTCTTGATCTCCTCACGCAGCTTGTTGTACGACTCGACGACCCGCTCCAACTCGGTCGAGGACGTCTCGATCCGGCGGGTCAGGTCGGCGGGGGACGGCTCGGCGCGAGCCACCGCCGTCGGGGCGATCAGCGCGGCCGACATGCCGGCCAGCGCCACGGTGCGCAGCAGGTTTCTCAGGGATGACAAGAGCGGAAGGCCCCTCTCCCACGGCCGCCGGGGCTGCTGATGCCCTCGGCGACACCGGCCGGGGCCACCCGGGGCGGACGGCACTGGGCCGGACCGGCTCGCCCAACCTAACCCGGGACGGATGTTGCCCGCAGTTGAAGCAGGGGCGAATGTTGGCGAAGTGGCCCGTCGTACCCCTGCGATGGGTGGCGTCATCGTGACTGTTGACGCCTGACAGGGGAGGGCGTACCGCCCTCTTAGTGCCCTACTGACGGAAATATGACTTTCGTCGTTCCGGGCGTATGCCGCCGGAGACCAGCCCCCCATAACCGATAAAACCTGAAATGGATGCTGTTTCTCGGCGATGTCCTGCGGTTGGGGGAGCTGTCGAGAGTCCGCAAATGCCCAGGCCGGCTGGCGTTCTCCCAACACAATGTGAACGGAGCCGGGAATCCCGTCGACCGGTAGCGATGTCATTCAGCGGGTCATCTCGGCCAACCGTCCCCCGCGGGAGGAACCGTGAATCGTGAAGGCGCAGGAACGACGCCGCCGCGAACGGTGCCGGGCGCCCGGTCGACCCTGCTGTACGCACGGCCCGGCATCATCGTGACCGTCGACCGGTTCACCGCCGGTCGAACCAGCTACCAGGTCGCCGACCTGACCCATCTGCGGACCACCCGGGGCCCGCACGACCGGATCGCCGTGCGGGCCGTGGTCATCACCGCCAGCATGCTCGGCGGTGTCGGGCTGTTGCTCGGCTTCACCGGAGGTCTGCACCGTCTGACCGCCGGGGCGTACCTCATCCTGGGTGCGGTGTTCCTGCTTCCGGCCGCGCTCGCCCTGGTGGGCGATCGCTGGCGCCCACCGCCCTACGAGCTGTGGGGGTGGTACCGGGGAACGGAGATGCTGCTGTTCACCGCCGACGACGAACGGCAGTTCGGCCAGGTCACGCGGGCACTGTTACGGGCCCGGGAAGTCAACCGGTACGGCGGCTGGGTCGATCCGCTCGCGTCGGCCGACCCGTGGCGACCCAGTCGTTGACCTGACGGCGGTGGGCCGGCGCCGAGGTGGCGTCGGCCCAGCGGCCACTCAGCGGGCGACCGGCTCCGGAGCCCGCTGCTCCTGCGGCGCGGCCAGCCAGGAGCTGACCCGGCGCTCGGCGTAGAACGAGACGAACGGCACAGTGCCGGCCAGCATCACGAGCAGCATCCGCTTCAGCGGCCAGTCCGCGCGGCGGCTCAGGTCGAACGCGGCCACCAGATAGATCATGTAGAGGAAGCCGTGCGCCGGCCCGATCGTCTCGACCACCACCGCGTTGTCGAACACGTACTTCAGGGGCATGCCGATCACGACCAGCATGATCAGCACCACGCCCACGATCCAGGCGATCACGCGGTACCGGGTAAGGGCAGCGCCCACCGTCGTCCGTCCTTCCGAGCCCGGCTCAGCCGGGATAGTCACCGGGCCGGGCGCCCGGATTGGCGTTCAACCATGACAGGTAGTGGTTGTAGGCGGCCAGGTCGTTGTCCTGGACGGCATCGTCGCTGACCGGCACCCGGGAAACCCGCACCGGTCGGCGAACCGCCGGGCGGGAACCCGTGGTGACAGCCGGCTCCGGCGCGTCGGCCGGGTCCGCCGGTGGCGCGTCGGCCTCCGACGCCCGGTTGCGGGCCAGCTTCACCTCGCGCCACCACACGTACACCACGAAGCCGGCGAAGATCGGCCACTCGACCGCGTACCCCCAGCTCAGGCTGTTGCCGGCCGCGGCTCGGCTGACCTGCCACCAACCCAGCCCGAGGAAACCCACGGTCAGCACGACCATGGCCACGTGGCGCGCGATCCACGCCGGGGTCCAGAGCCGCCTCATGGCATCGAGGGTACCGGGGACGGCGCGGGTCTCCGACACCGTGTCGTAGCTGACGCGGGTTTGGCGTTCCCGCGCCTGGGCAATCGTCTAGACGCCAGCCCAAACGAGATCAAGGGGGGCGATCATGACCGGATCGGTACGTGAGGACGGCTTTGCGTCCAGCGGCAGCAGCGACATGAGCCCGGAGCAGCGGGTGCCCGAGTGGGGCGGCGACGACCTCGCCGACCCGGCCGGCTCCACGGGTCTCGACGGCGATCTGCCCGGCATCGACCCGACGGAGTTGACCGACGAGGATCTGATCCGCGAGATGCACAGCCTGCACCGCACCCGCCTCGACACCCTGCGGCACGCGTCGGACTCCGCGCTCGCCAACCACCTGCGACGCACGGCGGAGCTCGAGACCGAGTACCTGGCCCGCCACCCGGGCCGGGAGGTCGACCCCAGCCGCCTGCGGGACGCCTGATGCCGGCGCGCGCCGTGCGCGGCATGTCCGCGCCACCCGAGGTGGTCTTCAACACGGCCACCGACCCTGACCGCGCCTCGGCCTGGCTGCCGGAGCCGCTTCGCGGCGACGGCAGCCCCGCCGCCGAGATCAATGGCGAGGAGTTGCGGGCCCGCTGGGGTGACGGCGACGGCGACGACTGGTCCGCCGAGATCCGGGTGGAGCCCGCGGATTCCGGCGGCGCCCGGATCCAGCTCGACCTGGCCGACGGCTCGGGAGGGGCGGGCCCGGACCAGTTGGCCGACGAAGCGCTCACCAACCTGGCACGCGAGGTCGCCGACAACCTCCAGGCCGGCTGAGCCGGCCACGCGGGACACCACTCCCGTACCGCCACGACACATCTGAGGAGACCGGGTGAGCGACACTGGCCTGCGACAAAAGGCGGCACGGTTGCGCCGGGCGTACGCGCCGCACGAACACCGACCGCTCGGCGGTTATCTGGTGGCGATGGGCGCCTACGCCGGGGTGACGGGCGCTCTCGCCGGTCTGGTCAAGGTGACCGGTCGCCCGGTGCCGGAGCGTCCCGCCCCATCCGACGTGGTGCTGCTCTCCATCGCCACGCACAAGTTGAGCCGGCTGCTGTCCAAGGACGCGGTGACCAGCCCCCTGCGGGCGCCGTTCACCCGTTACGACCGCCCGATCGGCAGCGGCGAGGTGATGGAGCAGGTCCGCGACTCGGGCAGCCCGACCCGGCACGCCATCGGCGAGTTGCTGAGCTGCCCGTTCTGCCTGGCGGTCTGGGTGGCCACCGGGCTGACCGGCGGCCTGGTGCTCGCGCCCCGGCTGACCCGGCTGGTTGCCACCGCCCTGACGGCGGTCGCCGCGTCCGACTTCCTCCAGATGGCGTACGCGACGGCGCAGCAGGCCGCCGAGGGTGGGCACGACGACGACTGAGCAGTCGAGGACAACGACAGCGGGGGCCGGCGCATGCGCCGGCCCCCGCTGTCGAATGTCGTACGTCTCAGCGCTGCATGCCGGACCAGCCGTGCGGCGACTCCGGCTCCCGTTCGTCCTCGTCCGCCCCGGTGATGATGTCCCGGTCCACGGCGGTGCGGTCGTGTTCGTTGGCGAAGTCGGGCTCAGGCGTGGTGTCCCTGCCCTTCGGCGGCTGACCCAGCGCCGGCATTTCCTCGTCGTGGTCCTTGTCGGTCATGTCGGTGTCCCTTCTGCGGTCGCTCACCCGATCGAACCGCCCAGCAGGTCGCTGGCCTCGTCCACCGCGTACTCGCCCTCGGGCAGCGCGTCGATGCGGGCGAGCAGGTCCGGCGGAAGCTCGGCAGCCACCGCCCGGCGGTAGATCTCGGCCTGGGTGACCCGCTCCTGCGCCCGGTAGATGTCGTCGAGCAGGTCGTCGAGGGCCCGGGTGTCCGGCTCGCCGGACACGGATGCGTCGTCGGTCACCTCGATCAGCTACCCGGGGCGGAATCGGTCAAACGTCACGCCGGTGTTCCACGTGCCGGCACCTCCGGACCACCCCACACGTGCTCACCAGGGCAGTGGCCCTGCCTCGTCCTGGAAGGTCCCCGTCGGCCCGGACGGGTCCAGGGTCGCCAGGCGTACGACCTGTCGGGCGCTCTCCGCCGCCGGACGTCCGATGCCGAAGGCGGCGGTCATGTCGGTGGCGGTGGGGCCCGGTTCGAGGGCGTTGAACTTGATGCCCGGCTGGGACTTGGCGTACTGCACCGTCAGCATGGTGGCTGCGGCCTTGGACGCCGAGTACAGGGCGAGCGGCAGACCGTACTCCGGCCGCTCGGGATTGTTCACCGCCCAGAACGACCCCGCGCTGCTCGAGACGGTGACGACGTTGGGATTGGGCGACCTGCGAAGCAGGGGCAGTGCGGCCTCCGTGACGCGCACGATCCCCACCGCGTTCGTGTCGAAGGATCGCAGCGCGGCGGGGCCGTCGAGCCCGGTCTCCAGAACGCCCGCGTTGTGCACCAGGACATCGAGTCGGCCCTCGTCCGAGTCGATCGTCGCCAGTGCGCCGCGCACCGATGCGTCGTCGGTTACGTCGAGCTGGACGAACCGCGCCCCGAGCGTCGCCGCCGCCTTCCCGCCTCGCTCGACATCACGAGCGCCGAGGTAGACGACGTGCCCCAGCTCCAGAAGCTGTCGGGCGGTCTCGAAGCCGATGCCCTTGTTGGCTCCGGTGATCAGCGTGACAGTCATGTCCATTCCTTTCGAATACCTGACCCGAAAGGGCCGCTGCGAACGCTATGCGCGTTCCACCGGCGTACCTGGAGCCCTCTTCAGCCTGGGGTCTGGCAGGACCCCCTCTGCGGTCGTGGGCAGGCCCGCGGAGGCCAGGAGGGTCAGCTTCTCGGCGTTGTCGGAGCCGGCGTCGGGGTGGTAGACGACGAGCATCAGTCCCTCGGTTCCGGCGATGCTCAGCCGTTCCCGGTTGAGGACGAGTTCGCCGACCTGGGGGTGGTCGATCCGAATCGGTGTCCCGCGCTGGCCGCGTACCTCATGGCGGGCCCAGAGCTGGCGGAATCGGGCGCTCGCCAGGGACAGCTCTCCGGTGAGCTCGATGAAGCGGGGGTCGTCGATGTCCGTGCCCACGGCCTGTCGCAGGTTCGCGACGAAGCACTCCGTGATGTTTTCCCAATCCGGGTGCAGCGCCTGCTCGGCGGGGTTCAGGAACAGGTCCCTGAGCTGGTTGCCGCCTTCCACGAGGCCTGGAGAAAGAGCTGTGGCGAGGCTGTTCGAGGCCAGGATGTCGAAGTACCGTCCCTCGATGAACGCGGGCTGGACGAGGGAGTCCAGGAGCTTGAGCGCACCGGACGGAACGGTCTCCCGGCGCGCTCGGCGTCTGCGCTTGCGGGGAGCGCCCGCAACCAGCGTCAGCAGATGGGCCAGGTGCTCGTCGTCGAGCTGCAGTACGCGGGCGATGGACTCCAGCACCTGCACGGACGGATTTCGGTCGCGGCCCCGCTCCAGGCGCAGGTAGTAGTCCGCGCTGACACCGGCGAGCATGGCGACCTCCTCGCGCCGCAGGCCCGGCACGCGTCGCACGCCCCCGTTGGGAATGCCGGCCTGCTGCGGTGTCACCAGGGCCCGCCGAGCACTCAGGAAAGCACCAAGCTCGTTCGACATCTCGCTCACCAATCGATCGTATGGTCGGGCGCAGCGGTCAGCGGGGGGCCTGTCGCACCCCTGGCTCTGGTGGCCCGCCTACAGACAGCGCCGCCCCCGACCTTGTGGGTCGGGGGCGGCGCTGGTGTCGGTGTGCAGGTCGCCTCTCGGCGAGTGGCACTACGCGGCTCCAGCCGGACGGTATTCCGCGAAGGCTATTTAGGTGAGGCCCGGGGACACTGGACACACCGACACCCCTGTCAACGAGCCGACCCCCGCCGGTGTTCCGTGCCCTCGGGTGGCAGCCGTCACACCGTCGTCGGCAGGGTGGCCCTGCGGGCCCGCACGGCGGAGGCCAGGTGGTCGAGCACCTCGGCGGTGTCGTCCCAACCGAGGCAGGCGTCGGTCACCGAGCGGCCGTACTCCAGCTCCCGGGTCGGGTCGAGCTCCTGCCGGCCCGGCAGCAGGAACGACTCCAGCATCACACCGGTGATCCCACGCTGGCCGGCGGCCAGTTGGGCGGCCACGTCCGCGGCGACCTTCGGCTGGTTGCGGTGGTCCTTGCCGCTGTTGGCGTGACTGGCGTCGATTACCAGCCGCTCCGGCAGGTCGGCCGCGCGGAGCAGGTCGAGCGCACCGGCGACCGACTCGGCGTCGTAGTTGGGCCGGCCGCCGCCGCCGCGCAGCACCAGGTGCCCATCCGTGTTCCCCCGGGTGTGCATGATCGCCGGGGTGCCGGAGAAGTCGATGCCGGGGAAGACGTGCGGCACCCCGGCGGCGCGGATCGCGTCCACGGCCGTGCCGATGCTGCCGTCGGGGCGGTTCTTCATGCCGATCGGCATGGACAGGCCGGAGGCGAGCTGCCGGTGCACCTGACTCTCCACCGTGCGGGCACCGATCGCGCCCCAGGCCACCGTGTCCGCGATGTACTGCGGGGTGATCGGGTCGAGGAACTCGCAGCCCACCGGCAGGCCGAGACGCAGCACGTCGAGCAGCAGCGCCCGGGCCAGCCGTAGGCCGGTGTTGACGTCCCCACTGCCGTCCAGGCCCGGGTCGTTGATCAGGCCCTTCCAGCCGACGGTGGAGCGCGGCTTCTCGAAGTAGACCCGCATGACGATCAGCAGGTCGTCAGCCACCCGGTCGGCGGCACCGCGCAGACGCTCGGCGTAGTCGAGGGCGGCGGCCGGATCGTGCACCGAGCAGGGGCCGACCACCACCAGCAGGCGGTCGTCCTCGCGGTCGAGCACCCGACCCACCGCGCGGCGGCCGGTCAGCACGGCCGAGGCGAGCGGGGCGTCCAGGGGTAACTCGTGGTGCAGGAGGGCGGGCGTGGTCAACGGCACGACACGGTCGATCCGCTGATCGCTGACCCGATTGGTCTCCGGGGTCGTCACGGTGGGCATCCTTCCGCCGACCGTGCCCGGGGCCGGTGCCCGGGACGAGCCGGCTGCTCGTACGCAAAAGGGCAGGAACGACAGCTCCTGCCCAGCCGGCTCGGTCCGTGGTGACGTCAGTTCATGGTGAAGTCACCGGCGTGCGAGCCGGCTGCCTAAACCATCGATAGGAACGCGTCACCGGGCCAGCGTACCCGACCGGGCTGGAACCTCCGGTCGTCGTCCCAAGATGCGGGGCGGAGGCAGCGTGCCGGGGACGAGGTCGGGGTAACAGGGGTGCCATGACCAACGAGCAGAGCGATCAGGACCGGGTGGAGTCGCGCGCCCACCACCTCCTGCCCGAGGAGGAGGCAGTGGGCAGCGACGACCCGGAGGCGCAGGCGGAGGCGATCCTCGCCGAGTCGGACATCCGCGAGGCGGACCAGAACGCGGCCCCGGACACCGTGCTGGAACGTCGTACCTCGGATCAGACGGTGGTCGCGGTCGAGCCGCCGGACTGAGCTGTCGCACCACGTGCCCGGCGTGACCCCCGGTAGGTCTGCTCGCGCAGCCAGGCCAGCGGACCTGCCACCCGCAGTTCGGGTGGCAGGTTGCGCACCGGGTCGAACGCGAGCGCGGCGTCCTCCTCGGCGCTGAGCTGCGCACCGAAGCTGACCTGCCCCACCGGCCGCCACGACCCCACGGCGGACGCGACCGCGAGCACCAGACGCGGCGTGTCCGCCCGGGTCGCGGCGGCCACCGTGCTCAGGCTGCGCCCCAGGCCGACCGAGTCGGGGTCGGCCAGCGCGGCCAGCCAGATCCGGCGACGGCCCACGCGGTAACACATGATCGTGGTGTACGTCCCGGTGAAGCGGCGTCGGGGCAGCGGCAGGTTGCGCAGCAGCGGGGCCGCGCCGCTGGAACTGACCAGCAGGTCGAAGGGACGCTCGCCGTCGCGGTGCAGGCGCAGCGCGAGACCCAGCACGTCCGGCCAACTGCCGGGCGTCGGCGTGCCCTTGGAGATCCGGACTGTGGCCCGGTACCGGCCGGGCTCGTCCAGCAGACCGACACCGATGGGTGGTCCGGGCGTACCCCAGATCATCGTCTCGCCGGCGAAGGAGTGACCGGCCGGATGCAGCAGCCGGCCGTGGCGCCGCCGGCCGAGCGCGGCGCTGGCGCGTTCGACGGCGGTGGCGGCCCAGCCGGCGGACGGGGGCGGGGTGACGGTCATGCCCCTCCGTTACCCCGCGCGGCGGCCCCGATGCGGCGGGTCGGCTCGCCGACCGACCGCACGTCACCTTTCCGCCCGTGAGATCGGATAGCGTCGGGGCATGCCCGACAGCGGTTACCCCTGGCCCATCGAGACGTCCCGACTGGACAACGGCCTGCGCGTGGTGGTGAGTGAGGACCGCACGGCGCCGGCCGTGGCCGTCAACCTCTGGTACGACGTCGGCTCCCGGCACGAGCCGGCCGGGCAGACCGGCTTCGCCCATCTCTTCGAGCACCTGATGTTCGAGGGTTCGGTGAACGTGGCGAAGACCGAGCACATGAAGCTGATCCAGGGCTCTGGCGGCTCGCTCAACGCCACCACCAATCCGGACCGGACCAACTACTTCGAGACGGTGCCGGCCGAGCACCTGGAGCTTGCTCTCTGGCTGGAGGCCGACCGGATGGGCGGCCTGGTCCCGGCGCTCACCCAGGAGACGCTGGACAACCAGCGCGACGTGGTCAAGAACGAGCGCCGGCAGCGCTACGAGAACGTCCCGTACGGGGACGCCTGGCTGCGGTTGCTGCCTCTGCTCTACCCGCCGGGGCACCCGTACCATCACGCGACGATCGGCTCGATGGCCGACCTGAACGCCGCCGACCTCGCCACCTTCCAGGCGTTCCACCAGACCTACTACGCGCCCAACAACGCGGTGCTCACCGTGGTCGGCGACGCAACCGCCTCGGATGTGTTCGCACTGGCCGACAAGTATTTCGGCGCCCTTCCCGCGCGCGACGACATCCCGTCGGCTCCGGATGGCCGCAGTGTCCCGGCCACCGGGCAGACGGCCGTCGAGTCGGTGAGCGCCGACGTGCCGGCGCCCCGGGTGTACATCGCCCACCGCAGCTACCCGTTCGGCACCCCCGGCTACAACGTGATCACCGTGCTCGCCACCATCCTCGGCAGCGGTCGGGGCAGCCGGCTCTACCAGCGGCTCGCCGACGGTGAGCGGATCGCCCAGCCGGACCTGGTCGGGGCGTACGGGGTGGACCTCGCGCACGCCCCGGCGCCGCTGATCGCCACCGCCACCGCCCGCCCCGGAGTGAGCGCCGAGCGGCTCGCCGAAGGGCTGGCCGAGGTCGTCGACGAGCTGGCCACCGTGCCGGTCACCGCCGCGGAGCTGGACCGGGCCAAGGCGCTGCTCAGCACCGGGTGGTGGCGTCAGCTGTCCACCGTGGACGGCCGCGCGGACCTGCTCGGCCGGTACGCCACGCAGTTCGGCGACCCGGCCCGCATCGCCGACCAGTTGCCGGGCCTGCTCGCGGTGACCGCCGAGCAGATCGCCGAGGCCGCCGCCGAGGTGCTCGCCACCGACCGGGTGGTCCTGACCTACCTGCCCGAGGAGACCTCATGACGCTGATCGCCGACCGTCCCGGCCCGGGCGCCGCCCGCCCGTACCGGTTTCCGCCGGTGGTCCGCCGCACGGTGGCCGGCGGCCAGGTCGTCGCCGCGCACCTGCCCGGGCAGAACCTCGCCGTGGCGCTGCTGCTGCTCGACGTGGGCGCCGGCCAGGAGCCGGTCGGCAAGGAGGGCCTGTCCGGTGTGCTGGCCAAGGCGTTGGAGGAGGGGACCGCGCAACGGGACGCCGCCGCGTACGCCCTCGCCGTCGAGGGGCTCGGCACCGCGTTGATGACCGGGCTGGACTGGGACTCGTTCCAGGCCAGCGTGGTGATCCCGGTGGACCGGCTCAGCGCGGCCGTGGAGCTGCTCGCCGAGGCGGTGCGGACGCCCAAGCTGGACCCCGCCGATGTGCGCCGGGTCCGCGACGACGAGGCGACCGCCCTCCGGATGGACTGGGCCAACCCGGGCCCGCGCGCCGACGCCGCGCTGCGCGCGGACCTGTTCGGCGCGGAGAACCGCTGGGGACGGCCGATGCACGGCGACCCGGACTCGGTCGCCGGGTTGGACGTGGAGGACGTCACGGTCTTCCACTCCGAGTGGTTCCTGCGCCCCGGCACCCTGATCGTCGCCGGTGACCTGGACCGGATCGACCTGGACGCGCTCGCCGCCGCGGCGTTCGCCGGCACCGGCGGCGGCCCGGCCGAGCGGGGCGGCCCGCTCGACGTGCCGCTGCACACCGGCCGGCGGATCATCCTGGTGGACCGTCCCGGCTCGGTGCAGTCGACGCTGCGACTGGGTCACCCGTCGCCGCACCGGGCACACCCCGACCACGTGCCGATGACGCTCGCCGGCACGGTGCTCGGCGGGGCGTTCACCTCCCGGCTCAACCACCTGCTGCGCGAGGTGCACGGCTACACGTACGGCATCCGGGGCGACTTCGCGTCGTCCCGGCGGTTCGGACGGTTCGCGGTCAGCTCCGGCGTGCAGACGGCGGTCACCGCGCCGGCCCTGGTCGAGGCGGTCGGCGAGATCACCCGTACCCAGGCCAGCGGGGTCACCGAGGACGAGTTGGAGGTGGCGCGGTCCTGGCGGGCGGGGCAGCTCTCCGTCGAGTTGCAGAGCCCTCGGGCGATCGCCTCCGCGTTGACCACGCTGGTGGTGCACGACCTGCCGGACGACTACCACGCCCGTCTGCGGGAGTCGCTGCTCGCCGCCGACGTGGACCAGGTCTCCGCAGCGGCGGCCACCCACCTGCACCCGGACGCGCTGACCCTGGTCATCGAAGGCGACGCCGCGGTCATCCGCGACGACCTGAATGCAGCAGCCCTGGGCGACCTCATCACCATCACCAACCCCTGACCCCACGCCCTCCAGCCCCCACCCACCACCTGCCCTCACCCGCCGTTGATCAAGAGATTTGCGTCAACCCAGGCGCGATTTCTGACGCAAACCTCTTGATCACGGGGGAGGGCGCCGAGGGGTGGTGGGGCGGTCGGGGATGGGTTTTTGGGGCGGGTGGGTGTGATGCGGGCCTGGGGCGTGGGAAAGGGCTCCCGGTTGCGGTGGTGGGCTGGGTAGCCTCGCGGGCATGAGGATCGGCATTGTGGGGTCCACCGGCCAGGTCGGTGGCGTGATGCGGCAGGTGCTGGCGGAACGGAAGTTCCCGGCGGAGCAGGTGCGGTTGTTCGCCTCGGCGCGGTCGGCCGGGCGGACACTGCCGTGGCGCGACGGTGAGGTGACAGTCGAGGACGCCGCGACCGCGGACTACTCCGGCCTGGACATCGTGCTCTTCTCGGCCGGTAAGGGCACGGCACGGGAGCTGGCACCCCGGGTCGCCGAGGCCGGCGCCGTGGTGATCGACAACTCCTCGGCGTTCCGGATGGACCCGCAGGTGCCGCTGGTGGTCGCCGAGGTCAACCCGCACGCGGCCCTCGACCGCCCGAAGGGCATCATCGCCAACCCCAACTGCACCACGATGGCCGCGATGCCGGTGCTGCGCCCGCTGCACGCCGAGGCTGGTCTGATCGGCCTGGTCGTCTCCACGTACCAGGCGGTCTCCGGTGCCGGGCTGGCCGGCGTCGCCGAGCTGGACGAGCAGGTCCGCAAGGTCGCCGAGCACGCCGCGGGGCTGGCCTTCGACGGCTCGGCCGTGGAGTTTCCCGCGCCGCGCTCGTTCACCCAGCCGATCGCCTTCAACGTGCTCCCACTGGCCGGCTCGATCGTCGACGACGGCTCGTTCGAGACCGACGAGGAGCAGAAGCTCCGCAACGAGAGCCGCAAGATCCTCGAAATCCCCGACCTGAAGGTGTCCGGCACCTGCGTCCGGGTGCCGGTCTTCACCGGTCACTCGTTGCAGATCAACGCCCGGTTCGCCCGGCCGCTCACCCCGCAGCGCGCACACGAGCTGCTGGCCGACGCGCCCGGTGTGGCGCTGACCGACGTGCCGACGCCGTTGCAGGCCGCCGGGCAGGACCCGACGTACGTGGGTCGGATCCGCGCCGACGAGACCGCTGATTACGGGCTGGCCCTGTTCTGCTCCAACGACAACCTGCGTAAGGGCGCCGCGCTGAACGCGGTGCAGATCGCCGAGCTGGTCGCCGCCGAACGCCGCTGACCGTCGTCGTCAACGGGCCCTCGCCGCACGTCGGCGGGGGCCCGGTCCCGTTCCTGGCAGCCTCCTGCGACGATCCGCCGGTCGTGCTTGGATGGGGCGAAGCCGATCGATCGTCCCACCTGGAGGAACCGTGCCGGATGACCGCGTCCAGCAGGCGTTGACCGATCTGGTCGCCGGGCGCTCGATGGGCGTCCTCGCCACGATCAAGCGGGACGGGCGACCACAGCTGTCCACAGTGGTCTACTCCTTCGACCGCGACGCCGGCCTGATCCGGGTCTCGGTCACCGGCGGCCGGGCCAAGACCGCCAACCTGCGCCGGGACCCCCGGGCCAGCTTCCACGTCGGCAGCGAGGACGGCTGGGCGTACGCGGTGGTCGAGTGCCGCGCCGAGCTGACCGCGCCGGCCGCCGCGCCCGGCGACGAGACCGTCGAGGAGTTGGTGGCGCTCTACCGGGGGCTGCGCGGCGACCACCCCGACTGGGACGAATACCGCCAGGCCATGGTCGACGAGGCGCGGCTGGTGCTGCGCCTGCACGTGGAGCGCATCTACGGGATGCCGCCCCGGGGCTGACGCGCCCGTCGCTGCCGGTCAGCCCGGTTCGATCACGGTCACCCCGGGCCAGCGCTGCGCGGGTCGGTGCCGGGCCAACCGCTGCCGGGACCGGGCCACGTCCACCCGGGCCGGGTTGTGCCGCCAGACCCCGCCCAGCAGATCCGCCAGACCGTACGGGGCGCAGACCTCCAGGCGGTCGGCCGGGTCCAGCCGGACGACCACCGCCGTCGCGTACTCCGGCCAGGTGGCCACCGCCTCGGCCACGCTGCGGTACGGCTCGATCGGGTCGCCGCCGAACCTCGCCGCGTACCAGGTGTGCACCGCCGCCTGGTTGCGTGCCTGCCACGGCGGGTCGGGCCACGCCGCCGTCAGGCGGGCGGTGGCGCGGTGGTCGTCGTCGCGGGTCAGCCTCGTCGGGTCGAAGAAGACCACGTCCACGTCCCGGACCGTCGTCGGGTCGAACCCGTCGCCGTACCGCTCGCCCCAGACCAGGTCGCGCAGGGCGCCCGCGCCGATCCAGGCATCCGGCAGCCCGGAGTCACGCACCACTGTCAGTGCCCGGGTGAGCCAGGCGCAGCCGGCGACCAACTCCCGCAACTCCTGCTCGCCCGTCGTCATCGGCCCACGGTAGGCAGCGGCACCAGGCGGTGGGAACCCGACGCGCGGGGTGCGTCGTCCGTCGCGGGGTATACCGCCCTCCCGTGCCTGCTCCGCCGTCGCGGGCCAGCTGCGAAAAAGGGGGTACGGGATGGGCGCCGACCAGGCCAGCGACGGGATCCGCCCCGGTGGCCCGACCCTGAGACGGGAAACCTCCCGTCTGCTGTCGTTCAGCGACGGTGTCTTCGCCATCATCATCACCCTGCTGGTGCTGGACCTTCAGCCACCTCGGGTCGGCCGCGGTCAGTTGCTGCACGCGCTGGTCGAGCAGTGGCCGGCGTACCTCGCCTATGTCACGTCGTACGTGTACGTGGCGGTGGGGTGGCTGAACCACCGAGCCGCCTTCAACCGGGTGGGAAGCAGCGGAAAGGCCCTGCAGTGGTACAACCTCGGCGTGCTGTTCAGCACCGCGCTGCTGCCGTTCGCCACCTCGGTCGTCTCACAGGCGATGCGGGAGGGCGACGAGGCGGACCAGCGGGCCGGCGTGGCCCTCTACGGACTGGTCGGCGTGCTGGTCTCGGCGAGCTGGCTGGGTCTGTACCACTACCTCGCCCGACACTACGACCTGCTGGATCAGGCCGTCTCGCGGCGGTTCTTCCCGACCGAACGGGCACGGGCCGCAGTCGGCCTGCTGGGGTACGCGCTGGCGATTCTCGTCGGATACCTGGCCAGCTCGCCGTTCGCGCTGGTGATCTTCCTTCTGTTGCCGATGTTCTACACAGTGACCAGCAGTGGATTCTACGAACTGCGGCGTTTGCGGCACCCCCACGGATAGCCCGGCGAGCCGTCGGCGTTACCCCGTCCCGGGCGGCGGGTAGACGGGCCGTGCCGACACCGAGAGGGGAGCACCATGACAACGGTCGGAGAGTTCATGACGACCCGGTTGGTGACGATGGACGGCAACGACACGCTCATCGCCGCCGCGCAGGAGATGCGTGACAGCGCGATTGGCGATGTGGTGGTGACCGACGGCGACAGCGTGGTCGGCATCGTCACGGACCGGGACATCACGGTCCGAGGTGTCGCGGAGAACATGGACCCGGGCTCGACGCAGCTCAACCAGATCACCACCCGCGACGTGATCACGGTGAGCCAGTACGACGACGTGGTGGCCGCCGCTGACCTGATGCGTACGTATGCCGTACGCCGGCTCCCGGTGATCGACGACGGGCGTCTTGTCGGCCTGATCTCGATGGGTGACCTCGCGGTCGAGCGTGAACCGCAGTCGGTGCTCGCGGACATCAGCGCCGACGATCCAAACAACTGACCGTCCGCCGCGGGCGCGCCGGCTCTCTCCCTCGGGGGAGGGCCGGCGCTGCGGTGTCGTGGACCAGATCGAGGGATCAGGACTGGTCGAACTGGAGCCGCACGTCGGTGACCCCACGAGCGGCGGCCACCGTCGCGGCCTCGGCGTCGACGTCGCGTCGGACCCGGGCGGACAGCGGGGACCACGGGGTGACGGTCAGCTCCAGTCGCTTCTTTCCGGTCTGCCGTGCCCGCCAGGTGCCGGTCACCTCCCCGTCCACCAGCAGCGCACCCGGATTGCCGATGGCTCGCCACAGTTGCTTCTGGTGCTCGCGTTCGGGCACCAGCAGGTCACGATCGCGACCGGCGAGAAACGGATCGCCCGGCGGCAGCAGTCGCACCAGCCGGGGCGGCGGCGCGTTGGTCAGCGCCTCGACCGCGTCTGCCGGCAGCCAGGCGGGTCGCCCGTCGACCCGCACCTCGACCAGGCCCGTCGGCCAGACCCGACGCAGCTCCGTCGCCGAGGAGCCGAGGAAGCCGGCGGCGTCGGCCGGGGTGGCCGGGCCGAGCAGCCGCAGGTATGTCGTGACCAGCTCGGCGGTGTGCGCGGCGGCGGTGGGCGGGTCGGTGCGCTCGGGCAGTGGGGCGAGCCGGGCGGCGCGGCCGGACACCACGAGGCGCACCCCACCGGCGAGCCCGGCCTGTTGAAAGACCGCACCGGAGATGTGCCGGGCCTGGCACACCCGGCAGTCGTAGGTCAGCTCGTTGGGCACCCGGTCGGAAACGGCACGGCTCACCACGCCGCGCTCCAACTCGGTGGTGACCACCAACTGGAACGCCTCGGCGGTGGCCCGGAAGGCGGCCAGGCCGAGCCGTGCACCCGCGCCGATCTGGCCCGGGATGCGGCGGGTGGCGTCGGCGTCGCTGAGCGGCCAGATCGCCGCGGCCAGCGCCGGCAACTCGGCCCGGCGGTGCAGGTGCGGGGCGCCGCGCATCGACCAGACCAGCTCCAGGCGGTCGTCCGGCCCGGTCGCGCCGCGCGCCGCCAGTGCCTGCCGGGCGGTGCCGTAGGGCGTGTCCTGCACGCCGAGAGCCAGAACGGCCAGGTCGCCCGGACGAGGGCCGCCGGAGCGGTCGAGCTGCTGGGCCGCCGCCCGGTAGGCGAGCACCTGCCGCCGGTCGACCTGTGGTGGTGTCTGCCCGGTCATGTGCCTCCCGTCCCGCACGTCCCGTCCGGGACGCTACCGCGCTGGTCCGACACCGCCCGGCGGCTCACCCGATCCGGGCGAGGTTGACCGGGGAACCGGCGGGGACCCCTGCGGGGACGTGCAACGCCGGCCGGCCGCGCGACGCGAGCGCGGTGGGTGGGACCCCGGGCCCGGCAACTGGGAGGAGTGGACCCGATGGTGGACGCGACCACGAGGTTCTTCGAGGACCTGGACCGGCGGGGGTACGAACCCCTGCTGGCCAAGACCTCCGGGACAGTGCGTATCGACCTGCACGAGGGGGCGCAGACCCGGCACTGGCTGCTGAGGATCGACCACGGCCGGCTGGACGTGAGTCAGGAGGACCAGGAGGCCGACACGGTCATCGGGACGAGCCCGGTGCTCTTCGACGACATCGCCTCGGGCCGCGAACACGGCCTGGCCGCGCTGTTGCGCGGGGACATGACGGTGTCCGGGGACGCTCGTCTCGTCGTACAGGTGGAGCGGATCTTCCCGGGTTCCCCGGACGCCCGTGGACCTCGTCGGCGTTTCGTGGGGGAGGCGGACTGATGGGGCAGAGCAACACGATCCGGATCCTGGACGGCAACACGTTCGTCGTGTGCGAGGACACCGGTGACATCGAGGCGACACCGAGCGAGCCGACCGGGCTGTTCTCCATCGACACCCGGTTCCTGTCGACCTGGGTGCTGACCGTCAACGGTGAGCGGCTGAACTCGCTCTCCTTCGACGACCTCCAGTACTTCGAGTCGCGATTCTTCCTCGTCCCGGGGATGGCCACGCACTACGTGGACGCGAAGCTGTCGATCATCCGCGAGCGCGCGGTGGGTGGCAGCTTCTGCGAGCAACTCACCATCCTCAACCACGACGAGAAGCCGGTCGACCTGGAAGTCCGGATGGACGCGGCATCGGACTTCGCCGACCTGTTCCAGGTCAAGGACGAGATCGTGAACAAGAAGGGCGAGATCTTCACCGAGGTCGAGTCGGACCGGCTGCGGTTGGGATACCGAAGAGGCAACTTCCAACGCGAGACGGTCATCTCCTCGTCGATGTCCCCCCGCTACGACAGCAAGGGCTTCGCGTACACGGTGCACCTGGAGCCCAACGAGCAGTGGGAAGCCTCGATCGACGTGAAGACGCACGCCGTCGGCCCGGGCGGCCGGGACCTGCGTTTCGGGCTGCGCGTGCACGGCAACGAGCGGCTCGCCCTTCAGCACGACCTGGAGCAGTGGATCGCCGACGCTCCGAAGGTCAACAGTGAGCACGGCCGGGTGGCCGCCACGTACCGGCGCAGCCTGATCGACCTGGCGGCGCTGCGCTTCTCGCCGCTGTCGCTGGGCGGCGCCACACTGCCGGCGGCCGGCCTGCCCTGGTTCATGACCATGTTCGGCCGGGACAGCATCCTCACCTGCCTCCAGACGCTGCCGTTCACCCCGCAGTTGTCGAAGACGACCCTGCGCATCCTGGCCTCCCTGCAGGGCAGCCGGTTCGACGACTTCCGGGACGAGGACCCGGGGCGCATCCTGCACGAGATGCGTTACGGCGAGACCGCGGCCTTCGAGGAGCAACCCCACTCGCCGTACTACGGCTCGGTGGACGCGACACCGCTGTTCGTCGTGCTGCTCGACGAGTACGAGCGGTGGACCGGGGACGTCGCGCTGGTCAAGGAGTTGGAGCGGGAGTCCCGGGCGGCGCTGAAATGGATCGACAACTACGCCGACCTGGTCGGCAGCGGCTACATCTGGTACGAGCGGCGCAACACCGACACCGGCCTGGAGAACCAGTGCTGGAAGGACTCCTGGGACTCGATCTCCTACCGCGACGGCACCCTGCCGCCGTTCCCGCGGGCCACCTGCGAGGTGCAGGGGTACGCGTACGACGCGAAGGTCCGCGGGGCCCGGATGGCCCGCGAGTTCTGGGATGACCCGGAGTTCGCCGACCAGTTGGAGCGGGAGGCGGCAGCCCTGAAGGAGCGGTTCAACCGGGACTGGTGGGTGGACGACGGCGAGTTCTACGCCCTGGCCCTGGACCCGGACGGTCGCCAGTGCGACATCCTCAGCTCGAACATCGGCCACCTGCTGTGGAGCGGGATCGTCGAACCCGAGCGGGCGGAGAAGCTGGCCGCCCACCTGGTGGGGCCGCGGCTCTTCTCCGGCTGGGGAGTGCGCACCCTCGCCGAGGGGGAGGCCCGGTACAACCCGATCGGCTACCACAACGGCACGATCTGGCCGTTCGACAACTCCTTCATCGCCTGGGGTCTGCGCCGGTACGGGTTTGCCGAGGAGGCCGCCACCATCGCCAACGGCATCCTGGACGCGGCCACGTACTTCGACGGCCGGTTGCCGGAGGCGTTCGGCGGCTATCCCCGGGAGCTGACCAAGTTCCCGGTGGAGTATCCGACGGCGTGCAGCCCGCAGGCCTGGTCGACCGGCACCCCGCTGCTGCTGCTGCGGACCATGCTCGGTCTGGAGCCACACGAGGGTCACCTGACCGTCGAGCCACGGCTGCCGGTGGGCATGGGGCGGATCGAGGTGCTGGACATCCCGGGTCGCTGGGGCCGGGTGGACGCGTTCGCCCGGGGCCGGCTGGACCTGGACAAGCTCGCCGACTGAGCGATCGACCGACGAACCGGCGGCGGCGCGCAACCCGCGTCGCCGCCGGTCGCCACCCAGCCGAACCACAGGCTGGCAGGGTAGATTCTGCGGATGCCGGAGCTCGTGTACCCGCCCATTATCGCCGCCGCCAAGACGGCGTTCCGCCTTCTCGACCTGAAGATCACCATCGAGGGCGCCCACCACGTACCCCGCACCGGCGGGGCGGTGCTGGCCAGCAACCACGTGAGCTACCTCGACTTCATCTTCGCCGGCCTGGGCGCGAACCCCTCGGGGCGGCTGGTCCGGTTCATGGCCAAGCAGTCGGTCTTCGCGGACCGGATCGGCGGCCCGTTGATGCGCGGGATGAAGCACATTCCGGTGGACCGGCAGGCCGGGGCTGCCTCGTTCCGGGCCGCTGTGGACGCGCTCAAGCGTGGCGAGGTCGTCGGTGTCTTCCCCGAGGGGACGATCAGCCGGTCGTTCACCGTGAAGGAGCTCAAGAGCGGCACGGTCCGGATGGCCCGCTCGGCGAAGGTGCCGGTGCTGCCGGTCGCGGTGTGGGGCACCCAACGGCTCTGGACCAAGGGCCGCCCGCGCACGCTCACCCGCCGGCACACACCGATCACCATCCTGGTCGGCGAGCCGATCAACCCGGCGGACTTCCCGGACCCGAACGTGCTGGCCGAGGAGCTGACCACCCGGCTCAACGCGCTCGTCGACCGGGCCCAGAGGGACTACCCGGACACCCCGGCCGGCCCGGACGACACCTGGTGGCTGCCCGCGCACCTGGGCGGCAGCGCGCCCACGCCGGAGGAGGCCGCCGTTCTGGACGCCGCCGCCGAGCAGCGCACCCCCAGCGCCTGACGCCGACGTGGCCGGATCGTTCCGCACCCGGGCGTGATGGTGTCTGCCGGCGCGGTCCTCATCCGGTCAGGATCGGAGCATGAGCAGATCAGCACTCGTCGTGATCGACGTCCAGGAGTCCTTCCGTCAGCGCCCGATCTGGGCGTACGGCTCCAACCCCGATCTGGTGCGGCAGGTCGAACGACTGGTCGCCGCGGCCCGTGAGCGCGGCGACCTGGTGGTCTGGGTCCTGCATTCCGAGCCGGGCACCGGTGGGTTGTTCGACCCCGCCCTCGGGCACGTGCGGCTGATCGACGGGCTGGTCCCGGCCGAGGGTGAGCCGACGCTGGTCAAGACCGCGCACAACGCGTTCACCACCACGAACCTCCAGCAGGTGCTCACCCAGGCGGGCATCCAGGACATCACCGTCTGCGGCATCCGCACCGAGCAGTGCGTGGAGACCACCGCCCGGGTCGGCTCCGACCTCGGCTACCGGATGACGTTCGTCACCGACGCCACGCTGACCTTCCCCATCCCACACCGGGACCTGCCGGAGACCGCCACGGTGGCGGAGATCCTGGCCGACCCGCGCACCCTCACGAACGAGGAAATCGTCACCCGCACCGAGTACGCGCTGGCTGGCCGCTTCGCGACCATCCGCACCGTGGACGAGGTGACCGGCGCGGCCCTCGCCGGCACCCGGAGCTGACGCGATGACCCGGGTCGTCTTCCTGCTGGTCCCGCAGCTGCACCTGCTGGACCTCGCCGGGCCGGCCCAGGTCTTCTCCAGCGCCGCCGACCTCGGTCTCGACTACCTGCTGCACTACGTCGCCGAGCGGGAGCAGGTGACCACCGTGCAGGGCGTACCCCTGGTCGCCGACACCCGGTGGCCCGAGCTGGCCCCGGACGACCTGGTCATCGTGCCCGGTTGGCGGCCGGCGGCGCACGGGCCGCAAGGGCCGGTGTCGCCCGGCGACCTGCGGCGGCTGGCCGGGCACCATCGCGCCGGTGGCACGGTGGCCAGCATCTGCGCCGGGGCGTACGCCCTCGGGCGGGCCGGGCTGCTCGACGGTCGACGTTGCACCACCCACCACGAGGTGCAGGACGACCTGGCCCGCCGGCACCCGGCGGCCCAGGTCATCCGCGACGTGCTGTACGTGGTCGACGACCGGGTGGTCACCTCGGCCGGCATCGCCAGTGGCATCGACGTGGCGTTGCACCTGGTGGCCACCCGACATGGCCCGTCGACCGCCGCGAAGATCGCCCGCACGCTGGTCGTCTACGCCCGCCGCAACGGGCACGAGCAGCAGGCCAGCGCGATGATGCGGCACCGCTCCCACCTGTCCGACTCGGTGCACCGGGTGCAGGATCTGATCGACAGCCGGTACGCCGAGGCGCTGCCACTGGCCGAGCTGGCGGCTGCCGGTGGCCTTGCGGAACGGACGCTGACCCGGCTGTTCCGTGCGGCCACCGGGCTCACCCCGCTCGGCTACCAGCAGGTGCTGCGGGTGGAACGTGCCGAGCACCTGATCGGCCACGGCACGACAGTGGAAGCCGCCGCGCGGACCGTCGGCTTCAGCGATGCCCGGATGCTGCGCCGCCTGCGAGCCCGCGCCACGAGCTCGGCTCCGGCCCCGAGCGGTAGTAGTCGTCCCGGGAGTGGAACTCCACCGGCAACGAGCCGGGCAGCGTGACCCGGGTGGCCCCGGCGAGCAGGGCGGGGCCGGCCCGCAACAGCAGCACGTCGCGCTCCTGAGCCGACAGGTCGACCAGTTCAGGTCGGGTGAGCCGGAACATGGCGACCGCCCGGCGGACCTGTCGGGCCAACGCCACGACCTCTCCCGCTGGGCCGCCGAGGGCCAACGCCGGCTGTTGAATGGTGCGCAACGCATCGCAGACGATCAACAGCTGCGACGGCTCGTCCTCCTCGGCGACCGGCAGCTCCAACCGGGACGGCCACTGCCACCGGATCTGCCCACTCATCAGGCCGTTCATCCGCGCGGATGGCCGCGCCCGGGGCAGGTCGTCGGCGACCAGCGACAGTTGCGAGCCGCTGCCCACCCAGCAGATCCGCTGGTCGGTGACGGTGACCGCGACGGGCTCGGGTAGCTGCCAACGGCGCCGTGTCTCGCTCGGCCCGAGCAGGTAGCCCGCGACCAGCAGACGGTGGCGGGCGAGGACCCGTTCACCATGCACCGGACGCAGGTTGTAACGGCGATCCAGGGTCGGCCCCACTTCGTCGTCCGGGGCGTCGAACCGGTGCGGACCGATGAAAAAGGGGGACGCGTCGGCGTGCATCGTCACGACCTCCCGATCAGCTGGCTGTGTGGTGAAGCCTGTCGGATCGGCCGGCCGCTGTCATGACGCCTGTTAGGGGGTCGGCCGGTCGTGCGCCGCGTGTGACCGGTAGATGCCGATCTCCTCCGGGCGGACGAGGCCGTCCTCGATCGCGCGGGCGAGTAATGCCGCCTTTGTGGCGGCCGGCCGCCCCGCCCGGGTGTACTTGATCCGAGCACGGTCGACGTACTGCTTCACCGTGTGCTCGCTGATCCGCATCCGGCGCGCCACCGACGCCTTGGACATCGACTGGAACCAGAGCAGCAGCGCCTCACGTTCCTTGTCGGACAGCATCGGCCGGTCCGGTCGCGGGTCGCCGACCATGGCTCCGGCCAGTGCCGGCGGCACGTACGGGCGGTCGCTCGCGGCGGCCAGCACGGTCGCCACGCAGTGCTCCCGCCCCTCGTGCTTGGCCAGGAACGCCACCGCCCCGGCGTCCAGCGCGGCGAGCATGGTCTGCGGGTCGGTGTGCTCCGAATAGACCACCACCCGACGCCCGGCGGTGCTCAGCTCGGCCAACTTGTCCAACGCCATCCGCCCGTGCAGCCTCAGGTCGAGCAGGACGACGTCGGCGTCCGGCGCCACCCGCAGCACCTCGTCCGGGTCGTCGCCGGTGGCCAGCACGGTCAGCCGCGGCTCGGTGGCGAGCCAGGCGCGGACCCCCTCGACCACGACGGGATGGTCGTCGACGATCGCCACACCGATCGGCCGTTCGCCGGTCATCGCTGCCACCGGGTCTGCGCCCATCTGATGTTCCCGTCCCGTTCGTAGAGGTGCTGCACCTGCCCGTCGTCGTACTCCCCGGGTGGCGGGCCGGTCGCCTCCGGCCCCTCCCGGTCCGGCGTGACCAGGCTGACCACCACCTCGTCCGGGCCGGAGACCACTGTCAGCCGGGCCCAGCCCTCGGCGTCGGCGAGGGTGCCGGTGAGCGGATCGGCCAGCCGGCGTCGGATCTCCACCGGCAGCGGTGGCGGGGTCCCGATGGTGACCAGGTCGATCGGTAGGCCGTTGCGTTCCGCCAGGTCGGCGGCGGCCCGCAACTCGTGCAGCAGTGGGTCGGGCACGTCGTCCGACTCGGCGATCAGGCGGCGCAGCCGGGCGGCGGCCAGCACGCTGCGGCGCTGCACCTCCGGGTCGTTGGGGTCGGCCTGACCGGCGGCCAACTCCCCGAGCACCCGCCCGGCCGCCGAGCTGACCAGGGCGAGTCGATCCCGACGGTCGCGGAGGCCACGCTCCGCGGCGTCGCGCTCCGCCGCCATAGTATGGCCGGCGGCCGAGACGGCGGCGCGTTCCCGCGCCAGCGAGACGATCGTCGCGCTGCCCACGAACACCGCCACCGGCAGCGAGAACGTGCCGTAGACGTACATCACGTAGCGGGCCACGTCGACCGGGTCGGGACCGTGCCCGAGCACGGCGACCAGCGCGATCAACGCGTGCGTGGTCAGCAGCGCGATCAGCCCCACGACCCGCCGACCCCACAGGGCCAGCACGAAGAACCAGCCGAGCGTGCCCCACACCCAGTTGGCGGCGGCGAACAACTGCCGCTCGCCGACCGCGGCGAAGACGGCCGCGTCGACGGCGAGCAGCAGCGCGGCCAACGGCCACGGCGGCAGCGGTGAGCCGCGCAGCAGCCGTATCCCGGCCACCGCGCCGGTCACCGCGACCACCGCCCACGCGCCGAGCACCACCACCGGCGCGGCGAACTCCGCGCGGGCGGCCCACACCGCCGGCAGCCCGATCGCGACGTGCCAGGCCAGCGCGATGGCGACGGCGGCGATCCGGGCACCCCGGTCGGAGGCCTGCGCGACGGCCGCCGGCGCGGCGAGCCCGTCGGCGGAGACCGGCTCCCGGGGGGCCGGCACGCTGGTCCGGTCCGGTGCCTGCGGTGCGCCGATGGTGTGCGCTGGCGCGCCGAGGTCAGCCGACACCAGGCCACTCCAGTCGGATCCGGGTGCCGGTGCCGGGTGCCGAGTGCACGTCGGCCCGACCGCCGACCGCCGCCATCCGGCCGCCGATCGACTCGCGTAACCCGTACCGGTGGGGTGGGACGGTGGCTGGGTCGAAGCCGGGGCCGTCGTCGACGACCTCGACCACGACGCCGATCGCATCCCGTTTCAGCCGCAGCGTGGCCCGCGCGCCCGGCGCGTGACGGACCACGTTGGACATCGCGGCGTAGGTGCTCTCGCCGATGGCGTCGGCAACCCCGGACGGGACCGCACACGACTCCAGGTCAAGGTGCGCCGGAAGCTCGGGCAGGCGGGCCGCCACCAACCGCAACCGCCCGTCCAGCGGCACCGGGCCGTCACCGGCCACCGGGCCGACGTCGGTGTGCGCTACGAGAGTACGCAGGTCGGCGGCACACCGGTCGCGGAAGGCGGTCGAGGGCCCGGACACCGCGCCCAGCCCGACCATGGTCAAGGTGCCGAGCACCGTGTCGTGCAGGTCGCGATTCTGCTGACGTTCCGCCTCGCGGGCGGTTCGCGCGACCAACGCCTCCCGGGTCAACCGTTGATGCTCGATGAAGGCGCGGTCCGCACGGCCGAGTCGCCGACGCATCACCGCCGTCATCATCGCCGTGCAGGCGGTCTGCACCAACAGGGTGGCCGCGTGCGCCCGAGCCTCGGTGGGATTGCCGGCGGCCTGCGTGCCTGTCACATAGGTGGCGACGACGAGCAGGCCGGCCGGGATGGACCAGCGCGCCGGGGCGGTGGCCTGGGTGTTGATCACCGTGGTGCTGGCCAGCACCGCGATCCAACTGCCCTCACCGGGCAGGACCCCGGGTGCCACCATGACGGGGATGAGCAGGCAGGCCACCGCGGTGACCGCGACGTCACCGGCGACCAGGCTCGGTGTGATCCCGTGGCGCAACGCGCGGTGCGCGTACCAGAGCGACCAGCCGGTCAGCGCGGCGACGCCGGGCAGCAACACGGCTGGCTCGACCGGCGGGGTCTGCACCGACAGGGCCACCGACGCGCCGACCAACCCGCACGTCAGCCGCAGCAGCGCCGGCAGTGTGGTGAAGATGAGGCCGAATGCGCCGCCGGCCGGATTGTCCAGCGTGGGCGGCGGCACGGGCGGGGCGGCAACGGCCGGCATCGGGAAGTGTCCTTCCGACAACGACCCGGTCCGGGTCCGTGCGGTAGAGATCGACATCGGACAATAGCATGGCTGCTGTCGAACGTTGACCCCGTTGTGCGCAGAGTGTCGCTAATGTGTCACTCTGCGCTGCGGGGTTGGAGCAGGTCCCAGCGGTTGCCGTAGAGATCGGCGAAGACCGCGACAGAGCCGTACGCCTCGTGGCGTGGTTCCTCCAGGAAGCGCACCCCGGCGGCCACCATCCGGGCGTGGTCCCGGGCGAAGTCCTCGGTGTACAGGAACAACCCGACCCGGCCGCCGGTCTGGTCGCCGATCCGGGCGCGCTGCTCGTCGGTGCTCGCCCTGGCCAGCAGCAACGCCGTCTCCCGGGCGCCCGCCGGGCGGACCACCACCCATCGCGAACCGTCGGGTCGGGCGGTGTCCTCCACCAACTCGAAACCGAGGTCGCCGACGTAGAAGTCGATCGCCTCGTCGTACTCCCTGACCACCAGCGCGACGAGTCCCAGATGTGCCATCCGGTCATCATGCCGCCGGGCACGTCGCACCCGGTTGGCGGCGTCCCCGCCGGTCGCCCGGATCACGCCGCAGCGCGCCGTCGCAGCGGCGCGTGTCGCGGCTCGCGCGTGAACCACTCGCGTTCGTCAGGTGCCCTGGCGGGAACCGGATGCGGCCGTGGGCCGTCCCATCCTCGGGTGGAGAGGTGGTGAGCCGGATGCGCTCGTCCCGGGCCGTACTGGCGTTCGCACTGCTCAGCATGGCGCTGGGTGGCTGCGGTGGCACGACCACCGGGCCGGGCGTGGCCGAGGAGCCCGGCCCGGCTCAGATCGTCGACTCGTGGGCCTCCTGCCGCGCAGCGGCACCACAGGCCGGTGCGGTGTTGTCGGTACCGAACACGCCGACACCGACACCGACCGTGCCCGAGCCGAAGATCGGGCGCATCGACCCCGCGTTCACCCCGGTCGCCGCCGTGCTCTGCGGGCGGGAGATCCGACCGGGCGTCAACGGAGGCCAGGAGCAGACCGCCACGGAGCGACGCGCCGAGCAGATCGCACCGCTGCTCGCCGCACTGCGCCTGCCCAACGAGCAGGCCGACGGGGAGATCGCCTGCACCCTCGACATGGTCATCCCACCCTGGTTGGCCCTGCTCGACGACCGGGGGCGCTGGCTGCGGCCGTACCTGCCGACAACCGTCTGCGGCAGGCCGCGCGCCGAGGTGAGCGACGCGCTCGCCGGGTTGTCCTGGACCACTGTGGACACCCGTACCGTCGGCCAGGTGGAATCCCCGGCGGCCGAGGCCGCCGGATGCGCGCAACGATGGACGGACATGGTGTGGGTGGAGACCAGCAACGAACGCCGCGGGCCGCCCGCGCCGGCCACGTCTCCGGCCGCCGGGCCGCTGCGCCTCTGCGTCTACCAGGTGCCCGCGTCGGAGCAGGGTGGCGGCAAGCCGGCGGGCGATTTCGTGTACGGCGGGCCGCTGCCGGCCGAGCGTCAGGGGGGCGTGCTCCGTGGGCTGGCCAACCGCCGGGCGGTGGTCGAGTGTCAGACCCCGACGTCGCGTTTCGCGGTGCTGCGCCCGCTGGACGGCGCCGCCGGACCCGACCGGTACGTGGAACTCGACGGCTGCCGACGCTTCCTGGTCGCGCCACCGACGGGTGGAGCGCAGCTCGGTCAGGGCGACGAAGCGCTGGCGGCATTGCTGGGGCCCGTCTGAGCCCGCTCAGCGTTTCACGGGCTGCACTCGTCCACGCAAACTTCGGCGCGGCACGTCGCACCACAGGGGAGTAGGGTGAAAATTCTGTAGCCCACGTCCCTGGATGGGGCGGGGCGAGCCGGCGTCACGAGATCGGCGTGGGTCCCAGGTCCACCCGCCGTGGATCTGTGCAGCAGCCCGCCAAGGCGTGCTGCCATCCGCGCGCTCGACGGCTCTGCCGGCAGCGGGCGCGCCGGCCCCGAGGACCTGGTGCACTCATGCCCCGCCTGCCGACGGACCCCGCCACCGCGTTCGTCGAACTCGGGGGTATCAAGCTCTCCGAGGTCAATCTCGACGAGGTCCTTCAGCGGGTAGCCGAGCTCGCGAAACGCGTCCTGCCCATGCCGGTGGAGGTGTCGGTCACGTTGATGCGTGGTGGGGTCGGACATACGGCGGCCTTCACCAGTGAGGTGGCCCGTGACATGGACGAGGGGCAGTATGCCCACGGGCGTGGCCCGTGCCTGGAGGCCGCCGCCAGCGGCGATGTCGTCTCCGTCCCCGATCTGGCCAGCGAGGACCGGTGGCCCGTGTGGGCCGCCCGCGGCCGGGGGCGGGGCCTGGGCAGTTCCCTGTCGATCGGCCTGCCGATCCAGGAAGCTGTCGTCGGAGCGCTGAACGTCTACGCGCACACACCCGAGGCCTTCGACGACGAAGCCGTGACGGTGCTGGAGACGTTCGCCGCGTACGCCGCGGTCGCCCTGTCCAACGCCCAGCTCTACGACAGCACCGCCAACCTCGCCCGGCAGATGCGCGAGGCGATGGCCAACCGGGCGGTCATCGAGCAGGCCAAGGGCATCGTCATGGCCGAGCGGCGCTGCGGCCCCGCGGAGGCGTTCGCGATCCTGTCGAAGGTCTCACAGGACTCCAACCGCAAGGTCCGTGACGTGGCCCAGGCTCTGGTCGACCGGGCCGCCAAGCCATCCGGGGCCTGAGGGCATCCTGCCTGCCCGGACGTGTGCGGGGCGAGACTTCGGGTAGGGCCGAGGGAAGCCGACGAGAGGATTCCCCGATGCCGAGCACCACGATGCCGATGCTGGAGACGTACCCAAAGTCGATCAACCTGGACCGGGCGAAGCTTGCGGCGGCGATCGACGCCCTCAACGACTGCGCCCAGGCGTGTACGGCGTGCGCTGACGCCTGCCTCAGCGAGGACATGGTCGCCGACCTGACCAAGTGCATCCGGACGGACCTGGACTGCGCGGACATCTGCACCACCGCGGCCCGGGTGCTGTCCCGGCACACCGGCTACGACGCGAACCTCAGCCGGAGCCTCCTGGAGGCGTGCGCCACTGCGTGCAAGTCGTGCGGTGACGAGTGTGCCCGGCACGCCGACATGCACGAGCACTGCCGGATCTGTGCGGACGCCTGCCGGGCCTGCGAGCGGGCCTGTCGGGACCTGCTGGCCACGATGAGCTGACCGCGGTGCGCGGTGCCGGGCGCCGAGGGGCGTCGGCACCGCTCACGCGGAAGGCTCGCTACTTCGACAGGGCGCGCTCCAGCTCCGCCTTCGACATCGACGAGCGCCCCTTGATGCCGCGCTGCTTCGCCTCGTTGTAGAGCTGCTCCTTGGTGCGACCCTTCGCGCCGCTGTGGGAGCGCTTACCGCCGCGGTGCCCGGACGACACGTCGTTGCGCGACGACCGGCTCGACGTGCGCGCCTCACCCGAGCGGGCCCGTTCCTTGTTCACCGTGCGGGCCGCGATCTCCTTGGCCCGGCCGGCGGAGGCGCCCCGCTCCTGCGCGCTCTCCTTGATGTGCTCGTACTGCCGCTCCCTCTTGGGACTTGATCCTGCTGGCATCGGTGCCTCCCGCAGCCGCTGTCGGGTGAGGTCGAGACCCGGCTCGCACAGTCCGAGGTGCGATCGAGACATCCCAGGCCGGGGCGTCGCGCTCACGCTTTTGGGCCACCATGCCCAGTCGCCACAGAGGTCAAACGAGTGCCGCTAACGCGCGTGCCCGACGATCGCCCGGCACGTTGTCGGCGCGACGGAACAGCGCCGGCCGTCCCGGCCCGCGCGCTGGACCCGATCCGGCTGCACGTTCGGAACCGCTCCGAGCGGCGTCGTATAGTTGTTGCCGCAGCCGACGCCTGTGCGTCGGCCAGTCAGCGTCCAGCAGCGGGCGCCGGGCTCGGTTGGCGAGCCTGTGCGGCGCCCCGTGTTCGCGGTGCGCCATCACCACGCGCGCTGCCGTCGCCTTCCTGCAACTGGTACGCGCCCCGGGCACGAGGACCTTGACGTCATGGCACAGCAGCCCATTGATCCCAATGCGGCGATCTCTGAACTCGGCCAGATCAAATTCGGCGAGACCGATCTGTCCGGAGTGTTGACCCAGGTCTCCGAGCTGGCACGCCGAACGATTCCCGGCGCGGAAGAGGTGTCGGTGACCTTGCTGAAGCAGGAGGGGGCGCACACCGCCGCGTTCAGCGGCGAGATGGCGTTACGACTCGACGAACTGCAGTACGAGTACGGCCACGGCCCGTGTCTGGAGGCGGCCAGGGAGGCCGCCGTCGTGTCCGTCCCCGACATGTCCGATGAAGCTCGTTGGCCACAGTGGGCGGCCCAAGCCGTGCGGGGCGGAGCGCTCAGCTCACTGTCGATCGGGTTCCCGATCCAGGAGACCGTGCTCGGGGCACTGAACATCTACGGCGTCAAACCGGGCGCCTTCGACGACGACGCGGTCACCCTCGCACAGACATTCGCCGGGTACGCCGCCGTCGCCCTTGCCAACGCCCACCTGTACGACACCACCGCCACCCTGGCCGCCCAGATGCAGTCGGCCATGCAGAGTCGAGCGGTCATCGAGCAGGCGAAGGGCATCATCATGGGCGAACGCCGCTGCACCCCGGACGAGGCGTTCGCCGTCCTCGCGAAGGTCTCCCAGGACTCCAACCGCAAACTGCGGGACGTCGCCGCCGCGCTGGTCGAAAGGGCCGCCCGACCGTCGAGCCTCAAACGGGATCGCGGTGACGCAGGCCACCTGCCGTGAGCGCTCGGCTATGGAACGCTGGGGCGGCCCGCCGGCGTGCTGCCGGCTGAACTCGGCAACAGCGTACGAGTTGACTGGCGGTCGGCGGCCGTTCCTATTACCGTTGGGTTCGGGTCAAGACACGCGCCCTTCCTGTTACGAATCTCGACAGGAGGCGCGAGCCCCTATGACTGAGCGTTCCTGGCTCCTCCAGACCCACTTCGATCGGTCCCCGCCGGCAGTCAGCCAGGGGCTGGTCACACCAGCGACGCTCGCCATCCGCCAGGCGGCCCCTGCCCCTGAGGTGGAGTCCCCCGAGCTGTCGTTCCACGTGGCTCGCTTCACCGAGCCCACCGACCTGTCCGCGACCATTTCCGCCGACCGGATGGTCGTCGCCCCGGTGGGTTACGTCGACATGGACACCGCGCCGCGCCTGGCGACGGCACTGTTCAACGCGGTCGACAGCCACCCCGAGGTCTGTTGCGACCTGAGCGGCGTCGGCTTCTTCAGCGCCGCGGGTGTGCACGTCCTCCTGCGGGCGCGCGACCGGGCGGAACAGGTCGGGTCTCGCTTCTCGGTCCGAGGCGCCAGCGGAGTCACCCTGCGCGTATTGCGGATCACCGGCGTGGAGCCTCTGCTCCTCGACGGCAAACGCGGCTGAGAACCGCCGATCCGTGCGCCCGGACGAGTTGCACGCTCGCCATGTCGGAGGTCGCTGGTAGAAGGAGCACAAGCATTGTCGTGAGGGGGCCGAGCATGGAGGTACGGGACGCGGCCAAGCGGTGGGCGACCGTGTGGGCCCACGGATGGCCCGCCAAGGACGTCGACGGCATCGCCGGGCTGCAAGCCGAGGACGGCGATCACTGGGCGTCGATGTTCCGCCCGTACCGGGGGCGTGTGGGGCTCCGCGCGTACCTGCGGGAGTGCTTCGACGAGGAGACCCGCCCGGCTGAGGTCTGGTTTGGCGACCCGCAGGTCGACGGCGACACGGCGAGCGTCGAATACTGGGCGGTCAGCTACCCGAACGACCGGCCGTTCACCATCTCCGGCTGCACCCTGTTGCGCTTCGACGACGCGGGCCTGGTGACCGAGGCCCGCGACTACTCCCACGCCAAGGAGGGGCGACTCCTGCCGCCCGCCAACCTGTTCGGGTGACGTCTCACGCCCCGGCGACTGTCACCAGGTGTCCGGGCGGTCCAGGTCGCCGGTCGGCTGGTACCCGCCGAGGACCACCAGGCCGTCCTCCTGAACCAGGTCCTCGGCTAGGTGCTCGTCATCGGTCAGCAGCCGGGCGAGCCGGATCAGCGCGGGCGTGCGAGCGAACGCGTCTCCTCGAACGTCACGCCCTATTGACGCGGTAGGTCAGCCGGCCCGTAGACACCCGCCGGGTGTTTCTGCCGGCCGCGCAGCGCCTGCTCGACCCGCCGGCGACGTTCTCGGCTGCACGGCCGACGGGACTGCTCACGTCGGCAGAGAAAATCTCTGTGCGAAGAGCTAGATTTTCTTGCGGCTGTCGGCTAACGTTTCTCAAGTCGAAGACGGAGCAAGTAAAGACGCTGACGTAACCGCCCCAACCGAGGGTGAAGGAGTTGGGCCAGGAAACTCGTGGGCCCGCTCAGAAGTTGCGGGTGAGGCCGAGGCTCGTTCAGGGCTTCACCCGAGGCAAGCAGGGTTCGTCGCACGTGTCAGGGCCATGAAGTCGCGTGGGGCTCGGACACCGACGGACAGCAAGAGGAACGACAGAGGAAATCAGAGGCAAGGGAGGGCGTAACACCGTTGGATCGCCCGCTGCCACCCGTGGACATGGGCTGGGCGCGGACACCGCAGTATCCATCGAACGAAAGGTGGTCTCCGGTCACGCATACGCGATCCTCGCACCCGATGCCGTCATTGACGGCCGGTGTGGACAAGACAAGCCGACGTTCTGTCGGCAGATGGTGTTCCTGACCCACAACCCTTGGGCCCCGGTGCTTCCGAGCACCGGGGCCCTCGTGATGGAGGTTTCATGACCCAATCCGACGACATGCTTGACGACGAGGACTACCCCGCGTACACCATGGGCCGCGCCGCCGAGATCATCGGCTGCTCGCAGGACTTCCTCCGTCGGCTCGGTGACGCCAAACTTTTCGACCCGCAGCGCTCCAGCGGCGGGCACCGCCGCTACTCCCGCTACCAGCTCCGCCTTGCCGCACGAGCCCGGGAGATGTGCGACCAGGGCACCGACATCGTCTCGGCCTGCCGGATCATCATTCTTGAGGACCAGCTCGAAGAGGCCCTTCGACGCAACGAGCGCTACCAGCAGGACTGAACACATCCCACGCTGCGGCCTCCCGCACAAGTGACGCCGACCGCACACGGTCCCTCCCACCATGGCAGGGACCGTTCGTCGTCTGCGGAAGGGTCTCGGTCCGGTGCCGCCCAGCTCAGAGCTGCTGGACGATCTGAATCGGGTTGCCGTCCGGGTCGGCCGTCCAGGCGATCAGCAGGCGATCGAGCCACCGGTGCGGTGCGGCCAGTGCGGGGGCGCCGCTCGCCGTGAGCGCGGCGTACGCGGCGGCGGTGTCGTCGGTCCAGAGGATCACCGCGGCCCGCTGGCCCTGGGGCACCGGGTCGAGCCCGTGATCGTCGCGGGTGGAGGCCACCGAGGCGATGCCGATCTTGTAGCCGTCGAGCACGAGATCGATGTGGATCGGCTCGCCCTCGACTGGCACCCGGAAGGTCTCGGTGAAGCCGAGACCGGCGTAGAACTCGGCCGCGCGCAGAACGTCCTCAGAGAAGAGGATCACCTGCGGAGTGCGGAACATCGACACATCACGACGCTATCAGCGCAGTGGAGCTGACGCCGGAGCGATGCTGCCAGCCCGCGGCAGATGCCAGGCACAGCACTGTTCTGCCAGCGGCTAAGACCGGTCCGACCGGGCTCGACGGTCGCTACAGTCCGGTCTCATGAGGACGGTTACAACGCGTACGGTCGAGTATCCGGCCGACGGTTTGACGATGGTCGGGCACCTCGCGTTCCCGGCCGGTGTCGACCGCCGGCCCGCGGTGCTGCTTGGACCAGAGGGCACGGGGCTCAGCGACGTCGAGCGCCGCCGAGCCGACACCCTGGCTGAGCTGGGGTATGTGGCGCTGGCCTTCGACCTTCACGGCGGGCGCTATTTGGGCGACCCCGAGGAGATGCTGGCCCGTTGCATGCCGCTGCTCGCCGACCCCTACCGGATGCGGGGCATCGGCCACGCGGCGCTCGACGTGTTGCGCGCCGAACCGCGGACCGACCCCGACCGGATCGCCGCCGTCGGCTACGGCACCGGGGGCGCCATCGGGCTGGAACTTGGGCGCGACGGCGTCAACCTGCGCGCGATCGGGACAGTCAACGGACTGATCACGGGCCGACCGGGCGAGGCGGCGCGCATTCGCTGCCCGGTGTGGGCCGGGGTCGGGTCGGAAGACCCCATCATGCCGCCCGCGCAACGGGACGCGTTCACCGCCGAGATGCAGGCCGCGGGCGTCGACTGGCGCCTCGTGGTCTACGGCGGCGCCCTGCACGCCTTCCACCACCCGCCGGTCGACCACCCCACGCTCCCCGGCGTCGGCTACCACCCACGGCACGCGCAGCGAGCCTGGCGCGACGTCGTCGACCTGCTCGCAGAGTGCCTGCCCGTAACGGAGTGATCTGGGTCGGCAACCGCGATTCCGGGGCCACGGACCAGGCGATCGACCGCCGCCGGCTGAATGAATGGCCGTACGGGGGCCGTTGTGATCGACTCGACCGGGAAAGACAGGTCGTTGACCTGGGACGACTGTGGTGCGCCCGGCAGGATTCGAACCTGCGGCCTTGGGATTAGAAGTCCCCTGCTCTATCCGCTGAGCTACGGGCGCGCGTGACGTGGATGTCGCGCCCAGAGGGTACCGCCGTCCTGCTGCCCGGCGGCGAAAAGGGTGCCCGCGTCCACGTTGTCGAGCAGGGTCTCATGTCAGGCGCCTGGTGGGCATCCGGGTTCCCGCGGACCGGCCGGGCCTCGGACCGTACCTTTGGCTGGTGTTGCTGGATTCCGACGCCGAGAGCGACGTCGCCTACGAGCTGTGCCAGGTCGTCGGTCGCGCCATCCTTCCGTACCGGTCGTCGGACGACGACCAGCACCACGGCACCGCGTTCTTCTTCCAGGGCGGCGACGATCCGGTGGGGGAGTCGCTGCTGACGGCGGCCGACCTGGTCGGCGCGCCGGCTGGTGAGCTGGGGCTGCGGACGAGCGTCACCGAGCCGGCCGGCGTCGCCCCGGCCGCCGTGTCCGAGGTCGACATCGTGCCCGGCTGGGCCCGTTTCCCGGGTGACGGGGTCGCGGTGCTGCCAACAGCGGGCCTGCACCGGTTGGCCGGTGACGGCGGCTGGCGGTGGCGCGTTCAGCCGGTCCCTGCGGGGATCGCCGCCGGGCCCGAGGTGATCGCCCGCCTCGGCGCCGACGCCGGTTCCGCTTTCGTGCTGGCCCATGGGGTACGCGAAGACGGGTCGCGTCCGCTGGAGGTCGCGATCGAGCGGGTGGTCCGCGACGGGGACGCCGTGCGGATCACCACGGAGCTGCCGCAGGGGTATGTCGGCGCGCCGGTCTTCGTCGTCCAGCTCGACTCCAGCGGGGAGCTGTCGCCGTACTGCCTTGGGCTGGTGCTGCCCGGCGTCGGCGAGCACCCGGTGGCGACCTTCGACCGGATCCGAGCCGTCCTTCCGGCGACGCCCGGCGACATCTGAGCCACGCCGCAACGTCTGAGCCGCGCCCGGCGCAACGTCTGAGCCCACGCCCGGCGACGGCACTCGCGCCCGGCGTCGCCCTCCCGGCTGGTCAGCCGCCGGCCGGCGCGGCACCTGCCGTGTCGGCCGTGGACCGTCGGCTCTCCGGCAGCCCGGCCTCGCCGGTGGTCGAGTCGGTGCCGGTGGAGGCCTCGACGCTCGGTGGCCCGCCGCCTGCCGCAGGGTCGGCCGGTGCGGGATCGGCGGTAGCCGGGGCGGCCGGCGCCAGGTCGGTCGACCCGGGGTCGGCGGTGGCCGGATCGGCCGGGGCGGTGGGGCCGGCGGCGAGGAACGCTTCGGCCCAGCGGCCCACCTCGTCGAAGACCTTCTTGCGGACGGCCGGGCCGGAGAGCGTGAGGTCGTGCAGCCCGCCGTCGAAACGGGCCAGGGTGACGTGCCGGCCGAGGCGGGGCGCGTACCGGACCATGTGCTCGACGTCGAGCACGGCGTCGGCCAGGGTCGCGTTGTCGTGCCACCTGGTGCCCCGGAAGGAGCGGGTCGAGCAGGCCAGCAGCACCGGCACCTGGATGTCGAGGCCGGCGCGCAGCCGGCGTTGACCAGTGCGGATGGCGTTCAGCCAGCCGGCCCGGACCGGGAACCCGGCCAGCGGCTTCCACGCCAGGTCATAGGTCCACTCGCCGCGGTGGTCGGAGTGGATGCTCTCGCCGTACACCGTGCCCAGCCCGAACGGCAGGATGCGGTGCGGCGCCCTGCGGCCCAGGCGGGAGACGGCGGCCGCGAGGGGTCGGCGCACCGCCCAGGGGGCGTTCAGGTCGAAGAACGGGCTGTTGAGCACGAGGCCGTCGACGGTGCCGGTGTCGCGGCGGGCGTCCGCCCAGAGCGAGAGGATCAGGCCGCCGGTGGAGTGGCCCATCGCCAGCAGGGTGTCGTGCCCGTCGTCGGAGCGGATGATCTCGGCGGCGGCGTCCAGCTCGGGGAAGTAGTCGCTGATGTCGCGGCAGAAGTTCGGGGTCTGGCCCGGGAGCAGACTGCGCCCGTATTTGCGCAGGTCGAGCGCGTAGAAGTCCCAGCCCCGTTCGGCGAAGAAGTCGGCCAGATGGGTCTGGAAGAAGTAGTCGACGAAGCCGTGCACGTAGAGGACGGCCCGCCCGCTGGGGCGCTCGGCGCGCCGCCGGACCAGAGTCGCGACGACCGGTCCCTCGTCGTCGGTGCCCAGGTTGATCGTCTGCCGCTCGTACGGCGGCCCCAACACGTCCGGTTCCACGGACGCGACGCTACGCCGCGAACCTACCCAGCGGTAGCCCGCGCTCTGGCTGGCCCCGCGATCCTCGCCTGCCCCCGCGATCCTGCTCCTGTTGCCGTGGCGCAGCCTCTGCGAGCTGCGTGCGCGGCCCGAAGGTGCAGGATCGCGGGGACGAGGCGTGGGTCAGACCGTTTCCGCGTCGGCCCGGCTCGGGTCGGCGGCGGGCAGCTGCTCCTGGTCGTCGGCGGAGTCCAGCTCACTCTGCGGCTGCGGGACGTCGCGCAGGTGCTTGTTGTGCCGGGGCTCCTGGCGGGTCTTGGCGTCGTTGAGCCGGCGGCGCAGGTCGTCGCGGACGTCGTTGAGCGCGGCGTGCAGGTCCTCCTCGGCGGAGGTGGTGACGATCTTCTGTCGGCCGGCGATCCAGCACTCCAGGGTGACCTTCTGGCCGCGGGCCTCCCGGTCCTTCACCGACACCTCGAGCTCGGTGGCGTCGGCGTGGAAGCTGGCCAACCGGGCGTCGAGGGTGGCGAACTGCTCGGCGATCCAGTTGCGGTCGCCCTGCGAGAACCCGGCACCCACCCGCAGGCACTCCGCAACGGTGGCCGGGTTCGCCACGGCGCTCATCGCTGCGCCTCGGAGACGTTTGCGGAGCCGATTTCGGTGATCATCATGGCGCTGACCTCTCGTCGACGTGGAGCTGTCGGTGGTGCGTTGATCAAGTGCATACCCAGTTCGGGCGGCCCCGGAAACCGCCGAAGTCGAGTCGGGCGGGTCGGGCGTACCACATGAGGGCGTGATCAGGGCGTTGTCCACAGGTGGCTTCGTTGTCCACAGGTCGGGGGTGGGGCGCTGGTGATGGCCGCCCTCAGCGCAGAGGCTCGTGGTCGAGTCGACTCGCGCTGGCAGGCCCCAATCCCCCTGGAGGGACGATGTTCGACACCTACGTGACAATCATCGGCAATGTGCTGACAACGCCCGAGTGGCGGCGTACCACCCAGAGCAACACCCTGGTGGCCAACTTCAAGGTCGCCTCGACCGCCCGACGGCTCGACCGCGACAGCGGCCGGTGGGTCGACGGCAACTCACTGCGCGTCCGCGTCAACTGCTGGCGCAAGCTCGCCGAGGGCGTGGCGGCATCGGTCATGGTCGGCGATCCGGTAGTGGTCTGCGGGCGGCTCTACACCCGCGACTGGACCGACGACGCCGGCAACCACCGCACCCTCTACGAGTTGGAGGCGGTCGCCGTCGGCCACGACCTCTCCCGAGGGCGGGCCCGGTTCCTGCGTAACCGGCCCAGTGTCACGACCAGCACGGTGGAGGACGCGGAGGCCGAGAGCCGCGTGCACGGCGAGCCCACCGAGCCGGTCCCGGCCGGGCAGGCGCCCGTGCTGCCCGACGACCGCCCGTTGGACGATGACTTCGAGCTGCCCGACTACGCCGCGCTGCGCACCAGCCCGTTCGCCGACGGCCCGGTGGATGGTGATCTCGTCCCGAGCGGCGGGCAGATCGGGCCGGTCGACGTCCTGCCCGACCTCGACGACGAGCTGCCCCTCCCGCCCGAGGAGGACGAGGACAACGCCGACCTGGACGACGAGCTGGAGCCGGTGCCGGACGAGGGTCAGCCGGAGCCCGCGCAGTCCGGTCGGGGGCGGCGTGGCCGGGGCCGGGTCCCGCAGCCGGCATGACCCATCGGTTCGGCCCTCGCGGGCCGGGCGCCTGACAATCCCGTGCCGGCCGGGCGCCACGCCGCTCGTCACCGCCTCTTTGGCGGCTGGTCGGTCGGCGCTTCGGCAGCACCGAACCGGACGTAACGGCACGACGGGGGCGGGGTGGCGATGCGATCAGCGTCGTCACCCCGCGTGACAACAACTGAAGGACCGGCCCGCCTGGCGGCCCACGAAGCGTCCTTCACTGGTGAAGCACCGCGGGCCAAGCTGGTTCACGGGTTGCTCGTCTAGGCTGGCCGGCCGGAGGTGGTGCGGGTGCGACGGACAGCGCCGGTGGCGAACGCGGTGGGGCTGCTGGCCGGGTACGCGCTCGACAGGCTGCTCGGTGACCCGCGCCGGTGGCATCCGGTGGCCGGCTTCGGTCAGGCCGCCGGAGCGTTGGAGCGCCGCCTCTACCGGCCGGACCGTACGGCGGGTGCGGCGTTCACCGCGCTGGCCGTGGGCGGGCCGGTGCTGCTCGGGGCCGTCGCCGCGGCGGCCACCCGGCACCGGCCGTTGACCCGGGCGGTGCTCGTGGCCGCCAGCACGTGGACCGTGCTGGGCGGCCGCACGCTGCGGCACGAGGCCACGGTCATGGGTCGGACGCTGCGCGCCGGTGACCTTCCCGCAGCCCGTCAACGTCTCGGTCACCTCTGTGGACGGGACCCGTCGACGCTGGGCGAGTCCGAGTTGGCCCGCGCCACTGTCGAATCGGTCGCCGAGAACACGTCCGACGCGGTCGTCGCCCCGCTGGTCTGGGGCGCGGTCGCCGGTCTGCCCGGGCTGCTGGGCTACCGCGCGGCGAACACCCTCGACGCGATGGTCGGGCACCGGTCGGCGCGCTACGCCCGGTTCGGCACTCCGGCCGCGCGGCTGGACGACGTGCTCAACCTGGTGCCGTCCCGGCTGACCGGGCTGCTCACCATCGCTGTCGCGCCCGTCGCCCACGGGGATCGGCAGCGGGCCTGGCAGGTGTGGCGGCGTGACCGCAACGACCACCCGAGCCCCAACGCCGGCCAGTGCGAGGCGGCCATGGCCGGCGCGCTCGGCGTCCGCCTCGGTGGCTGCAACGTCTACTTCGGGCGCTCCGAGGTGCGGCCGTTCCTCGGCGACGGCCCCCGTCCGGAGGCGCGGCACCTGAAGCGTGCCGCCCGGATCTCCGGCGCTGTCGGGTTGGCGGCCGTGGGGTTGGCGGCCGCGTACCCGGTGACCCTCGGCCGTCTGGTCGGCGCCGTGGGCCGGCGCGGGTTGGCCGCCGTGACCGGTGGGCGTGGGCGGTGAGCGGCGGGCTGCTGGTCGCCGGCACGACCTCCGACGCCGGCAAGAGCGTGCTCACCGCCGGGATCTGCCGATGGCTGCACCGGCAGGGTGTGAAGGTGGCGCCGTACAAGGCGCAGAACATGTCGAACAACTCCGCGGTGGTCGTCGGGCCGGACGGGCGCGGCGGCGAGATCGGACGAGCCCAGGCCATGCAGGCCGCAGCCTGTGGGCTCGCGCCCGATCTGCGGTTCAACCCGGTGCTGCTCAAGCCGGGCAGTGACCTGGCGAGTCAGGTGGTGCTGCTCGGCGAGGCCGTCGACACCATCACCGCCGGCACCTTCCGGCACCTGCGTCCCCGGCTCGCCGAGACCGCGTACGCGGCGCTGGCCGAGCTGCGGGAGACGTACGACGTGGTGATCTGCGAGGGTGCCGGCAGCCCTGCCGAGATCAACCTGCGGGCTGGTGACTACGTCAACATGGGGCTGGCCCGGCACGCCAACCTGCCCACCATCGTGGTCGGCGACATCGACCGGGGTGGCGTCTTCGCCTCGATGTTCGGCACCGTGGCGCTGCTCGACCCCGCCGACCAGGCCCTGATCGCCGGCTTCGTGATCAACAAGTTCCGAGGCGACCTCGGGCTGCTCCGGCCGGGGCTGGACATGCTGCGTCACGTCACCGGCCGTCCCACGTACGGGGTGCTGCCCTGGGCACTGGACCTGTGGCTCGACGCGGAGGACTCACTCGCCTACGGCCGTGTGCTCGGCCGCCCCGCCGCCCCACACGGCACCGAATGGCTGGACGTGGCCGTCGTCCGCCTGCCCCGGATCAGCAATGCCACCGACGTGGAGGCGCTGGCCACCGAGCCGGGTGTCCGCGTACGCCTCACCATCGAACCAGCCGAGCTGGCCGCCGCCGACCTGGTCGTCCTCCCCGGCTCCAAGTCAACCGTCGCCGACCTCGCCTGGCTGCGCGAAACGGGCCTCGCCGACGCGGTTGCCGCACACGTGGCGGCCGGCAAGCCACTGCTCGGTCTCTGCGGCGGTTTCCAGATGCTCGGCCGCGCCATCCATGACCCGGTGGAGAGCCGCCAGGGCAGCGTGCCGGGGCTGGGCCTGCTACCCATCGAGATCACGTTCGATCCGCGCAAGACCGTCCGGCAGTCGGTGGGCACCGCCCACGGTGGCCTTCCGGTGCGCGGCTACGAGATCCACCACGGGTACGTCTCGCACACCGACCCCACCCTGGCCCCGTTGCTGATCGGCGACGACGGTGTCGGCGAGGGAGCCGTACTCGGCGCGGTGCACGGCACGCACTGGCACGGGGCGTTCGAGTCCGACGGGTTCCGCCGGTGGTTCCTCACCGAGACGGCTCGCCTGGCCGGCCGTACCGGCTTCCGGGTCGCACCGGCCACCAGCTTCGCCGCCGCCCGGGAACGCTCGCTCGATCTGCTCGGTGACCTCGTCGAGGAACACCTGGACACCGACGCCCTCTGGCGTCTCATCGAAACCGGGCCACCGGCAGGCCTCCCCTTCATCCCACCCGGCCCCCCACCAACCACCACGCCGCCTCAGAACTAGCCCCCCAGGCCTCCACCGCCAGCGCACCTCCGTCCGCCGTGGACTCGCTGGCCGTGGTCGATCATGGAGTTGTGGTGGGGGATGAAAGGGGTTAGTCGGAGCACAACGGGCACCACAAG
>NZ_JAGPXS010000023.1:0-95478 GCF_018070425.1 Micromonospora sp. C81
GTGAAGCCGGAGACGGTCAGTGGTCCGTTGCGTGGGGGGGTGGGGGTGGGGTTAGAAGGCTTGGGCTTGGGCTCTGCGCTTTACCTCGCGGGCCTGGTCGCCCGACAGGGCGGCTGCGGCGGTGGCGCCGGGGAGGGTGTCGTCCGGCTCGTAGAGCCAGCGCAGCGCGGCCTCGTCGTCGTAGCCGTTGTCGGAGAGCAGGTTGAGCACGCCGGGCAGGTGCTTGAGCACTGTCTCGTTGGCCACCAGGTCCGCCGGGATCCGGCGGACGCCGTCGCGACGGACCGACAGCAACTCCCGGTCACGGATCATCTGGTGCACCTTGCTGATCGACACGTCGAGGCGCTCGGCGACGTCGGGCAGGGTCAGCCAACCGGCCGGGTCGGTGGGTCCGGCGAGCTCCGGGCCGGGGACGGCCTGGTCGGGTACGGGTTCGGTCACCCGACCACCCTGCCACGTCGTCGCCACGACGAGCCACCGGCACCCCGGACGACCGATCCGCGACCGGTCCCGTACGCGTCGCTGACCAGCGGGTGAGTGGCGGCGAGCGCGGCGGGACGTTCCAGTTCGGCGTACGGCTGTAGCATCCTGTTCATCCTTCACCCCCTGGACACATAGACTCCCTGCCGATGGACACTCAGGTCGCCGACACGTTGCTGGGCTCGCTGATCGACGGGCGCTACCGCATTCGCGGTCGCGTGGCCCGTGGTGGCATGGCGACCGTGTACACCGCCACCGACGAGCGCCTCGAGCGCACCGTCGCTGTAAAGATCATTCACCCGACCCAGGCGCCGGAGGCCCGAGCCCGGATCGCCAACTTCGTGGCCCGGTTCACCGACGAGGCGAAGACCATCGCCCGGCTGACCCACCCGAACGTGGTGGCGGTCTACGACCAGGGCACCCACGCCGGTCTGCCGTACCTGGTGATGGAGTACGTCCGCGGTCGCACGCTGCGCGACGTGCTGGCCGAGCGTCGCCGGCTCAACCCGGACGAGGCGCTGGCCATCGTCGAGCAGATGCTCGCCGCGATCGCCGCCGCGCACCGGTCCGGTCTCGTGCACCGCGACGTCAAGCCGGAGAACGTGCTGGTCGCCGAGGCACCCACCGGCGGCGTCGCCAACCTGGTCGACAGCGTCGTCAAGGTGGCCGACTTCGGGCTGGCCCGGGCGGTCGAGGCGAGCGCCGACGAGGAGCAGGGCAACCAGCTGATGGCCACCGTGGCGTACGTCGCCCCGGAGTTGGTCACCGAGGGCCGTGCCGATCCACGTACCGACGTCTACTCGGCCGGCATCGTGCTGTTCGAGATGCTCACCGGCCGCGTGCCCTACGACGGGGACCGCCCGGTGGACGTCGCCTGGCAGCACGTCGACCGGGACGTGCCGGCACCCTCGACGCTGGTGCCCGGCCTGCCGTCGGTCCTCGACGACCTGGTGCAGCGGGCGACTCGGCGCGATCCCGACGCGCGGCCCGCCGACGCCGGCGCGCTGCTGACCGAGGTGCAGGTCGCCCGGGATCGCCTGGGCGACGCCAACAGCCACACCGCCGTGCTCCGCCCGGTGAGCGGCGAGCCACTCTCTCAACCGACCATGGTGGTCGCGACGGTCCGCCCTTCCGACCGCCCGTCCTGGGCGCGGCTGCCCGAGGGTGCCAGCAGCCAGGGGCCGGGTCGACGTCGGGCCGCTCCGGAGCCCGCGGACAGCCTGGGGTCCCGACTCGCAGCGCTGCGCAGCACCCTGATGGCGAGCCCACGCGGCCGGCTGGCCGTCGCGGCCGTGGTGGTGACGCTGGGCCTGGTGGCCGCGATCGGTGGTTGGTGGTTCGGTGTCGGTCGTTACACGGATGCCCCGCAGCTGGTGAGCTTGAGCAAGGCCGAGGCGCAGGCGCAGGCCGACCGTGCCGGGCTCACCCTGAAGTACGGTGAGCCGCGCTTCGACGAGCAGGCCCCGAAGGACAGCGTGCTGGCGCAGAGCCCGGCGTCCGCCACCAAGATCGTCAAGGGTGGCGCGATCACCCTGACCCTCTCCCTCGGCCCGGAGCGTTTCCCCGTGCCGGACGTGATCGGCAAGGAGTTCGAGCTTGCCGAGGCGGACCTGGTCAACGTGAAGCTGGTGGTGGCCAAGGGAGCCTCCCGCTACGACGACAGCCTGCCGTCCGGGGTTGTGCTGGACACCTCCCCCAAGGTGGGCAGCGAGGTCAAACCCGGCGCGAAGATCACCCTCATTGTGAGCCGGGGCAGGGCGCCGGTGTCGGTGCCGAACCTGGTCGGAAAGAGCCTGACCGAGGCCCGGACCATTCTGGCCCAGCTCAACCTGGTGCTGGTGCCGACCTACAAGGACTCCGACAAGCCCAGGGACGAGATCCTCGGCCAGAGCCCCGCCGATGGCGCCGGCGTGGAAAAGGGCACCCAGGTCAAGCTGGACGTCAGCAAGGGCCCGCCGGCGATCGTCGTGCCCCGGGTGATTGACCTGCCGTGTCAGCAGGCCAAGCAGGCGTTGGAGAGCCAGGGCTTCCCGGTGACCGTCGTGGTCAACCCGAACGCCGTGGTCCGGATCCAGGTCCCGGGCGAGAATTCGCAGGTGCCGCCGGGCACCCCGGTCACCCTCACGTGCTTCTGATGCCGGCGGTCACCTCGCGTCCGGTGGGCGCGCACACTCCGACCTCCGGTGGGCTGGCCAAGGCCGCCCTGCCGTACGCCGACGCGACGGGCGCCCAGGTGGTGCAGGTCTACGTCTCCAACTCGCGGGGTTGGGCGCTGCCCAACGGTGACCCCGTGCAGGACGCCCTGTTCCGCGACGGCTGCGCCGAGCGGGGCATTCCGGCGTTCATCCACGCCTCGCTGCTGGTCAACCTCGGCTCGCCCACCCCGGCCACTGTCGAGAAGTCGGCGCAGACGCTGGCGCACGCGTTGCGTCGGGGCGTGGCGATCGGTGCTCAGGCGGTGGTGTTCCACGCCGGCAGTTCGGTGGACGAGGGGTACGCCGAGGCGGCGATGCGACAGGTCCGCGAGGAGTTGCTGCCGCTGCTCGACTGGGCCGCCGAAGCCGGCGGGCCGATGCTGCTGGTCGAGCCGAGCGCGGGCGGTGGTCGGTCACTGGCCTCCCGGGTGGAGCAGCTCGGGCCCTACCTCGACGCGGTGGACCGGCACCCCATGCTCGGGGTCTGCTTCGACACCTGCCACGCCTGGGCGGCCGGTCACGACCTGGCGGCCGAGGGCGGCATGACGGCGACCCTGGACACGCTGGTGGCCACGGTCGGTGCGGACCGGCTGCGGCTGGTCCACGCCAACGACTCGAAGGATCTGTGCGGCTCCACCCGGGACCGGCACGAGAACATCGGCAAGGGCACCATCGGCGAGCCCGCCTTCGCCGAGCTGATGACCCACCCCGCCACCGCCGGCGTCCCCTTCGTCGTGGAGACCCCGAGCGAGAAGCAGATCGGCCACGCCGCCGACATAACAACCCTGACCCGCCTGGCCCCTGCCCCCTGATACCCGCGCACACCCCCACCCCTGACCTCACCTCGGTGATCAAGAGGTTTGCGTCATCCGGAGGCCGGAATCTGACGCGAACCTCTTGATCACCAGGTCGTGGGAGGGCGCTGGATCACCGGGTCGTGCAAGGGCGCCGGCCGGAGGTCAGGACGCGGCGAGGATGCGGGGCAGGGCCGCGACCGCGCGGTCGATGGCCGCTTCGTCGAGGCCCAGGTGGGTGACCAGGCGAGCGGTGCGGGGGCCGAGCACCGAGATGAGTACGCCCTCGGCCCGCGCCGCGGCGGCCAGGGCCCGCGCGTCCAGGGTGTGCTTGGTGAGATCCAGTGCGACCAGGTTGGTGCGCACCGTGGTGGCCAGCACGCCGAACGGCGCGACCGCCTCGGCGAGCCGGGCCGCCTTCGCGTGGTCGTCGGCCAGCCGGTCGACGTGGTGCGCGAGGGCGTACCGACCGGCCGCGGCGAGGATGCCGGCCTGACGCATGCCACCGCCCATCCGCTTACGGATCATCCGAGCTCGCTCGATCTTGTCCGCGCTGCCCACCACCAGCGAGCCGACCGGCGCGCCGAGGCCCTTGGAGAGGCACACCGACAGCGTGTCGAACAGCCGGCCGTACTCGATCAGGGGCACCCCGTCCGCGACGTGCGCGTGCCAGATCCGGGCGCCGTCGCAGTGCAACGCGACACCCGCATCGTCGGCGACCCCCCGCAGATCCCGCAGGGTGGCCAGCGGAATCACGCCGCCACCGCCCCGGTTGTGGGTCTGCTCGACGGCGATCGCGCGGGTCGGAACGGCGAAGTAGCCGTCCGGCCGGATCATCCCGGCCACCACCTCCGGGTCGATGTCCGCGCCCACCGCAGGCCAGGTCCGCGAGGAGATCCCGCCGTACGCGGCCGCGGCGCCGATCTCGTACGTGACCACGTGCGCGTCCGCGTCGCAGAGCAGCTCGTCGCCGGGCGACACCAGCAGTTGCAGGGCGATCTGGTTGGCCATCGACCCGCTCGGGGCGAACAGTGCCGCCTCGTGCCCGAACAACGCGGCGACCTCGGCCTCCAGCGCGTTGACGCTCGGATCCTCGCCGTAGACGTCGTCACCGACCTCGGCGGTGGCCATCGCCTCCCGCATCCCGGCGGTGGGCCGGGTCACCGTGTCGGAACGCAGGTCCACGAACAGATCAGCCATGATCATCCTTTCGGCTGCCGACTGCGGGGCTCGCAAGCTCACTCCTCGCGTCAGCCACTGTTGTCCTTTCGGCTGCCGACTGCGGGGCTCGCAAGCTCACTCCTCGCGTCAGCCACTGTTGTCCTTTCGGCTGCCGACTGCGGGGCTCGCAAGCTCACTCCTCGCGTCAGCCACGGAGCATCTCCGCTACGAGGAACGCCAACTCCAACGACTGCTGGGTGTTCAGTCGCGGGTCGCAGGCGGTCTCGTACCGGTCGGGCAGGTCAAGGTCCTCGATGCCCTGGGCGCCGCCCAGGCACTCGGTGACGTCCTCACCGGTCAGCTCGACGTGCAGCCCACCGGGGTGGGTGTCCAGCCCCCGGTGCACCTCGAAGTAGCCGAGCACCTCGTCGACGATGCGGTCGAAGTGCCGGGTCTTGTAGCCGTTGGACGACTCGTGCGTGTTGCCGTGCATCGGGTCGCACTGCCAGACCACCTTGGCGCCGGCGGCGGTGACCTTGGCGACGATCGGCGGCAGCGCGTCGCGTACCCGGTGGTTGCCCATCCGGCTGATCAAGGTGAGCCGCCCGGGGATGTTGTCCGGGTTGAGCTTCTCGCACAGCTCGATCGCCTCGTCCGGGGACGTGGTCGGGCCGAGCTTGACGCCGATCGGGTTGGCGATGCGGGAGATGAAGTCGATGTGCGCACCACTGATCTGCCGGGTGCGCTCGCCGATCCAGAGGAAGTGCCCGGAGAGCCCGTACGCCCGACGGTCGGAGACCCGGGTGAGCGCCCGGTCGTACTCCAGGGCCAGAGCCTCGTGGGAGCAGTAGAGCGTGACCGTACGCAGGGCCTCGTCGTCGGTCATCCCGCAGGCCCGGATGAACGCCAGCGCCCGGTCGATCTCCCGAGCGATCGCCTCGTAGCGCTCCCCCGCCGGGGAGTTCTTCACGAAGCCCTTGTTCCAGTCGTGCACCGCGTGCAGGTCGGCGAGCCCACCGGCGAGGTACGCCCGGAGCATGTTCATCGCCGCCGCCGAGTTGGCGTACGCCCGGATCATGCGCTGCGGGTCGGCGACCCGGGCGGCCGGGTCGGCCTCCAGCGAATTGATCATGTCGCCGCGGTACGCGGGCAGGCCGCGTGCGTCGGTGGGCAGCGAGCGGGGCTTGGTGTACTGCCCGGCCACCCGGGCGACCTTGACCACCGGCAGGGACGCGCCGTAGGTGAGCACGATCGCCATCTGGAGCAGTGTGCGGGCGTTGGCCAGCAGGTGGCTCTCGGTGTTGTCGACGAACGTCTCGGCGCAGTCACCGCCCTGGAGCAGGAACGCCTTGCCCTCGCAGACCAGGGCGAGCTTCTGCCGGAGCTGGTCCACCTCATAGGGCGCGACGACCGACGGCACGGTGTCGAGGACCTTGCAGACCGCCGCGACGGCGGCCGGGTCGGACCACGGTGGGACCTGCTCGCGGGGCAGATCCCGCCATCGGTCCAGCCCGAGCGCGGCGTCCTCGGCGGAGTCGACGGTCGGTCGGCTGGTCTGCAGGCCCGGGCTGCTCACCGCGGGATGGCTCAGCTGATGCCACTCATGGCGCATGACAGAAAGCGTACGGCGACGGTCGGGGTGACCGGGCGGCGAGGGGGACGGTTCCGGCAGATGGGAGATCAACCCGCCCGGCGCAGGTCAGGACGCGGGGGTGGGGGCGACGCCGGTCGGCGGCGCTTTGGCACCCGGCGGGCCGGTGGGCGCCTCTCCGGCGATGCACCAGTCGCTGCCGTCGCGGGTCACGGTGAACACCAGCGGCCGGGTGACGGTGCGCTTGCCGGCGGTGACCGAGACCGAGACGCTGACCTCCTGCCCGAGCGGACCGGACCGGATGTCCGTGATGGCCGCCTCCGGCACCTGGAAGTGGTCGGCGAAGTCACCGTTGGGCCCGGTGGCACCCAGGTCGAAGCCGTCGTGCAGGAGAGCGCAGAGCTGGCTGCGGCCGGCGGCGACGTCCTTCGCGGTCATCGCGTCGAGGTACGCCTGCACGCGCTCACGGGAGCGGGCGGCGGCCTCCTCGGCGGGGGCCCGCGCGGGCTTGGGCGTGGGCTCGGCCTTGGTGTCGTCGCCGCCGATCCCGCAGCCGACCAGGGCGACCGGCAGCAGCACCAGCCCGGCGGCGGTTGCCGCCAGCCTGCGGTGGGTCGGGCGCATGACCACCTCCGTCGCCGGTGCCATCGAGATCGAGACGTGCCGAGCCGCGAGTCTGCCACATCGAGCTGGGTCAGCCCAATGACGGCGGCCCGGCCGACGCTGGGCGCCGGCCGGGCCGTGGTGTCACGGGCGGGGAGGGACGGTGCGGGCCCCTCCCCGCCGTGTGGGTGTTGCGCCGGCATCGGCTCAGCCGAGACCGCCCTTGATGGCGCCGATGAGCTCGCCGTTGCTGGTGTCACCGGAGAGCTCCCAGAAGAACGCGCCACCGAGGCCCTGGTTGTTCGCGTACGTCATCTTGCCGTTGATGGTCGACGGAGTGTCGTAGCTCCACCAGTTGCTGCCGCACTTGGCGTATGCGGTGCCGGCGATGGTGCCGGTGGTCGGGCAGGTGTTCTTGAGGACCTTGTAGTCCTCGATGCCCGCCTCGTAGGTGCCCGGTGCCGCTCCGGTGGCGCTGCCACCCGGTGCGGCCTGGGTGACGCCGGTCCAGCCGCGACCGTAGAAGCCGATGCCGAGCAGCAGCTTGTTGGCCGGGACGCCCTTGCTCTTGAGCTTCTGGATCGCCGCGTCAGAGTTGAAGCCCTGCTGCGGGATGCCGGTGTACGAGGTGAGCGGGGAGTGCGGTGCCGTCGGACCCTGCGCGGCGAACGCCCCGAAGTAGTCGTAGGTCATCGGCATCAGCCAGTTGAGGTTGCCGATGGCGCCGGCGTAGTCGGTGGCGTCGATCTTGCCGCCGTTGCTGCCGTCCGCGGTGATGGCGGCGGTGACCAGAGCGTTGGACCCGAACTTCGACCGCAGCGCGCTGATCACGTTCTTGAACGCGTTCGGTCCGCTGGTGTCACAGGTCAGACCACAGGCGTTCGGGTACTCCCAGTCGACGTCGATGCCGTCGAAGACGTCCGCCCAGCGCGGGTCCTCGACCAGGTTGTAGCAACTCTCGGCGAACGCGGCCGGGTTCTGTGCGGCCTGGGTGAAGCCGCCGGACCAGGTCCAGCCGCCGAACGACCAGATCACCTTGAGGTGCGGGTTCATCTGCTTGAGCTTGCGCAGCTGGTTGAAGCTGCCCCGCAGCGGCTGGTCCCAGGTGTCAGCGACGCCGTCCACGCTCTCCGCCGCCGTGTACGCCTTCTCGTAGTCGGCGTAGGTGTCGCCGATGGAACAGCGGCCACCGGTGGTGTTGCCGAAGGCGTACAGGATGTGGGTCAGCTTGGCGGCCGAGCCGCTGGTCTGGATGTTCTTGACGTGGTAGCCGCGGTTGTAGACGCCCCACTCGGCGAAGTAGCCGACGACCTTCTTGCCACCGGGAGGCGGCGTGGTCGGCGGCGGCGTGGTGGGCGGGGGCGTGGTGGGTGGCGTCGTGGTCGGCGGCGTGGTCGTGGGTGGCGTGGTGGTCGGCGGGGGCGTTCCGCCGCCGCACGCGGCACCGTTGATGGTGCAGTTCAGCGGCGCCTTGTAGGCACCGGTGCCGTTGTAGCCCCAGCTGAACGAGGCACCGGGCGCGATGCCGCCGGCCCAGCTCTTCTTGACTGCGACGTAGTGGTTGCCGCTGCTGGTGACGTCGGCGTCCCAGGCGCTGCTGATGGTGGTGCCCGACGGTAGGTCGAACTCGATGCGCCAGGTGCTGATGGCGGCACTTGATCCGTTGGTGACGGTCACCCTCGTCTCGTGACCGGTCCCCCAGTCCTGTGCCCTGGTGAACGTGGTGGTGACCGTGCCGGCGCCGAAGGCAGTCGTCACCGGTACCGCAGCGACGGTCACGGCGACCACGGCACCGGCCCAGAGGGCCCGGCGGAGCGATCTTTTCATGAGGCGTCTCCCGAACTGTTAGGAAACTTTCCAAAAGCGATGGTGAGACGGTACTCACGGCGTCATCACTTCGTCAAGATGTGCATGTTTCGATTTCCTCTGGTGCATGGAGTGCACCCGTCGGGCCCGTCCCCCGGCCGCTCGGCGCCCGGCGCGTAACCTCGGCCCATGACCGTCTTCGACATCCCGATCGACGCCCTCAACGGTGGACCCGCCGACCTGGCCCGCTACCGCGGCAAGGCGTTGCTGGTCGTCAACGTGGCCTCCCGCTGCGGCCTCACCCCGCAGTACGCCGGCCTCCAGACGCTCGCGGACACCTACGCCGACCGTGGCCTGGTGGTGCTCGGCGTGCCGTGCAACCAGTTCGCCGGGCAGGAGCCGGGCAGCGCCGCCGAAATCAGCGACTTCTGCCAGGTCAACTACGGGGTGACCTTCCCGCTGACCGAGAAGGTCGACGTCAACGGGCCCGACCGGCACCCGCTCTACGCCGCGCTGGTGGACACCCCGGACGCCGACGGGCACACCGGGGACGTCCGGTGGAACTTCGAGAAGTTCCTGGTGGCCCCGGACGGCACGGTCGCCGCCCGCTTCGCCCCCACGGTCGAGCCCGGTGCCGACGAGCTGGGTGCCGCCATCGACAAGGTCCTCCCCGCCTGACGGCGGTGATCAAGAGGTTTGCGTCAGCCCGGGGTCGGTTTCCGACGCAAACCTCTTGATCAACACCTCTGAGGGCGGCGCGAAGCGCCACTGGGCTGCTTCCGCCACGCGGCGGTAGCCGAGTGCCTGGTAGATGCGGTTGCTGGTCGGGTTCGCCAGATCGGTGTAGAGGGTGCAGGTCGTCGCGCCGGCGTCGAGCGCGTGCCGGCTGACGTGCGCGACGCAGCCACTGGCGAAGCCGCGCCCTCGTTCCCCTGGTGGCGTGAAGACCCCGCTGACCCGAACCACCTCGGCGACCGGTCGACTCAACCAGGCCGTCGAGACCGGCCTGCCGGCCCACTCCCAGAGCCAGAGCAGGCCGTGCCGAAGCCGGGCGTCCACCTGCCCGGACAGGTCCACGGGTCGACGGCCGGGTGAGGTCTCCGCGGCGAACGCGACCGCCCAGGACACCAGCAGGTCGCGGTCCGCCGTGGTCGCCGGTCGGGCATGTCCGGGCACGCCGGTCGGCAGCCGGACCGCGTCCAGTGCAAAGATCCGCTGCGCAGTTCCGGGTACGGCCACCAGGTGGGCGCACTCGGCGTACCGCTCGGCGAACCCGCCCGCGGCCGGAACCGGGCCGTGCACCTCGACCAGCGGCGCCGCCCGGACGAGGTGCTCGGCCAGCGTTCGCGCGGCCCCGACCGGCATCGCGGCGAGCAAAGGCCCGCGCGGCGGAGTCCACACCATCGCGCCCACCGTCTCACCGCCATCGACCACCCGCACGAACCGCTCGTCACCGGAGAGTGGCACGTCACCGGAGAGCCGGTCAGCGACGAGCGTGAGCAGTACGTTGTGCAGGACGGGCTCGCGGCGCAGCCAGGCACCCGCCGTGACGGCGAAGGTCGCGAGGTCCTCGACGAGACAGCGCATGCCCGGCAGTCTGCGCAGCCGATCGACACCGGGCAACCGGAATGCCTCGCGGGTGGACGGAGTTGGATCAAACATGACAACTGTGGGACTGATCGGCAGTGGCAACATCGGCGGCACCCTGGCCCGGCTGGCGGTGGACGCCGGCTACGACGTGGTGCTGAGCAACTCGCGAGGCCCGGAGACGCTGAAGGACCTCGTCGACGAGTTGGGCGAGCACGCCAGCGCCGGCACGGCACAGGACGCGGCTCAGGTCGGCGACCTGGTGGTGGTCACCGTGCCGCTGAAGGCGTACCGCGCCGTGCCCGTCGAGCCGCTGGCCGGCAAGGTCGTCATCGACACCAACAACTACTACCCGCAGCGCGACGGGGCCTTCCCGGAGCTGGACTCGGGCGAGACCACCAGCAGCGAACTGCTCCAGCGGCACCTGCCGGACTCGCGGGTCGTCAAGGTCTTCAACAACATCTACTACAAGGGCCTGGCCGAGCTTCCCCGCCCGTCCGGTGCGGCCGACCGCAGCGCCATCGCCATCGCCGGCGACGACGCCGCCGCGAAGGCCGAGGTGACCGCCTTCCTGGACCGGATCGGCTACGACGCGGTGGACGTGGGCCCGTTGGCCGAGGGGTGGCGCTACCAGCCGGACACCCCGGCGTACGGCACGATCTACGCCGCCACGCCGACCGACTGGGAGCACCCGGCACCGGGTGACGCCGAGAAGCTGCGCGCCGCCCTGGCCGCCGCGACCCGCTGAGCTACGCCGCCGCCCTGCCCGATCACCTACCGGGTGGTCGTACGGAGGGCGGCGGCGAGTTCCTCGTCGTAGCTGGCGATCGCCTGACCGTCCGAGGCGTACGCGACGAGCCGCCCCTGCGCCATGTTCGCCGAGCGGAACGAGAAAGTCCGGCTACCCGGGTACGCGTCGAGCAGCGGGATGGCCCGGGGCGCCCCGCCGGGCGCGGAGAAATATTCCAGGCGTGTCACCTGCGGGGAGACCACGCCGTTGACCCGAACCTTGGTCTTCTCGGCGCGGGTGCCGAAGGTGACCGGCGCGTCGGTGCCGTAGGCGGCACACTCGACCGGGCCACGGCACACGAAGAAGTATCGCGGGTTGACCACGTCATCGAGGGCGTACGCCTTGAAGGTGGGGTCCGCCCCGGCGGGCAGCGGCTGCACGGCGAAGAACGCGACCGCCACCGTTGCCGTGACACCCACCCGCAACCAGCCCCGCCCGCCGGCAGGCCGGCGAGCCGTTCGGGTGGCGGCGACCGCGACGCCGCCGAAGCCGACCAGGCACAGCAGGCACACCCCGATCGCGCGGGCGTTCTCGAAGAGGAACTGCACGCCCGGCCGTGCCGACACCGGGCTGAGGACCGCACCCAACGAGACGACCATCGCGGCGAGCAGCGCCACGCCGGCGGCGCGCTGGGCGACGCCGGACGCGCCGATCAGCAGCATCGCGGCGAGCACCGGCCACACCTGGTGGTGGGTCCAGGACACCGGGGACGCGGCGACGGTCGCGCAGCCGACCAGCACGGCCGCGTGCCCCGGACGGCCCTCCACCGTCAACTGCCGGGCCCGCAGCAGCGCCGCCGCGCACACGAGCGCCGCCAGACCGGCCCAGAGCAGGGGCAGTGTCGCCTCGTCGACGCCGACGCGCAGCAACATCCCATGCACTGACTGATTGCCCAGCGAGGCGAGGTTGCCGATCCGCGAGGTCTGCCGCACGGCCACGGTCCAGTACGTCCAGCTCTCCCCCGGCAACACCACCGCGGCGAGAGCCGCGCAGGCCAGGAAGGTCGCCACCGCACGCCCGGCGTCGCGATAGCGGCCTGTGGCGACGAAGTAGACCACGAACAGCAGCGGCGTCAGCTTGATCGCCGCGGCGACCCCCACCAACATCCCGCGCAACCGGGGTGGGACGACGCCCATCCCGTCGAGCAGGGCCATCAGCACGATGAAGATGCTGACCTGACCGAAGCGCAGGTTGCTCTGCACCGGCGCGGACAGCATCAGCACCGTGGCGGCCACCGCCACCACGAGCGGTCGCCGGGACTGCCGGGTGGTCAGCGCGACACCGACCGCACCGGCGACGGCGACGACCGCCGCGCACGTCGCCACCAGCCAGATCCCCTGGAGTACGCCCTCACTCACGGCGGTGATCGGACCCAGCACGAGTGCCGCGAACGGCGGGTACGTGAATGGCCCACCGTTGGCCGCCTTGAACTCGTACAGCGGGCGACCGGCGTGCAGATCGGACAGTGCGCCGTAGTAGATGTGCAGGTCCGAGAGGTGGTCATCGCGGCGCAGCACGAGCACGCAGGACACCAGCGCGACGACGACGAAGGCCGCCCACACCAGCGCCACCCGGCGATCCCGCATCGATCGAGGATAAGGGAGCACGCCCGTCCGCGGCGGCCCCGTAGTGGCAGACGCCGGCACGTCTGCCCGCAGAAGAACGGGCACGGCATGGGCGTCTCCGATTCCTAGCATCGACGGATGGGAACGACGAGCACACCGGCGTACGACGCCCACGCGGACTGGTACGAGGGCTTCATCTCGGGCGGGGGTGACTATCTCCGCCGGGTGCACGCCACCGTGGAGGACCTGCTCGGCCCAGGCGAGGGTGTCTGCCTAGACATCTGCTGCGGCACCGGTGCGCACGCGACCGTACCCGGCCGTCTGGGTTGGACGCCGATGGGCGTGGACCTGTCCGGAGGGCAGTTGCGGCACGCGAGCGGGCGGTTGCCGGTGACGCGGGGCGACGCGACCGCACTGCCGTTCGCCGACGCGTCGCTGCCAGCCGCGATGTGCGTGCTGGCCAGCACCGACATGCCCGACTACCCGGCCATGCTGCGCGAGGTCGCCCGTGTGCTGCGCCCCGGCGGTCGCTTCGTGCACGTGGGCGTGCACCCGTGCTTCGTGGGCGCGTTCGCCGACTGGGGCCGGCATCCGAGCGTCATTGTCGACGAGCGATACGCCGACCGGTCGCGCAGCTTCGACAGTTGGAACACCAGCGGCGTCCGGGTACGGGTCGGCGCCTGGCACCTCCCTCTCGCCGACCTGGTCAACTCGACAGTGGCGGCCGGTCTCCGGCTGCTCCGGGTCGCCGAGGCAGGCCCAGGAGGAGTCCCCGACCTGTTCGGCCTCCTCGCCGTCCGAGAGGGGTGACGACACGTCGCCCCCGCGCGCCCACGTCGAAGAGCCAAGATCCGCGCAGGTTCGGGGAAGTTGCTGCCTCAGCACGGAACGAGGCAGCAGTTTCGCCGAAGTTGCGCGGATCGTGCGAGGGGGTGCGGGCGAGGGCGGCGGCGGGACAGCGACGGGGACACGGCGAGAAACATCTCTTCGCAACTTGCGTTGCAGTCCCGCGCACGGGACCCTGTTCTCTGGGTTGCCGCCCGCTCACCGAAAGTGCTTCCGGAGGCGACATGTACACGCTCCGTACCCTTCCCCGCCGGCTGTTGGCCGGCTCCGGCGCGCTCCTGATCACCACCGCTCTCGCTGCCACCGGCGTCCCGGTTCCGGCCGGTGCCGCGACCGGCACGGACACGGTCGGCTACGTCCGGCTGGCCCACCTCTCCCCCGACACCCCCGCCGTCGACGTCTACCTGGCCGCGCCGGACTCCACGAAACCCCGGGTCTTCCCCGGGGTCGGCTACGGCGTGGTCTCCGACTACCTGGAACTCGCACCCGGGCGGTACGCGGTGGCGATGCGCGAGGCCGGCGCCCCCGCCAGCGATCCCCCGGTGCTCACCACCGAGGTCGCGGTGGCCAGCGGCGACGCGTACACGGTGGCCGGTGTCGGCCGACACGCGGACCTGGGGCTGCGGGTGCTCAACGACGACCTCAGCGCCCCCACGCAGGGCCGCGCCAAGGTGCGCGTCGTGCAGGCTTCCGTGCGTACCCCGGTGCTGGACGTGGCCGCCGCCGACGGCCCGATGATCGCCGACGGTGTGCAGTTCGCGACCACGACCGCATACCAGCAGGTCGACCCGGGCAGTTGGCGCCTGCGGCTGACGGGTGCCGGTGGGCCGAGCACCGACGCCGAGGTGCGGCTCGTCGGCGGGGCGGTCTACTCACTGCTGGTGCTCGACGCGAAGCAGGGCGGGCTGACCGCCGAGCTGCGCCGCGACGCCGAGGGCGGCACCGTCGTTCCCGCCGGCGGGGTGGACACCGGCGCTGGCGGCACCGCCAGGACCGGCCTCGGGGCGTACCCCCTGGTGGCCGGCGGGTTGGCCGCGGCGGCCGTCGCGGTGGTCCTGCTGATGTGGCGCCGGCGGCGGCGCACCACCTGGTGACCACCGGGCCCGACCCGTCGATCCGGCGGCACCGCGACCGCCGGGTGCCGCTGGTCGGGCTGGTCGCGGCCGGCGCGGCGGTCTGCCTGGCCGCCGGCACCGGGGTCGGGCTGGCCACCACCGGCCCGGCGCCCCCGACCGCGACCTGGCACCCCGGCTGCACCGACGACTGCCCGTCGGTGGCCGCCGCGCCCACGGCACAGGGTCCACCCACGCGGGTACGTGTACCGCGCATCGGCGTCGACTCCACGCTCACGGTGCTGGGCCTCGACCGCAGCGGTGCACTGGTCCCGCCGACCGACTTCGACACCGCCGGCTGGTACGGCGGTGGCCCGGCCCCCGGCGACACCGGCCCCGCGGTGCTCGCCGGCCACCTGGACTCGCGGCGCGGCCCGGCGGTCTTCGCCCGGCTCGACGAACTGCGACCCGGCGACCGGATCGACGTGTGGCGCGGCGGGCAACGGCTGTCGTTCCGGGTGACCGGGTCGATCCGTGCGCGCAAGGACCAGTTCCCGACCGCAGCGGTCTACGGGCCGACGCCCGGCGCGGAGCTGCGGCTGGTCACCTGCGGAGGTGACTTCGACCGGCGCAGCAGGCACTACCGGGACAACATCGTGGTTTTCGCGGTGACCGAAGCTTGATCGACTCGGGTTCAAGGAAATCGGGGTGTCCACCCCACCCCGATACCCCGGCTTTCAGGATCCCGAGTCGATCAAGCGCGAGGCTGGGCGGGGCGGGCTGGTGGGGTGGGTCAGAGGGGGCGGCGGCCGGCGAAGCCGCACTCGGCCCGGTGGTACCAGCGCACGTCGGAGTCGCCCTCCAGCCAGCACCAGAGCACGGCGCGGCCGGCGCGCTCGCCGGGGAAGTCGAGCAGCACCGGAGCGATGCCCTTGACCTGGATGTCGTGCTGGTGCAGCTCGTCGACGACGGCGTGCAGCCGGGCCTCCAGCCCTTTGACCTCGGCCAGCCCGCCGAGCGCGCTGACGCCGTGGTCGGCCAGGTCGGCGCGCAGCTCGGCCAGATCGGCCCGGACCCGGATCAGCTCGTTGACGCGCGGCTGGAAGGTGGCCACCAGGTGCCGGGCCTGGGCAAGTGTGAACACCGCGCCAGTATGCGGCACGCCCGGCTCCCGGACGGGCCCGGAATGCTCAGTCGGCCTGTGCCGCCAGCTCGCGGGCACGATCGCGGGCAGCTTCCAGTGCGGCGAGCATCGCGGCGCGTACGCCGTGCTTCTCCAACTCGCGGATCGCGGAGATGGTGGTGCCGGCCGGTGAGGTGACCGCCTCGCGCAGCTTGACCGGGTGCTCGCCCGAGTCGCGCAGCATCACCGCGGAACCGATCGCGGTCTGCACGATCAGCTCGTGGGCGACCTGCCGGGGCAGGCCGAGCAGGATGCCGGCGTCGATCATGGCCTCGACCAGCAGGTAGAAGTAGGCCGGGCCGGAGCCGGAGAGCGCGGTGACCGCGTCCTGCTGCGACTCGGGCACCCGGATCGTCTGGCCGAGGGGCTTGAACATCTCCTCGGCCAACGCCAGGTGCGCCCCGGTGGCGTGCGCGCCGGCCGAGATCGCGGTCATCGCCTCGTCGACCAGGGCCGGGGTGTTGGTCATCACCCGGACCACGGGGGTGCCGTCGGGCAGCCGGCGGTTGAAGAAGCTGGTGGGCAGGCCGGCGCAGAGCGAGATGAGGAGCTTGTCGGCCGGCACCTTGGGGCCGATCTCGTCGAGCAGCGCGGCGGCGTCCTGTGGCTTCACCGAGACCGCGAGCACCGCTGCCTCGTCCACCGCCGTGAGGTTGTCGACGACCCGTACGCCGTAGCGGGCGGTCAGCTCCTCGGCGCGGGCCGGTCTGCGGGCGGTTGCCAGCAGCCGGTCCACCGGCCATCCCGAGCGCAGCAGCCCGGAGAGCATCAGCTCACCGATCTTGCCCGCGCCGATCACCGCGACCGTGTGCACCCCGGCTGACATCTCGGCCGTACCCCTCTCGCGTCGGGCGCGGCACGGCGGACCCGCAGGTCTGCCGTGCCGCATCGGGTCGCGGCACGGCGGACCCGCAGGCCCGCCGCGCCGCCTACCGTCGATCAGCTGCCGAAGAACACCTCAGCCTCGGCGTACCGCTCCAGCGGCACGGTCTTCAGCTCGCGGGTGGCCTCCGCGAGGGGCACCCGGACGATGTCGGTGCTCTGCATCGCGACCATCTTGCCCCAGTCGCCGTCGTTGACGGCGTCGATGGCCTGCAGGCCCAGGCGGGTGGCGAGCACCCGGTCGAAGGCGGTCGGGGTGCCACCGCGCTGGATGTGGCCCAGCACCACGGTGCGGGCCTCCTTGCCGGTCTTGGCCTCCAGCTGCTCGGCGAGCCACTGGCCGATGCCGCCGAGGCGGACGTGACCGAACGAGTCCAGTTCCTGGTTGGCGAGGACCATCTGGCCGTCCAGCGGCTGTGCGCCCTCGGCGACCACCACGATGGGGGCGTACTGGTGCTGGAAGCGCTTCTCGACGTAGCCGGCCACCTGCTCCACGTCGAACTGCCGCTCGGGCAGCAGGATCACGTTGGCGCCGCCGGCCAGACCGGCGTGCAGGGCGATCCAGCCGGCGTGCCGGCCCATCACCTCGACGACCAGGGTGCGGTGGTGGCTCTCCGCGGTGGTGTGCAGGCGGTCGATGGCCTCCATCGCGATGTTGACCGCGGTGTCGAAGCCGAAGGTGTAGTCGGTGGCGCCGAGGTCGTTGTCGATCGTCTTCGGCACGCCGACCACGTGCACGCCCAGCTCGTAGAGCTTGGTGGCCACGCCGAGGGTGTCCTCGCCGCCGATCGCGATGAGCGCGTCCACGCCCTGGGCGGCGAGGTTGTCCTTGATCCGCTCGACGCCGTTCTCGATCTTGAACGGGTTGGTCCGGGACGAGCCGAGGATGGTGCCGCCGCGGGGCAGGATGCCGCGGACGTCAGCGATGTCCAGGGGGCGGGACAGACCCTCCAGGGGGCCCTTCCAGCCGTCCCGGAAGCCCACGAACTCGTGACCGTACGTGGCGACACCCTTGCGGACCACCGCCCGGATGACCGCGTTGAGACCTGGGCAGTCGCCGCCGCCGGTGAGCACGCCGATACGCATGATCCGTCATCCTCCTGGAGCATCAGGTAAAGCCCGATATGCCCCAGGGTATGTGTCAGGTCAGACCATCGGCGCCGTTGCCGGCCCGGGGCGGGCCGTCACTGCGAACTGTAGTCGGCGTGCCGGTGCGACGACAGCGCGCCCCGGGGCGACGCGGCTCAGAAGGTCACCTCGTGGTTCTCCCCGGCGTTCGGCGGCTGACCGGTGACCGCCGCCTTCGCGTAGCCGAAGAGATTGACCACGGTGCTGCTCGGCGAGTCCCAGTACTCGGCCGAGCTGGCGTGCACCTTGATCAACGTGAGACCGGGGGTCTCCAGCCCGTCGGGAAACCACGCCTTGAGCAGCGGGTTCCACAGCTGCTCGGCCCGGGCCCGGTCGAACCCCTCGGTGGCGGTCCCGGAGATCGACACCCAGGCGTTGTGCTTCTGGTCGGAGAAGGCGACGTTGACCTCCGGGTTCACCCGGATCTGACGGATCTTGGCCGAGTCGGCGTCGGCGAAGAACCAGAGGTCGCCGTCGAACTCGGCCTCCTGGAGCCCCATCGGCCGGCTCACCTGTCGCCCGTCCAGGGCGATCGTGGTGAGCATGCAGATCCGTGCGGCCCGGGCCAGCTCGGTGACCCGGGCGCGGGCCTCGACGGCGTTGGTCGGCTCGTTGCTCATGGCACTCTCCTCCGCTTCGATTCGTCGAACCGATGCCCGGGACAGAACCGGTCAAACCTACGACGGTACGACCGGCGTTCAGCGGGTCGTCATCGCCCGCCAGCGGGCCAGATTGTGCCGGGCGTCGACCAGAGCGTCATGCCGGGCCGCGTCCGCCTCGGGCAGGGCCGGACGGCCACGGTCGTCCCAGAGCTGCCGCAGCTCCTTGGTGTAGCGGGGGATCTCCCGGGGCAGCGCCGGCATCGCACCCCAGAGCTGCGCGAGCACCACATGGTCGTACGCGGCGAACCAGGCCCACAGCTCCAACTGCTCGCCCGGCCGGTCCCGAATCGGTTCGACCAGGAAGTCGTACAGGTCGTCGCGGATGCGCTCGCGCGACCGCCAGGCCCGGTCCGCCGGGGAGGGCAGCTTGTCCAGCACGTTGCGCCGGACCCAGGGCACGGCGCGGGAGTCGTCGAACTCGGTGGAGACCGCGTAGAACTCGCGGCCGTACTCGTCGACGACACCGATCGAGACGAGGTCGACGGTGGTGCCGTCCTCGATGAACTCGCAGTCGTAGAAGTAGCGGTAGACCATTCCGGCCATCCTCGCCCACCGCCGCGGGGCCGCGTCCGGCGGGGGTCCGCCCCGGCGCTGGCGGTCACGCGGGCGCCGAGGCCGGACCGGCAGCTCCAAAACGGGTACGCCGCAGCTCGCGACAGTCACGGAAGTGCTTCGAGGGGTGTACAGCAAGCGACCGGACCGTCATGATCTGATGTGTACCGCTACCGGACGCCGAATCGGTGTCAGTTCACCTTGTCAGGGCCATCAGGTTCACCCGGTGAGCGAGTTTGTGGTCCATGACCGGGGAGGGGTTGGGCCGTGGAGATGCGCCTGCCGGAGCCGGGTGACGCGCTCACGGGTGTCGAGATGTTCGCCGGTTTGGAGCCTGAGGTACGACAGCGTGTCATCGCCGCCGCCGTCCCACGCACCTACCGCAAAGGCCAACTGCTCTTCGTGGAGAACGACCCCGGCGAATCACTGATCGTGCTGCGCCGCGGCGCGGTAGCCGTCTTTCGGACCGCGCCCACCGGCGAGCGGGCCGTGTTGTCGGTCATCCGACCACCGGACGTGCTCGGCGAGGTTTCCCTGCTCGACGCGTCCACCCGGTCCGCCTCGGCGGAGGCCATTGAGGACTGCGCCGCGCTGGCGCTCTCCCGGGGCGCGTTCATGGAGCTGGTGCACTCCAACCCTCGCATCCTCGACGCGGTGATGCGCTCGCTGGGCGGGCTGATCCGCCGGCTCACCGAGCAGAACGCCGACCACGTCTTCCTCGACCTGCCCGGTCGGGTGGCCAAGACGCTGGTCCGGTTGGCCGGCGAGAGCCAGGCACCGATGATCACGATTGAGCTCAACCAGAGTCAGCTGGCCGAGATGGCCGGCGGTTCCCGGCAGAGCGTCAACCAGGCGATCGGCTCGTTCGCCAGCCGCGGCTGGCTGCGTACGGAGGGCCGCCGGATCGTGGTGACCGATGTGGCCGCGTTGCGCCGCCGCGCCGGCATGAACGACCGCTGACACCTCACGAGCAGCACGAAACGGCCGGGTCACCCGTGGGAGACCCGGCCGTTCGGCGTCATCGGCGTGGGGTCACACCCCGGAGCTGCCCGGCCCGGCCCACTTGTCCGGGCCCTTGCCGTCGCCACCGGGGCCGTGGGACTGCTCGCTGACGATCCCCTCGGCCTGCAGCGTGGCGAGCGTGGCGGCGTCGACGTCCACCGAGTCACCTGCGGAGTGGCTGACCCCGTTGCCATCGGTCCAGTCGCTTTCCAGCTTGACGTACACCATTGACCTGTCCCCCTCTGGTCCCTGATCGATATCTGGCCGCCTGAATCTAGTCGGTCAGCACCCTCGGTGACTGTCCACAAGCCAACAGGCCGGTACCTGACAGCGGCCGACGGGGGCGATAATCCCGGTCAGGGGACGCGCCATCGGCGTCGACCCGTTGACCTCTGGGGGATGTCATCGCCACGCAGTGTGGACGCTGTGGACGCACGGCCGCCGACGGGGACCGCTTCTGCGGCGGCTGCGGTGCCGAGCTGGGCGCGGTGTGCCCGCACTGCCTGCGCCCCCTCGCCTCGGACGTCACGTTCTGCACGTCCTGCGGGTCGCCCCGACCGGGCGCGGACCGACCGGCCGTGGTCACCCCGCAGGAGGACCGCCGCCGGGTGAGCGTGCTCTTCGTGGACCTGATCGACTTCACGCCGTACGTCGAGCGCACCGACCCGGAGCAGGTCCGTGGGATGCAGACCGGGTTCTTCTCCGCCGCCCGTCGGGTGGTCGGTCAGTACGGCGGGGTGGTGGAGAAGTACATCGGGGACGCGGTGATGGCGCTCTTCGGTGCCCCGATCGCCACCGAGACCGACGCGCTGCGCTGCGTGCGGGCCGGTCTGGAGCTGCAACGGGTGCTCACCCGGTTCGCGCCGACCGGCAGCACCGAGTTGCGGTTCCGGGTCGGGGTGGCCACCGGCGAGGCGCTTGTCGACGTCGCCGCCGCGCGCGACGGCGGGCAGGCCATCGTGGCCGGCGACGTGGTCAACACCGCCTCCCGGATGCAGTCGGTCGCGCCACCCGGAGGGGTGCTGGTCTGCGGCACCACCCACGCGCTCACCAAGGACGCGATCCGCTACGAGGAGCAGCCCCCGGTCACCCTGCGCGGGCGGTCGTCACCGACCGAGGTGTGGCTGGCCCTCTCCCCGCTGCGTCGCCAACCCACCGACCGGGAGCCGGACACCACACCGCTGGTCGACCGGGAACACGAGCTGGGGATGCTCGTCAACGCCCTGCACCGGTCGCTGCGCGACCGGCGACCGCAGGTGGTCACCATCTTCGGCCGGGCCGGCATCGGCAAGAGTCGCCTGCTGCGGGAGCTCTACCGGCACACCGGCCGGCTGGTCGACGAGCCGCTGACCTGGCGCACCGGGCGCTGCCCGCCGTTTGGGGAGAACGTCACCTTCGCGGCGCTCGCCGACATCGTGAAGTCCGAGGCCGGCATCCTCGACACCGACCCGGCGGCCAGCGCCGCGCAGCGGTTGGCCGCCGCCGTGGGCGAGCTGATCGGCCCGGGCGAACGGGACCGGGTGGTGGACGCGCTGCGCCCGCTGGTCGGGCTGCCCGGCACGCCGCTGCCGGCCGAGGAGGCGGAGTCGGCGTGGCGTCGCTTCCTGCTGGCGCTGGCCACCCGGCGTCCCACAGTGCTGGTCTTCGAGGACCTGCACTGGGCCGACGACGCGATGCTGCGTTTCGTGGAGTTGCTCGGGGCCGCGGCCCGCGACGTGCCGCTGCTGCTGCTCTGCACCGCCCGCCCGGAGCTGGTCGACCGGGACCCGAGCTGGGCCGGGACGATCACCGGCTCGGTGACCATCACCCTGCCGCCACTGCGCGACACCGGCATCGCCGCCCTGTACGCGCACCTGTTCGGCCAGGCGGCCTTCTCCGCCGACATGCTGACCCCGCTGATCGAGGTGGCCGGCGGCAACCCGCTCTACGCGCACGAGTACGTCCGGATGCTGATCGAACAGGGGGCGCTGCGTCAGTCGGGACGGGGGTGGTCGCTGGACAAGCAGCTTGAGCTGACCATGCCGGAGAGCGTGCACGCGGTGATCGCCAACCGGGTGGACCTGCTGGACGCCAACGACCGCGCGGTGCTGCTGGCCGCGTCGGTGGTCGGCGTGCAGTTCTGGCCCGGCGCGGTCGCCGCCGCGCTCGGGCAGCAGGTCGAGTCCGTCGAGCGTTCGCTGCGCCGACTCGAACAGCGCGACTTCGTGCACGAGCAGGCCGCGTCGACGATGGCCGGGCAGGCGGAGTTCCGGTTCCGCCACGTGCTGGTCCGCGACGTCTGCTACCAACGGTTGCCGCGCACCGAGCGGGTGGCCCGGCACGAGCGGGCCGCCGACTGGCTCGACGCACTGTCGCACTCCCGCGACACGGACCTGGCCGAGGTGCTCGCCCACCACCGCTGGGCGGCGCACGAGATCGCCCGCTCGCTGGGCATGCAGGTGCGGCGCTACGCCGGCCCGGCGCGGCAGGCGCTGCACCGGGCGGCCCGACGGGCGTACGCGCTGCACGGGTTGGACGCGGCGGCCAGCCACGCGGGCCGGGCACTCGGCCTGGCCGACGACAGCGACCCGGTGGGCCGACTCCAGTTGGAGCTGCTGAGCACGGAGATCTCGTTCTACCGGGACGGCAACGCGTTCCTCTCCGGCGGCGGCGCGGAGCAGGTGCACACGCTCGCCGACCGGCTGCTGTCGCACGGCGACAACGCCTGTGCCGCCCGGGCGTGGACGCTGCTCGGCCAGGCCGCCTGGCTGCGGGCCGACCGCAGCGACGCGTTGGCCTGCCTGGACCGCGCGGTGCAGTTGTTCGAGCCACTACCTGACACCCCGCAGAAGGCGGACGCGTACGCCGAGGTGGGCCGGCTGCACATGCTCAACTACGAGCGGGACCCGGCCGTCGCGGCGGCGGACACGGCGGCGGAGATCGCCGAGCGGTTGGGCCTGACCGAGACCCGCACCAACGCCCGGATCACCGCGGCCACCGCCCGCTACCAGTCCGGGGACCGGGTCGGGCTGGACGAGCTGCACGCGATCGTCGAGTTCGCCCGCGCCGGTCAACTGCTGGCGCTGCCCCGGGCCACCCAGAACCTCGCCTGGGCGATCCGGGAGGAGGGCGACTGGCTGCGGTCCGACGCCCTGCTCTCGGCCGCGCCGGCGCGGACCGCCAGCGGTCAGACCCTGACGACCAGCTATTCGGCGGAGGCGATGCGCGCCTGGTTCGACGGCGACTTCGGCCGGCTCCTCGCGGCGGCGGAGGCATTCGTGGACACGCCCACCGGGAGTTGGGACATGCAGGTGCGCGGGTTGCGCTGCTGTCTGCTGGTGCTGCGCGACGACGAGGATCCGGACGACCTGACCGATGCGTTGGACACCGCGCGGCGCAGCGGGTTCCACCGGCTGCTCTGGACGATGCTGAGCATGGCCGCGTTGTGTCGGGCGTTGCAGGGGCGCGACGACGAGGCGGCGGAGCTGATCGAGGAGCTGGACGGGTGCTGGTCGGCGGTGCCGGCCCTGGCCAGTGGCGAGTGGATCGCCGCTGCCGCGTACGCCGCAGCCCTGAGCGGTCGGAACGCGGCGGTGCGGGTCCGGACGATGCTGGGCCGGGTCGGGCACCGCACGCCCTGGTCGGAGGCGGCCCTGCGGACCGTGACGGCGGCCCTGGCCGCGGCGGACGGTGACCACCGACGCTCCGCCGAGCTGCACCTGGCCGCCGCCGAGACCTACGGGCGGATCCCCGACGTCAGCGACCGGGTGTTGGCGCTCGCGCTCGCGGCGGCGGAGCTGACCCGCGCCGGCGATCCGGCGGGCGCACGGACGATCCGCGCGGAGGTACGCACCTTCGCGTTGCGCAACGACGCCCCCGGCCTGCTCGCCCTGGCCGGTCGGCCGATCAGCCCGACCGGGCCGGCGGTGGCGTGCTGAGCCACGGACAGAGGATCACTACGTCACCGTCGACCACCGCACGCACCACCCGAATCGCCATCAGAACAGATCGCACTTGTCGCGCAAGAACGGACAAAGGAGCCCTGCCGTGACCTGCGGCAGCAGCCGTGACTTTGGAAGACGCGACACAACGCACTCCCGGAACCATGCCCTGACGTGTCACGATTCAGAGCACGGCGTGCGGACGGGCGTCGAGGGGCGAAGTGGCCGCGCCGGAAGGCGCGTTAAGGGGGATGTCCGGGTGTCAGCGGGTGGGGCCCGCCGGGGACGGCGGGACAACGGGCTCGACGCGAACGAGTACGCCGTCGTCGGCGACGTCGATCCGCGCGTCGGTGAGCACCTGCTCGACGTGCTGGCCGCTGGCGGGATCGCCGCCTACCTGCAGCCCTCCGCCGACCTCAACCCGGTCACCCGCACGACCACCGTTCCGGCCCGGCCGGTCGACCGGCTCTACGTCGACCGTTCGCACCTGACCACCGCACGGGACTACCTGACCCAGCTCGCTGACGAGACCACTCCGGAGCAGCCGCCAGCCCGCGACGAACCGGACATCGACGCCGAGTGGGCGCGCATCGTCGCCGGCTTCCACACCACCCCGACGACTGACGAGCACCCGTGGCCGGCCTCGGAGAACGTGGACGAACGGGACGCCCGCGACGAGTCGGCCGCCGGCCCCCTGGCCCGCTCCGGAGCCGACGAGCCGGGTCCGACCGCCACCGACGTGCGCCGGCTGCCGTCCGCGACCGACATCTCCGGGATCTCGGTGGGGCGCGGCACCCGGCCGGACGAGCCGTCACTCCTGGACGGGCTGGACACCTTCGGCGCCGACCTGCCCGACGACGAGGACGACGACGAGGGTTACCACCCGCCCCCGCCGCCGCCGCTCCCCCGGTTCAGCAAGTACGCGGTGATCGGCGTGCTCGGGGTGGTCGTCGGGTTCATGCTCTTCCTCTTCCCCTGGCTGCTTCCGATCGACAAGTCGGCGGTCACCCTGTTCGGGTTCACCGGCATCCTGGCCGGTTTCGTCACGCTGATCTGGCGGCTTCGCCCCGGCGACGAGGACGAGGACGACCCGGACAACGGCGCCGTCGTCTGACCTCCGGCCCGCATCCCGGGACAGCACCGGCCCGCCGACGCCGTAACAGTGGTGTAACTTACTGTCAGTAGGAATACCGCTGTACGTCACTTCCCCCGCTGACTGACCGGTTTTCCCTTGCTCGCGGCGGTCAGTCTCTGCTGATCGGAATGCCCGAGATGCGACAGAGTTCCCTCGTGGTGGTGGCCAACCGCCTCCCCATCGACGACAGTCAGGCCCCGGACGGGGCCTGCGAGTGGCGACGCAGTCCCGGTGGGCTGGTCAGCGCGCTGCACCCACTTCTGCGGCACACCCCGGCGACCTGGGTCGGCTGGGCCGGCGGCACCGGCCCGGCCCCCGCGCTGCCGGACGTGGACGGCGTCCGGATGCACACCGTCGCGCTCACCCCGGAGGACCTGCGCGATCACTACGAAGGGTTCGCCAACGCCACCCTCTGGCCGCTCTACCACGACGCCGTGGAGCAGCCACAGCATCACCGTCGCTGGTGGGAGGCTTACCAGCGGGTCAACCAGCGCTTCGCCGAGGCGACCGCCGAGGTGGCGGAGCCGGGCGGGGTGGTCTGGGTGCAGGATTACCACCTGCAGCTGGTCCCCGGCATGCTCCGCGCGCTCCGCCCCGACCTGCGCATCGGGTTCTTCCTGCACGTGCCGTTCCCACCGCCGGAGCTGTTCATGCAGCTGCCCCGCCGAGCCGAGTTGCTGCGCGGCATGCTCGGCGCCGACCTGGTCGGCTTTCAGCGCGTGCAGGCGGCGCACAACTTCGCCCAACTGGTGACCAGGGTGCTGGAGTTGCCGGCCACCGACCGCCGGATCGGCATCGACGACCGGGTCGTCCGCATCGGCGCGTTCCCGGTCTCCATCGACACCGCCGAGATGGGCGCGCTCGCCGCCCGCCCCGACGTGGCCGCCCGGGCCCGCCGGCTCCGGCAGGATCTCGGCGACCCACGGCAGGTCATCCTCAGCGTGGACCGGATGGACTACACCAAGGGCATCGAGCAGCGCCTCAAGGCATACAGCGAACTGCTCGCCACCGGCGACGTCAAGGTCCGCGACACGGTGCTGGTGCAGGTCGCGATGCCGAGCCGGGAACGCGTCGGCCAATACCAGATCCTGCGTGAGCGCATCGAGCGCGAGGTGGGCCGGATCAACGGCGAGTTCGGCCGGGTCGGCGAGCCGGCGATCCACTACCTCACCCAGCCCTTCGACCGGGCCGAGCTGGCCGCGCTCTACCGGGTCGCCGACGTGATGGCGGTGACCCCGCTGCGCGACGGGATGAACCTGGTCGCCAAGGAGTACGTGGCCGCCCGCGTGGACGACACCGGCGCCCTGCTGCTCAGCGAGTTCGCCGGCACCGCCGCGGAGCTGTCCCAGGCGTACCTGGTCAACCCGCACGACCTGGAAGGGCTCAAGCAGGGCCTCCGCGCGGCGCTGCGGGCCAGCCCGGCCGACGTCACCCAACGGATGCGGGCCATGCGCGCCCACCTGCACGAGCACGACATCCGGGCGTGGGCCCGCTCCTACCTCCGGGCCCTGGACGAGGGCGGCGCCCTGGTCGGTCGCCTGTCCAGCACCGACACCAACCCCGACGGCGTGGCTCTGGTGCCGCGACCCGCCACCGCCCCGACCGCCAGCCCGGCCACCCACCAGGCCGGCGGCTGACCGACGGGGCCGCAGCGACGCGCCCGAAGGCTCAGTGTGCCGCCGCGGGCTCCTTCTCCAGCCAGTCCAGGATCGCGTCGATCGGCTCCGCCCACCGCGCGTCCAGCATCAGGTCGTGGCCCATCCCGGGGAAGAGCAGCGGGGCCGAACCGTACCGGCGGGCCACCCGGGTCAACGTCGACGCCGGCACCACCCGGTCGTCCGGGCTGCCCAGCACCAGCACCGGAGGCGAGCCCACGGCCGGCTCGGCCTCCGGCTCGCCCAGCAGCGCCCACTGCGCCCAGCGGCCCGCCCGACCGAGACGTCCGACGTGCCGTCGGGCCTCCTCGTCGGGCAACTCACGGCTGAACAACTGAGCGCGGTTGAGCCGCAGCGGTCCGCCGAACACCGCCGGCAGCGTGCCCGCCGGGTTCCGGCGCAGCGCCGCACCCAGCACTCCCCAACCGCCGAAGACGGGTGCCACCAGCACCGCGCCCCGCGCCGGGTAGCGGGCCAACGCGTGCGCCACCACCAGGGCCCCGGCGCCGTGCCCCACCAGCACCGCCTGCCGCGGCAGGCTCGCGGCCACCTGGACCACATCATGGGCGTACGCCCGCAGCGTCGCGTCCGGCGCCGGCTCGCTGCCACCGTGCCCCCGCAGGCTCACCGCGTACGCCGGGAAGCCCCGCGACGCGGCGTGACCCAGCCAGTGCTCGGCGAACGCCCACGCGCCGTGCCCGAACCCGGGTACGAAGAGCAGCGGCGGCCGCCCCTGCTCCAGCTCGGGAAGGGCGCTAAGCACCTCCCGCCGCGCCGGCCGGACCGGGCGCGACCACTCCCGGCCTCGCATGATCCGCAGCTCAGTCACTGGTCTGCCTTTCGTCCGCGACCGGGGATCTCACTTGGCCTCCAGGTCGTGCAGGGCGCGCTGGATGGCGCGCAGGTAGTCGGCGTGACCGACCTCGAACCAGTGCCGGCTGCTCTCCTTGACCTGCCCGGAGTAGCGCTCACCGGCACGGTCACGCACCCGAGACGCGAACGCGGCGGCCCGCTCCGGCCGGTCGCGGCGAGCACGCAGCAGGCGGGCGAAGAGCACCGTCTGCCAGTGCGACAGCGTGAACAACCCGGAGTCCGGCTGCAACAGGCCGGCGACCGCCAGCGTCGGATGCCCCGGGGTGAACGCGTTGAGCCACAGCGTGGGCCGACCCGCGCCGGCGCTGTCACCGAACACCGAGGCGTCGAGGAACTCGAAGCGCGGCAGATAGCCGGTGGCGAATATGACCACCTCGGGGTCGATCTGGCGGCCGTCGGCCAGCTCCACCCCGTACGGGTGGAACCGGGCGATGTCCGGCACCGGGCCGATCGCGCCGTGGCCCACGTAGTAGACGAGCTGGCTGTTCGCGATGGGGTGCGTCTCGTACACCCGGTGGTCGGGTTTGGGCAGGCCGAAGCGGGTCAGGTCGCCGACGGTCAGACGCAGCGTCCAGTGGTAGAGCCACTGCCGCACCCGCAGCGGCACGCGCAGCGCCAGCAGGGTGTCGTTCACCTGGTCGGCGGGGCGGCCGAGCACGTACTTCGGCGCGTACCAGTAGCCGCGCCGGGTGGAGTGCCAGCAGCGCGACGCCTGCTGGGCGGCCTCGACGGCGATGTCGCAGCCGGTGTTGCCGGCGCCGACCACCAGCACCCGCTTGCCGCGCAGCTGCGCCGGGTCCTTGTAGGACGAGGCGTGCATGATCTCGCCGCGGAACTCCTCCAGCCCCTCGTAGCGGGGCAGCTTCGGCGACCAGTTGTGACCGTTGGCGATCACCACGGCGGCGTACCGGGAGGTGCGCTCCGGGCCGTACCCGCCGGTGGAGCGGGTGGTGACGTCCCACCGGTCCCCCTCGGCGGGCTCGACCCGGATCACCTCGGTGCCGAACCAGATGTGCGAGCGCAGATCGAAGTGGTCGGCGTAGCGCTCGAAGTACGACAGCAGCTGACTGTGGTGCGGGTAGTCCGGCCAGGAGTCCGGCATCGGGAAGTCGGGGAACTGGGTGAACGGCTTCGACGACAGCAGGTGGGTGCTGGCGTACACCGGGCTGCGGTCGTGTCGCCAGTTCCAGGCGCCGCCGACGCCGGTCTCCCGCTCGTAGCAGTCGACGCCGAAGTCATGCTCGCGCAGGTTCTTGATGGCCGTCAGGCCGCTGGCCCCGGCCCCGATGACGCAGACCGTGTCGCCCCGGTCGGAGACCGGGCGACCGTCGCTGCTCAGCGCGGACGGGATCGCTTCGGGGTCGGGCCGGCCGTGGTCGGTGGAGGTGGACACCGAAACATCTCCTTTTGGTACGGCAGGCGTGCCGGTCGCCGCGAAATCCTCTCCACAACGGAGCCGGATGTCCAGCCCTGACGCGGAAGCGTCGACTGTCGAACCGGCCTCGGGGGTCAGTCGGCCTCGGGCAGCAGCAGGTCGACCAAAACCGGAAAGTGGTCGCTGGCCCGGCGGGTCTGCGGGGTGTCCACCACGTCGTAGTCGACCACGGTGATCCGCGGATCGACGAAGAGCGCGTCGATGCGTCGGCGCGGCTCGGCGCAGGAGTAGGTGAGCCGGTCCGCCCGGTCGGCCGCCACCGCGGCGTCGGTCAACCCGCGCGACACGGTCGCCCACGCCGGCCCGTCCGGGCCCTCGTTGAGATCCGCCCCGGCCAGCACCGGGCTGGTCGCCTCGTCCAACCCACGCTTGAACTCGGCGGCCTGGGTCGGACGCTCACCCGGATCGGTGGACAGGTGCGAGCCGGCGAGGGTGAACCGGGCGTCGCCGACCCGGCATTCGGCGTACGCGGCGCCGCGCAGGTGCCGGCCGGGGGTCAGCGGGAAGCGCTGGCACCGGGTGGCCCGCACCTGGACCCGCAGGCTGGTCAACAGCAGGTTGCCCAGCGCAGGCAGCCCGCCGGCGGCCACCACCAGGCCGAACGACTCGGCCAGCGTGGCGGACTTCTGCCGCCACCGGAACCGGCGCGGCCCCTCCTGCACGATCACCACGTCGGGCCGCGCGGCCCGGACCACGGCCGCCAGCGCGGCGGTGTCGTCGCGCTGGCTGTGGATGTTGTACGACACGACCCGCAGCGGTACGCCCATCGGTGGACCGCCTCAGATCCGGCGGGCCAGGTCGGCGGCACCGATGACGCCGGCGCTGTTGCCCAGCTCCGCCGGGAGCACCTCGGCCACCGGCAGGCGACCACGCTGGGCGAGCGCGTCGAGGTACGAACGGCGGGTCGGGCCGAGCAGCAGGTCACCGGCGTCGATCACACCGCCGCCCACCACCAGGGTCTGCGGGTCGAGGATCTGCGCCATGTCGGCGAGGCTGGTGCCCAGCCACCGGCCGATCTGGGCGAACGCCTCGGCGGAGATCAGGTCACCGCCCTGCGCGGCGGCGGTCACCATCGGGCCGGTGATCGCCTCGGCCTCGCCACCGGCCAGGTCGAGCAGCGCGGTGGCCCGGTTGGGCTCCTGACGGGCGCCGGCCCGGGCGAAGCGTACGAGGGCGCTGCCGCTGGCGTACTGCTCGATGCAGCCCAGCCGGCCGCAGCCGCACTGGTGCCCGTCCGGAACGGCCAGCATGTGGCCCAGCTCCGCGGCGATGCCGTGCGCGCCGCGCATCAGCTCGCCGCCGAGGACGATGCCGCCGCCGACGCCGGTGCCGATGGTGAACATGATCATGGAGTCGTCGGCGTCGCGGGCAGCGCCGTACCGGAACTCGGCCCAGGCGGCCACGTTTCCGTCGTTCTCCACGATCACCGGCAGACCGATGGCCTTGCTGACGTACTCACGCAACGGTTCGTCGCGCCAGGCCAGGTTGGGGGCGAAGAGCACTGTCGAGCGGCTGGCGTCGATCCAGCCGGCCGCGCCGATGCCCACGGCCTCGATCGTCCGCCCGGCTGCCAGCTCACCGACCAGCTCGATGATGACGTCGCGGGTCTTGCCGACGTCATCGGCGGGAGTGTCCCGTCGGGTCTGCACGAGGACCGTGCCGGTGTCGTCCACGACACCGCCGGCCACCTTCGTGCCACCGACGTCGACTCCGATGGTCAGCGTCACCGCTGCCGCCCCCCTCTGCTGTGCCCGTCCGGCCCGTGTCCCGGCGGCATGCCGGTCCGGGTCGGAAATGTCCCGCGCTCAGGCGCCGTCGCCCGATGCTTCCGCGTCGGTGTCGTCGGGCACCCGCGAGGCGGGCACCACGGGACGGGTGGTCGGTGCCGGTACGGTCGCCGACCCGGCCTCGTCGACGGGTGGTGCGGCGGCCGGGGCGAGTGGGTCCGCCGTCCGGGTGGCGACCGCCCAGACATCCCGCTCCGGCGCCGGCTGAGAATCATGCCCGGTGCGGGTGGCATCGCGCCACACGTGGTTGTCACCGGCCGCGGCGGGCGGCTCGTCCGGGGCCGGCTGCGGGAGCACATCGTCGGTGCTCGCGGCCGGTGCCGGCGCGGTCCGGGCGGGTTGCTCGAATGGTGGCTCGGAGGGGCTCGTCGGGGGCGGCTCCGCCGGGGAGAACGCGCGGAGCAGGCTGGCGACGCCCGCCGCCAGGTCTCCGGCGCCGGTCGCGAGACGTTCGGCGAATTCCGGACTCGGGTCACGCAACGCGGCGATGCCCCGACAGACCGGGCAGACGCAGCATTCGGCCGATCCGGTGGCGAAAGCACCTCCAGGGCCGGGACGCCCGTCCGGGCCGGCACTGTGACCGAGGACACCGGCCAGCACCCCGCCCAACGAGCCGAACGCGCCACCCGCCGATCCTGCGGAGGCCAGTCGCGCCCCCGCCAGCACTGTGGCGACCAGCCGCTCCGCCTCTTCCCGGGCCGAACCCGGATCCGTTCCGCCCACCCTCGGCTCCTCTACCGTGCCACCGGACACGTCATTGCGCCGCACCGGTTGCTTCTACCCGGCGCTTGAGCTGCTTCAACGCGGTGTCCATGATCATTTTCTCGGCTTTGCGGCGAAACATCCCGAGCATTCCCACCGACAGGTCGACCTCCAGCGTGTAGGTCACCGTGGTGCTGCCGTCCGGGTTGCCCACCAGGTCGTACGACCCGCGCTGGCTCTTCTGCATCTTCGAGGGCGCGACGAGGTGCCACTCGATGCGGGACAGGTCCTCGGCGTACTCGTAGGCGAGCACGTACTCGTCGGCCATCACCCCGGCGTCGATGGTGAAGCGCACCTGGCTGGCGTAGCCGTCCTCGTACTCCTCGACGACCTCGGCGCGGCGCAACGCGTCGGTCCACTCCGGGTAGCGCCCGAAGTCGCAGATGACCGCCGCCACCCGGTCCGGTGCGGCGCCGATGATGATCGACTGGGTGGAGGAGTCCGCCATGGGGCGAGGCTACCCGGCGGGTACCGCAGGTGTGCCGCGCCGCCCCCGTCGGCACGTCCCGAGGCCCGCAGGCGGCCGGAACAGCCCCGGGCGTTGGCGGTGTGCCGGTCCTCACCAGGTAGGTTTCGACACAGCCGACACCCACGGGTGGCGGCTGGCCCGACCAGTGCGAGCACGAAGGAGTGCAGGTGCGCGAGTTCTCCGTCCCGCCGATCGTCACCGTTGGCGACGCGGCCAACCTCACCGATCCGGTCTGGGACAACGCCGAGGTCGCGCCCGACGCCGTCCAGTTCGCCCGCCCCACCGCGAGCGCCGACGGCGCCGTCACCGCCTGGACCGAGGTGACCTGCCTCCAGTTCCGGGACGAGGTGGCCGCCGTCGCCCGCGGGCTCATCGCCGCCGGCATCGAGCCCGGTGTCCGGGTCGGCCTGATGAGCCGCACCCGCTACGAGTGGACGCTGCTGGACTACGCCATCTGGACCGTCGGCGCGGTCACCGTGCCGATCTACGAGACCTCCAGCGCCGAGCAGGCCGCGTGGATCCTCGAGGATTCCAACGCGACCGCCGTGGTGGTGGAGACCGAGGCGCACGCCGCCCTGGTCGCCGGCGTCCGGCACCGGCTGCCCGAACTGAACCACGTCTGGCAGATCGACCGGGGCGGGGTCGACGAGCTGGTCACCAGCGGTGCCAGCGTCGAACTGGCCGAGGTCGAGCGGCGGCGCAAGGCCGTCCACGCCGGCGACCTCGCCACGATCATCTACACCAGCGGCACCACCGGCCGGCCCAAGGGTTGTGTGCTCACCCACCGCAACATGTACGCCGACATCGCCAACGCGGTGCCGGTGTTGCCGAACCTGTTCAACCCCGGCGCGAGCACCCTGCTCTTCCTGCCGCTGGCGCACGCCTTCGCCCGGCTGATCCAGATCGGCGTCGTGCAGGCCAGGGTCACCATGGGTCACTGCGCCGACACCAAGAACCTGGTCGCCGAGCTGCAGGGGTTCAAGCCGACCTTCGTGCTCTCCGTACCCCGGGTGTTCGAGAAGGTCTACAACGCGGCCAAGCAGAAGGCCGAATCGGACGGCAAGGGTCGAATCTTCGCCCGAGCCGAGCAGGTCGCCATCGCGTACAGCGAGGCTCTGGAGACCCCGGGCGGACCTGGCCTGGCGCTGCGCGCTCAGCACGTGGTCTTCGACCGGCTGGTCTACCGCAAGCTGCGCGCCGCGCTCGGCGGCCGGTGCCGCGATGCCATCTCCGGCGGCGCACCGCTCGGCGCCCGACTCGGTCACTTCTTCCGGGGCATCGGCGTGACGATCCTGGAGGGCTACGGCCTGACCGAGACCTCACCCGCCGCCGCATCGAACCTGCCGGACGGCACCCGGATCGGCACCGTCGGCCGCCCGTTCCCCGGCGTGACCGTACGGATCGAGGACGACGGCGAGATCCTGATCTCCGGTGAGTTGATCTTCCAGGGCTACTGGGGCAACGAGACGGCGACCGCCGAGGCGATCAGCGCCGACGGGTGGTTCCGCACCGGCGACCTGGGTCACCTCGACACCGACGGTTACCTCACCATCACCGGCCGCAAGAAGGAGCTGATCGTCACCGCCGGCGGCAAGAACGTCGCCCCGGCGGTGCTGGAGGACCTGGTCCGGGCCCACCCGTTGATCAGCCAGTGCGTCGTGGTCGGTGACAGCAAGCCGTTCATCGCGGCACTGGTCACCGTCGACGAGGAGGCGCTGCCGGCCTGGCTGCAGAGCGCCGGGATGCCCGCCGACACCACCGTCGAGCAGCTGCGCGAGCACGAGGGCCTACGTCAGGAAATCCAGACCGCGATCGACACGGCGAACCAGGCCGTCTCCAAGGCCGAGGCGATCAAGGTGTTCCGGGTCCTGCCCCGCGACTTCACCGAGGCGACCGGCGAACTGACCCCGTCGCTCAAGGTCAAACGCCAGGTTGTCCACAAGACGTACGCGGCGGAGATCGCCGATATCTACCGAGGCTGACTACCATCCGTCACGTGCCCGCATCCACAGCAACCGCACCGCACCCGCATCCCCTCGCCGCGGCCGCCCGCCTGGTGATGCTGGCGCTGATCGCCGTCCTGACCCTTTTCGCCACCCGTGACGTCGGCCAGCTGTGGTGGATCGCGTTGCTGGCGGTGGCCGGGCTGCCGTCCCTGCTGGCCCCGCAACACCGGCTGATCGCGCCGGTGAGCCGGGTGGCGGAGGTGGTGGTGCTGGGCCTCGCCGCGAGTCACGTGGCGGCGGTCGCGTCGATCGGCGGCACCGTCGACGGCCTCGGCGCCTCGGCGGTGCTGCCCTACCTGGCGGTCCCGGTGACCGTCACCGCGCTGCGCAGGCGCTTCTCCGAGGGCACCGCCCTGCTCGCGATCACCGCCGCCACCCTGCTGGTCAGCGGCGCGCTGACCCAGGTCGACAGAGGGCCCCAGCTCGGCCAGCTCGGATACCTCGCGGTCTGCGCGCAGTGGCTCATCCTGGCGGCGCTGGGGCTCTACGCCGCCGGCACCCTGCACCGGGTGATGGCCGTCCGCAACGAGGGCAAACCCCAGCCGTACGCCGAGGCCACCCGACTGCTCACCCAACTGCGGACGGTCGCCCGGCAGCTGCCCGGGGCCACCCTGGATCCGGGTGGCATCTCCGAGCACCTGCTGGAGGAGTTGCGCACGGTGGCCCAGGCCGACCGGGGCGCGGTGCTGTCGGCCAGTGGCGGCGGCCGGCTCGTGGTGCTCGCCCAGGCCGGCGTCGACCGGGTGGACTGGGAGACGACACTCGACGCGGACTCGGCCATCGCCGACGCCTGGGCCAGCCAGCAGGCCACGACGGCCGCGCGCTCGCAGTCCCGCTCGCACCGTGGCGGCGACGTGTCCGCGCTGATCGTTCCGCTGGTCGCCGGGGTACGCACGGTGGGGCTGGTGGTGCTGGAGGCGGACGCCGCGCACGCGTACCCGCCGCCGGTGGTGTCCCGGGTGACCGCGCTGACGCGCCCGGCCGCGCTGCGGCTGGAGGCGGCGCTGCTCTTCGACGAGGTGCGTTCGCTGGCCACCAACGAGGAGCGGCAGCGGCTGGCCAGGGAGATCCACGACGGGGTGGCGCAGGAGCTGGTGATGGTCGGCTACGGCATCGACAACGCCCTGGCCACCGTCTTCGACGACGCCGACGAGACCGCCGAGGCCCTGCGTACGCTGCGCGCCGAAGTGACCCGGGTGATCCAGGAGCTGCGGCTGAGCCTCTTCGAGCTGCGCAGTGAGGTGGACCGGCAGGGCGGGCTCGCCGCGGCGATCGCCGAGTACGCGCGCACCGTCGGCGCGTCCGGAGGGTTGCGGGTGCACCTCTCGCTGGACGAGTCCACCGCGCGGCTGCCGGCCGCCACCGAGGCCGAGTTGCTGCGCATCGCCCAGGAGGCGGTGACCAACGCCCGCAAGCACGCCGGAGCCTCGAATCTGTGGGTCACGTGTGAGGTCGACCCGCCGTATGCACAAATAGAAGTGTCGGATGACGGTCAGGGGATGGCTGACCAGCGCCCCGACGGACGGTACGGTCTTGCGATCATGGCCGAGAGGGCGGAACGTATCCGGGGCCGGTTGGAGATCAGGCCGCGGCAACCCAGCGGCACGACCGTGGCGGTGGTTCTCGGCACCTCGGCCCGGCGCGACAACGTGCGCGACAGCGCAGCACCATCAGAAGGGGAGTAACCCGAGGATGACCACAAGTCCGACACCGGCCACCCGCACCAAGGTCCTCCTTGTCGACGATCATGACCTGATTCGCAAGGGCCTGCGGCACGCTTTCGAGCGCGACCGCCAGTTCGAGGTCGTCGGTGAGGCGGCCACGGCGGCGGAGGGCGTACGCCAGGCCGGCGCCCTGCAGCCGGACGTGGTGATCATGGATCTGCGGCTGCCCGACGGCAGCGGCCTGGAGGCCACCCGCGCGCTTCGCAAGTCCAGCGCGTCGATGGGCATCGTGGTGCTGACCATGTACGCCGGCGACGATCAGCTCTTCGGCGCCTTGGAGGCCGGGGCGAGCGCCTTCGTGCCGAAGACCGCCCCGGCCGACGAGGTGGTGGCCGCCGCACGGCACGCCGCCTCCTCCCCCAGCGCGTTCACCGCCGCCGACCTGGCTGAGGCCATGAAGCGTCGGCTCGCCCCGTCCGGCCCGCAGTTGTCACCGCGGGAGGGGCAGGTGCTGCGGCTGCTCGCCGACGGAATGAGCGTGGCGGGCATCGCGAAGCAGCTGTTCGTCAGCGAGTCCACGGCCAAGACGCACATTTCCAAGCTCTACGAGAAGCTCGGCGCGGCCAACCGGGCTCAGGCCCTGATGACCGCACTCCGGCTCGGCCTGCTCGAGGCACCGGACGCTCCCAAGTTCTGACCTGTCCCCGCTCGTCGAGCGGGACGTCGCGACCGACGTCGGCGGGCAACCTCCGGCGCGCTATGGTCTGGCGTGCGTGGCGGGTGCACAATACCCGCGCGGGCGACGACGCTCGCGTCGCGGATTCGAGGGGTTGACGCATGCAGCGGCCGGACTGGGCACCCGACACCATCGACATCGAGCGCCCGAGCGTCGCGCGGATGTACGACTACTACCTCGGCGGCTCCCACAACTTCGCCGCTGACCGAGCCGCGGCGCAGGCGATGGTCGCGGCGGTGCCGGAGGCGCCGCTGATGGCCCAGGCCAACCGGGCGTTCCTGCGCCGGGCCGTGCACCACCTCGCCGAGGCGGGGATCCGGCAGTTCCTGGACATCGGCTCGGGCATCCCGACCGTCGGCAACGTGCACGAGATCGCCCAGCGGCTCGACCCGCAGTCACGGGTGGTCTATGTGGACGTCGACCCGGTGGCCGTGGCGCACAGCCGCGAGATCCTCGCCGGCAACGAGCGGGCCGTGGTCGTCCAGGAGGACCTGCGGCGCCCGGAGGCGATCCTGGCCCACCCCGACGTCCGCAAGCTGCTCGACCTGAGCCAGCCGGTCGCCGTGATGGTCGTGGCCGTCCTGCACTTCGTCTCCGACGACGACCGACCGGCGGAGCTGCTGCGGACGCTGCGCGACGCGTTGGCCCCCGGCAGCTACCTCGTGCTGTCGCAGGCCAGCGACGACGGGCGCAGCGACGACGAACGCGCCGAGGCCGAGCGGGTCTACCGGCGTACCGACAACCCGCTGTGGGTGCGCAGCCGCGCCGAGTTGACCGAGTTGTTCGACGGGTTCGAGCTGCTCGACCCCGGCGTGGTCTGGGTGCCCGAGTGGCGACCGGACACCCCGGAGAGCGCGGAGGACGCCGAGCGCGCCGTCTTCATGGGCGGCGTCGGGCGACTCGGTGACTGAGCTGCCCGAGGTGGCCACCCACCCGGGCACGTTCGCGCGCGCCTGGGCCAAGGCGGTCTCCGGCACCAGCTACCTGCCGATGACCCAGGCCCAGCTGGAAACCCTGCTACACCGGCTCACCGGGCAACTGGCTGGCGCGTTGCTCACCGAGCCGTTCGACCTGCGTGCCGGGCACCGGGTCGGCGCCGAGCTGGTCGCCGCGCACATCGCCTCCGCGGAGGGCCTCGGTCGTACCGTCGAGGTCATCCAGCTCCGCCTTGTGCGCGACCTGGGGTTGGTGGCCGAGGACGTCGAGGATCGGATGGCCCGGCTGCTCGCGGCGGTGGCGACCGGCTACGCCCGCGCGTTGCGGGACCGGACGCTCGACGAGCAGGAGTCGATCCGCCGGGCCGCGATGAGGGCCCGCACCCAGGCCGAGCGGGCGCTGCGGGCCAGCGAGGCCCGGTTCCGGCATCAGGCCACCCACGACCCCCTCACCGGCCTGCCCAACCGGACGCTGTTCACCGAGCGGCTCACCGCCGCGCTGAACGAGCCGGGCCGGGGCGCGGAGCGGGTCGGGGTGTGCTTCCTGGACCTGGACCGCTTCAAGGTCGTGAACGACACCCTGGGGCACCAGGTTGGCGACCATCTGCTGGTCACCGTGGCCGAGCGGTTGTGCAAGGCCATGGGTGAGCACCTGCTGGCCCGCCTGGGCGGGGACGAGTTCGTCATCCTGGTGGAGCGCAGCGGCGGCACCGACGACATGCTGGAGGTGGCCGAGACCGCCCTGGCCGCGGTGCGGGCACCGGCGCTGGTCGACGGGCACGAGCTGCAGATCTCGGCGAGCATCGGCATCGTCGAGCGCCAGGTGGCCGGGGCCAACCCCAGCGACCTGATGCGGGCCGCCGACAGCACGCTGCACTGGGCGAAGGCCGCTGGCGGGGCCCGCTGGGCTCTCTACGACGCCGAGCGCAACCAACGTGAACTGGCCCGGTACGCGCTCTCCGCCGCCATCCCGGCCGCCCTGGAACGCGGCGAGTTCTACCTCGACTACCAGCCGCTGACCTCACTGCGCGACGGCAGCCTGGTCGGCGTCGAGGCGCTGGTCCGTTGGCGGCACCCGGAACTGGGGGTGCTTCGACCGGACAGCTTCATCGGGTTGGCCGAGGAGACCGGCCTGATCGTGCAGCTGGGTGGGTGGGTGCTGGCCGAGGCGTGCCGCGAGGCGGAGGCCTGGTCGGCCGGTGGCGCCGCCGCGCCGTTCATCAGCGTCAACCTGGCGGTACGCCAGGTGCACCGGCCCGGGCTGGTGCAGGAGGTCCGCGCGTTGCTGCGGCAGACCGGCCTACCGCCGGAGCGGCTGCAACTGGAGATCACCGAGAGCACGATGATGAGCACCGCCGAGGAGCCGGTACGCGCCCTGCGGGTCCTGGCCGACCTCGGAGTGCGGATCGCCATCGACGACTTCGGCACCGGCTACAGCAACCTGGCGTACCTGCGGGACCTGCCGGTGACCGAACTGAAGGTGGCCGGGGAGTTCGTGGCCGGCCTGCGGTCGCCGTCGGTCGGCCGCACCGACGAGCGGATCCTCGCCTCGCTGGTCTCGCTGGCGCACGCGCTGGACCTGACCGTCACTGCCGAGGGCGTGGAAACCGCCGGGCAGGCTGAGCGACTGCGGGCGATCGGCTGCGACGCCGCCCAGGGCTGGCACTTCGGCCGCCCGGCCCCCGCCGATCGCATCCTGGCCCGCATCCGCTGAACCTCGGGCCGCAGTGGCCGGGCACGATCCACTCGTCTTCCTTGATGGCGGGGATCCCCGTCCGGTATCTCCATTGAGCCTGATGCCTGTGCGTCATCTTGATGACTCACAGGCATCACGCTGACTCCCACGTCCCCGCAGCCCACGACACACCGCCCGATGATGACTGAGCAGGCCCCACCGACGAGCCCAGGGAACAGCGCGCGCCACCGACACGCCCCGCGCCCCGAGTAGACAGCGTCTACGGTTGCTGGTAGACACTGTCTATGGACGGGGACGAGAAGGGGCTACGGTCGCGGTTGGTCGCCGTCGGGGTGGACCTGGTGCTCAGCGAGGGCCAGTCGGCCGTGTCACTGCGGGAGATCGCCCGCCGCGCCGGGGTTTCACACGGCGCCCCGCGCCGCTACTTCCCCACCCACGTCGACCTGCTCTCCGCCATCGCCCGGGAGGGCTTCGCCGACCTCACCGCCCGCGTCGAGGAGACGATGCGCGACGTCGACCCGGACCCGCGTACCCGATTGACCGCGCTGGCCCGGACGTACCTGGACTTCGCGGCGGCCCATCGCGGCATGTTCGAGCTGATGTTCCGTCACGACCTGCTGGACAGCGGCCGGCTGCGGCTGCGCGAGACGAGCCTGCCGCTGTTCGACGTGCTCGCCGACCTGGTGGCCCAGGTACGCCGGCCGACCGACGCCCCCGCCCCGGTGCTCGCCGGTGCGCTCTGGGCCAACCTGCACGGCATCGCCCAGCTCTGGGCCTGGGGCAGCCTGCCACTGGCCACCGGCGCCACCGGGGACGACACCCTGCTGCGCGCCGCGCTCGACGCCCATCTCGGCCCGAACCCCACCTGAACCCGAACCCGGAGAACACGTGCCCCTGCTGTACGACCTCACCAAGCTGACCGTCGGCACCACGCTGCGGCTGGGCTGGCGGCCCCGCGTGGAAGGGCTGGAGCATCTGCCCCAGCACGGCGGCGCGATCCTCGCCGGCAACCACCTGTCCGTCGCCGACGAGTTGTTCCTCGTCACCGCGGCGCCCCGACACGTGACCTTCTGGGCCAAGGCCGAGTATTTCACCGGCCGAGGTCCGGGCGGCTGGCTCAACCGGCGCATCGTCGCCGGCATGGGTGCCATCCGGGTCGACCGCGCCGACGGCCGAGCCGCCCTGCGCGCCCTCGACGCCGCCGTACCGGTGCTGCGCGCCGGCGGCCTGGTCGCCGTCTACCCGGAGGGCACCCGCTCGCCGGACGGACGGCTCTACCGGGGCCGCGTCGGGATGACCCGCCTGGCCCGCGACGCCGAGGTGCCGATCATCCCGGTCGGCGTGACCGGCACCGCCGAGGTGCTACCGGTCGACGCGCGGCTGCCCCGCCGGCACCCCGTCACCCTGCGGTTCGGCCCGCCGATCCCGGTCGCCGAACGGATCAACGGCCCACGCGACATCCGGACGGTCACCGACGAGGTCATGGCGGCGATCCAGAAGCTCACCGGCCAGGAGTACGTGCCTCGCTACGCACCGACCCGGGAGAGCTGAGCACGGCGCTGCGGTCAGCCGGCGAGCAACGCCGCCATCCGGTCCGCCTGCGCCTCCCAGCGCCACTCCCGCTCCACCCACGCCCGGCCGGCAGCACCCAGCTGGCGAGCCAGGTCCCGGTCGGCGAGAAGCCGGGCGACCCGGTCGGCGAGCTGCGCGACGTCCCGACCGCGGACGACGTAGCCGGTCTCCCCCTCACGGACCGCATCCGGTGCGCCCCCGGAGTCGCCGGCCACCACCGGCAGGCCGGTCGCGGAGGCCTCCAGGTAGACGATGCCCAACCCCTCCACGTCGAGACCGCGGTTGCGGGTGCGGCAGGGCATCGCGTAGACGTCGCCCGCCGCGTAGTGCGCCGGCAACTCGGCCGACGGCACCGAGCCGGTGAACACGACGTCCCGTTCCACACCAATCTGCCGGGCCAGCTTCTCCAGGGTGGCCCGGTACGGCCCGCCCCCGACGATCAGCAGCGCCGCCTCGGGCACCCGGCGACGGATCTCCGGCAGTGCCCGGATCAGCATGTCCTGACCCTTGCGCGGCACCAGCCGGGACACGCAGACCACCACCGGCCGGTCGGTCAGCCCGAGCCGGGCCCGGACCTGCTCACCGTCCACTGTCGGGTGGTAGGTGTCCACGTCGACCCCGGGCGCCAAGCGGCGGAGCTCGGTCACCCCGTCCAGCACACGGGCCAACCGGCTGCGGGTGTACTCGCCGAGGTAGGTGGTGACGTCGACGCCCCGACCGATGCGCCGCAGCGCCGGCCGGGCCGCCGGCAGCGCCGCCCAACCGACCTCGTGGCCGTGGGTCTGCGCCACCACCCGGCGTACGCCGGCCCGCCGCCGCAGACCGGCGGCGAGCAACCCCAACGGCGCTGCCGCACCGAACCACACCGTGTCGCAGTCGTACGCGCGAGCCAGCCGCGCCGCCCTGCGGGCGATCAACGGGGTGGGCAACAGCACCCGGGTGCGCTCCCGGATCACCTCGAACGGCTGGTCGGCGTCGAACTTCGCGGCACCGCGCCAGCTCGACGCGTACACGACCACCGAGCCGGCCGGTTGACGCACCGCGAGGTTGTGCACGAAGGACTGGATCCCGCCCGGGCGGGGCGGGAAGTCGTTGGTGATCAGCAGTGTGCGGCTCATCGGCCAGACTCCCGGGCGTACGCGCGGGCGGCGGCGATCCGCTCCACGGTGGACGGATGCGAGGCCGAGTAGAGGTATTCCCAGCGCGGCGGATCGGGGTCGCCGAGGTTGACCGAGCCGAGCCGGCGCTGCATCGACTCGAAGGCCTCCGGGTCGCGGGTGAGCGCGAGCGCATGGGCGTCGGCTCGTGCCTCCACCCGCCGCGACATCAGTGCCTGGACCGGCGCGGCGACCAGCCCGGCCACCGTGACGAGGGCCAGCAGCAGCGGGAACGCGCTCGGTTGGGCGACCGAGTCGACACCGGCCAGCCGTAGCAGCGGCCCCCACGAGCCGAGCAGGTAGAGCGCCACCACCGCGGCGGCGGCACCCAACGCCCCGGTCAGCGTGCCGGCCGCCACGTCGGAGTCCTTGGCGTGCCCCAACTCGTGCGCCACCACGGCGGTCACCTCAGCCGGGGTCGCCTCGGTCAGCAACGTGTCGTAGACGACGACCCGCCGCGTCGGGCCGAGACCGGAGACGTACGCGTTGACCGCCTTGGTGCGCCGGGAGGCGTCGGCGACCAGCACGTCGCGCACCGGCACCCCGTCGCGGGCCGCCATGCTCATCAGCTCGGTGCGCAACTGGCCCTGCTCCATCGGGGTGAACCGGTTGAACACAGGCTCGACCAGCACCGGCAGCACGAACGACAGCAGCACCACCAGCAGCGCCGCACCACCCGCGCCGAACGCCCACCACCAGCGCGGCGCGAGCCGGATGACCGCGTAGAAGCCGAACAGCGCCACCGCGCCGATCACCGCACTGACCGCGTACGACTTGAGCAGGTCGACCGCCCAGCCGCTCCAACCGTTGGTGCTCAATCCGTAGCGGGTGAGCACGCTCTGACGCCAGGCGGCGAACGGGAGCGTGACGAGGTCGGCGACGAGGACCACAGCCAGCCCACCGAGCACGGCCTGCGCGGCCCAGTGCCCGCCGAAGGGCCGCGCCACCAGCTCGATCAGACGGCTGCCCAGCGGGGTGAGCCCGAGCGCCAGGGCGACCAACAGCCCGACGGCGAGCGCGGTGTAGCCGCCGGGGCGCAGCGCGGCCCGGAACTCCCGTCCCTTGGCCACCTGCTCCGCCGGCAGGTCGCCCAGCGCGGCGAGCTGGTCGGCGCGGGGTGCCGGAGGTCGGTGCCACGGAATGAGCAGCGCGGCGAGCACGACCAACGCGACGGTCAAGCCGGCCAGGGTCAGCAACGCCCACCCGCGCGGGGTCACCGCGTCACCACCCGTCGTACCCCGCTCATCGCGCCGCTCCTCCCGCCGTGACCGCTCATCCTATGGCCCGCGGAAAGCGCGCTCCCGGGCGCGGTCTCGCGCTCAGGCGACCCGGCGGGTGGCGCGGCGGTGAGCGATCCCGGGCCGCGCGGGCGCGGCCAGCACCTCCACGTCGAAGCCGGCTCGGGCGAGCACCTCGATGGCCTCGACCTCGGCGGCGACCAGCCCGGCCGCCGGGGACGTCTCGTCGAACAGGGCGGTCAGCGGACAGCCTGAGCAGCCGTCGGCCCGCTTCGCGCACCCGTCGCAGTCGATGAGCATCACGCCTCCTGATCGGCTCGCGGCGCAGGGCCGGCGCCCTGTCGTCGCCGACCGAGCACCGTCGGTCACATCGACGCTAACCACCGGGTACGACAGAAACCAGTTCCGACCGACCGTTTGGGGTGAGATCGACTCCAGCTCCGCGAAACCGGGCCATCCCGACCCGCCGGAACACCCGACATCAGGAAACTCGTGTCGATCGCCCGACGGGAGGGACATCGTTTGGCCGACCGGCCACTCGGGCACAGGACAGTGGTGACCAGCCTCGATGCCTCGCCCGTGGTGGAATTCCACTACTCGTCGCGCCGACATCGCATCGCCAAGCTCCTCGCTGTGCTGGGCGCCGCTGCCCTCGTCGCCGTGTACGCGGCGCTGTTCGATGAGCCGTGGTGGCAGGTGCTGCTGCGGTTCGGCGCGATCGGCGTCGGCGTCGCGTTGACCACCGCCTGGCAGCTGCGCCGTCAGCCTCGGCTGCCGCTGCGGTTGACCGACGAAGCGCTGGAACTGACCGGACCGCACGGCAGCAAGCTCCGCATCGACTGGGCCAACCTGGCGCGCGCTCAGGTCCGTGGCCGCCTGGAACCCCGACTGGTGGTCACGCCACTCGATCCGCAGCAGACCCGGCCGCCGATGCGGCCCGGCCAGTGGTCGACCCCCGGACGCGGCCCGTACGAGTTGGTCGCCCGGCTCGCCTGGATGACGCCCGGCCCCGACATGCTGCGCCGTGAGCTGGCCCGGCGGCTACCGACCACCTGACCCGGTGGCCGGGCGGGACTGCGCGTTCGCCGCCTCGCCCTGCGCGTCGAGGTCACGCAGGGCGAAGCGGAGGTGCTGCCACTCCTCGTCGAAGATCACGTGAAGGCAGTGCAGGACGGACACCTGCTGCTCGGGCCACCAGGCGGCCGGCCGGGTCTCGGCGAGCAGGTCCGGCGTGACGGCCGCGAGAAAGTCGCGCACCATCGCCTGCCGCTCGGCCCGCAGCTCCAGGGTCGCGGCGAACGTCGGTTGCTCGGCGGCGAAGATCGACATGTCGAAGCCCGCCGCCTCGTACTCGGCATCTGGCTGCCCGAGCGGGTGGAAGGGCTGCGGCAGGCGCAGGATCGCCTTGCCCAGCCAGGTGTCGGCGGCGAACGCGAGATGGCGCAGCGTCTGCGCGAACGACCACTCCCCGTCGATGGAGACGTCGGCCGCACCCTCGGGCATGGACAGCGCCCGGTCGACCGCCGCCGCCCAGGCCTGTTCGAGTGCCGCCCACGCCACGCGCAGGCCGTCCGGATCCTTGGCCTGCCGGAGATCGCGCCCGGGGAACCGTCGGTTGAGCTCGGCCTCGACCAGCGGCGCGACATCGACGCCGTTGACCAGGAGCGTGCCCTCGGCCAGCCAGGGCGCGTCGATGTCCAGAGCATTCACGTCGACGCCGCGCATCACCGCACCGGCCAGCGTCGACCGGCTGAACCGGGCACCCCGCAGGTCACTGTCGACGAAGACCCTGACGTTGTCCTGGGTCATGGCGAATCCCCTCCCGTCGGCGACAGCAACGACGCTAACGCTCGGGTACGACAGCCGGGCCGGCGACGACACGGTGCGGCGGGGCCACGCGTCTCTCAGGAGCGGGCGAGCCGCCGCAGCAGCGAGTCGGCGCCCAGCGGGTAGGCGCCGTGCCGGCGTACCCCGTCGGCGACCTCGCGGTCGGAGGAGACCACCACCACGGGGCGACCCGCCGGCTCGGCACGGACCAGCCGCCGGATCAGCTCGTCGGCGGTCTCGCCCTTGCGGGAGAAGAGCACCCGGACGCCGCGCGGCGCGGGCGGCAACCCGTGCATCCGCTCGGCGCCGTCGAAGACGACGGTGATCTCGTCGCCGGTCTGCGCGGCGATCCCGCCGAGCCCGGTGATGAGGCGTTTGCGCTGCTGCTCCAGGGACATGTCACCGAAGCCGCGCTTGGTGACGTTGTAGCCGTCCACCACGAGGTGCGCCCGGGGCAGGGCGAGAAGCTGGTCGAGCCGGGCCGGGTCGTCGGTGTCGCGGGCGCGTGCGGCGGGGCTGGCCGGGGCGGTGCCCGGTTGCTCGGCGAACGCGTCGGCCACGAAGTCGGCGGGGAGTTTGTCCACCGGGTCGAGGGCCAGCTCCCGGCGTAGGCCTACGGCGGCCTGACCGATGGTCTCCAGCAGCAGCCAGAGCCGGGCGTCGTCGACCGAGCGGGACTCCTTGGCGCTCGCGCGGGCCACTCCGGCGGCGGCCTCCGCCTCGGCCAGCCGGGCCCGGGCGCGGCGCAGCTCGGCGTCCACGTCGGCGCTGGCCCGCGCGGCCCGGCCGCGTTCGGTGGCCAGCAGTTCGGTGGCCTTGCGCTCGCGGGCCTGGGTCTCCCGCAGGGTACGGGCGACCTGCCGGGACTCCTCGCGGAGCTGCCCCAGCTCCTCACGGACGCGGGCCAGCTCGTCGCGCAGCTTCTCCGCCTCGACCCGGGCCACCGCCCGGTCGTGCTCGGCGCGGGTGGCCCGTTGCTCGGCCTCCCGGACCAACTCGGCGACGACAGCGCTGTCCGCCTCGGCGCGAACGGCAGCGCCGCTGGCGTCGATCAGCTCCCGCCAGCCGCGCGGCCTGGCCAGGTAGGCCAGCGCGGCGACCTCGACCGGGTCGGCGGCGGCGGGCGCGGTGCCCTCGACGACGGCGGCCCCGAGGTCACCGGCGTCGGCCAGGACGCGGGCGGTGACCCGCTGCCGGAACAGCGGGTCGGCGGTGAGCTGGGCGGCGATGACCGGCGCGCCGAGCCGGGCCCGCCGGTTGGGGGCGAACTTGGCCACCCGGCGCAACGGCACCGGCACCTCGTCGGCGGGCAGCGTGGGCAGGACGGCGGCGGTCAGCGTGACGATCCGCTGCCGGACCGGCTCGGGCAGGGTCGGCTCCGGCTCCGGCAGGGCCGGCTCTGAATCGGACACGGCCGGTTCCGACTCGGCCGGCTCCGGCTCGGCCGACTCCGGCTCGGTGCCCGGGCCGTCGCCTGCCGCCGTGGGGTCCGATGCCCCGGATGTCTCGCTGACTACGTTGTCGTCCGGGTTGCTGACGGCCCCGTCGAGCGCGACCAGATCCTCCTGTGGGAGGTGGTCGTCGTGCGGCTCGGCGAGGGGCATGTGGCAAGTCTCCCACCGCGACCGGGCCCACCGCCCGGTGAGTGAGCCGATCTCTCATCCTAGCCCCATGGTGACTGGTGGGACGGCTGCGACGGGAGTGTCGGACCGAGGCGCTAGCGTGCCGCCGATGGCACAGGCGGAGTACGTCCAGGAGTCGCTGGCCGGTCTCGACCCGGCGGTGGGTGGGGTGGACCCGGCGCTGCCGCTCTACGCGACCACCTTCGTGGTGGTCGACCTGGAGACGACCGGCGGCGCGCCGGACGGCGGCGGCATCACCGAGATCGGCGCGGTCAAGGTGCGCGGTGGTGAGCAGTTGGGTGTGCTCGCCACCCTGGTCAACCCGGGGCAGCCGATCCCGCCCTTCATCACCGTGCTCACCGGCATCACCCAGGCGATGCTGCTGCCGGCGCCGCCGATCGAGCAGGTGCTGCCGAGCTTCCTGGAGTTCATCGCCGACGCGGTGCTGGTGGCCCACAACGCCCCGTACGACGTGGGCTTCCTCAAGGCCGCCTGCGCGAAGCACGGCTACCGCTGGCCCAATCCCCGAGTGCTGGACACGGCGGCGCTCGCCCGCCGGGTGCTGACCCGCGACGAGGTGCCCAACCGCAAGCTCGGCACCCTGGCCGCCTACTTCCGCACCACCACCCAGCCCACCCACCGGGCGCTCGACGACGCGAAGGCGACAGTCGACGTGCTGCACGGGCTGATCGGTCGGCTCGGCGGGCACCGGGTGGACACGGTCGGCGACGCCATCGAGTTCGCCCGGGCGGTCACGCCGACCCAGCGCCGCAAACGGCACCTGGCCGAGGGGCTGCCCAAGGTCCCCGGGGTCTACATCTTCCGGGCCGCCGACAACCGCCCGCTCTACGTGGGCACCTCCGTCGACATCGCCACCCGGGTGCGCAGCTACTTCACCGCCGGGGAGAAGCGCGCCCGGATCTCCGAGATGCTGGCGGCGGCCGAGCGGGTCGAGGCGGTGGAGTGCGCCCACTCGCTGGAGGCGGAGGTCCGCGAGCTGCGGTTGATCGCCGCGCACGCCCCGCCGTACAACCGACGGTCGAAATACCCGGAGCGCATGCTCTGGCTCAAGCTGACCGACGGTCCGTACCCTCGGCTGTCGATCGTGCGCGACCTCTCCCCCACCGACACCGCGTACCTCGGGCCGTTCACCTCCCGGCGGGCCGCGGAGCTGGCCGCCGCCGGTTTCCACGACGCGGTGCCGCTGCGTCAGTGCACGCACCGGCTCTCGCTGCGCACCATCACGCCGGCCTGCGCGCTGGCCGAGCTGGGTCGCTGCCCGGCACCCTGCGAGCACAAGATCACCCCCGAGGAGTACGACCACCAGGCCGCCGCGCCCTTCCGCACCGCCACCGCCAGCGACCCGCAGCCGGTGGTGGACGCGCTGCTCGCCCGGATCGACGTGCTCTCCCGCGACCAGCGCTACGAGGAGGCGGCGGTAATGCGGTCCCGGCTGGCCGCGGTGCTGCGGGCCACAGTGCGGATGCAGCGGCTGGCCGCGCTGACCGGCATCGTCGAGCTGGCCGCGGCACGGCCGGCCGCCCGGGGCGGCTGGGAGTTGGCGCTGGTGCGGCACGGCCGACTGGCCGGAGCGGGGGTGTCCCCGCCGGGTGCGCACCCACGGCCCACCCTGACCACCATCCGGGCGACCGCCGAGACGGTCTCGGGCGGGCACGGCCCGGTGCCTGCGGCCACCGCCGAGGAGTCCGAGCGGATTCTGTCCTGGTTGGAACGACCGGAGACCCGGCTGGTGGAGATGTCCTCCGGTTGGTCCTCCCCGGCCGGTGGTGCGGGGCGGTTCCGTGACCTGCTGGCGAAGGCCGAGAACGGCGCGTCCCATCAACTCTCGACCGAACGCTCATGACCAACTGACCGATCGGACTACGTCGACTCGCTTAGGCTGTTAGAGAAGTGCAGTCCTGCCCGATTCGTGGGCCTGCTCCCCGCCGCCGGGTTTCGGCGATGCGGAGCCGGGGTGAGGAGGTGTCCCTCGTGGACGTCGACGCCGGACACGGCGCCGCCCTGGGGGGCGCCCTGCCGACACAGCCGGGTGAGCTGCCGCTCGCCCGCCGGCTGCGGTCGTTGCTCAGTTGGCCGACCACCGACTCCGACCCGGTCACCCAGTTGGTGCGCACCCACCGGGGCATCCACGCCGGCACCGACCCCGCGGTGCTGCGACGGGCGTACACGATCGCGGAGAACATGCACCGCGGGCAGTTCCGCAAGAGCGGGGAACCGTACATCACCCATCCCCTCGCGGTGGCGCAGATCTGCGCCGAGCTGGGCATGGACACCACCACCCTGGTCGCGGCGCTGCTGCACGACACCGTGGAGGACACCCGCTACACCCTCCAGGCGCTCTCCGAGGATTTCGGCGGCGAGGTGGCCCACCTGGTCGACGGGGTGACCAAGTTCGACAAGGCGTTCTACGGCAAGGCCGCCGAGGCGGAGACGATCCGCAAGATGATCGTCGCGGCCGCCAAGGACGTCCGGGTGCTGATCATCAAGCTGGCCGACCGGCTGCACAACATGCGCACCCTCGGGGTGCGCTCGGCCTCCTCCCGGGAACGGATCGCCCGCAAGACCCAGGAGGTGCTGGTCCCGCTCTGTGACCGGCTGGGCATCCAGACCCTCAAGCGCGAGCTGGACGACGTGGTGCTGCTGCACCTGGAGCCCGACGAGCACGCCCGGCTGGCCCGGCACGTGCACGACCGGCCGGGGTGGGACGCGTACCTCGACTCGGTGGTCACCCGGGCCAAGGTGGCACTCAAGCGCAGCCGGGTCGACGCCGAGGTGAGCCCTCGTCCCCGGCACCTCTACTCGATCTGGAAAGACACAATCGCCGGCGAGCACACCGCCCCGTACGATCTGCCCCGCATCGTGGTGGTGGTCGACGGCCCGGCCACCGACTGTTACGCCGCGCTGGGCGCGATCCACGGCACCTGGCGGCCGATCCCCGGCCGTTTCAAGGACTTCATCGCCTCCCCCAAGAACAACCTCTACCGCTCGCTGCACACCAGCGTCTGCGGCCCGCAGGACCGCACTGTGGAGGTGCTGATCCGCACGGAGGAGATGCACCGCTCGGCCGAGTACGGCATCGCCGCCGACTTCCGCTTCCCTCGTTCGGGGGCCAGCAGCGCCGCGGCGCGCGCCGAGCAGTTGGACTGGCTGCGTCGGGTGCTCGACTGGGAGCCGGGTGCGGCCGACCCGGCGCAGTTCCTCGAGTCGCTGCGGTGCGACCTCGCCGAGGGCCAGATCCAGGTCTTCGCCGAGGGGCGGCAGATCGTGCTGCCGGCCAGCGCGACGCCCGTCGACCTCGCGTACGAGCTGGGCAACGAGCGGGGCGACCACTGCCTCGCCGCACGGATCAACGGCCGGCTCGCCCCGCTGAGTTCGGAGCTGGACGAGGGCGACGTGGTGGAGATCTTCACCGAGAACGACGGCGACAACGGTTTCGAGGCCGGTGTCGCGCCGCGCGGCCCCCGCCGGGAGTGGCTGAGCTTCGTCAAGTCGCCGCACGCGCAGATGCAGATCAACCGGTGGTTCGCCGAGCACACCGAGCCGGGCATCACGATCAGCGACAAGGTCCGGCTCGGGCGGGCCACCATCGGGCTGACCCTGCGTCAGCACAATCGTGGCCTCGCCAGCGACCTGCCACTGCTGCGCCTCTCCGAGGAGCTGGGCTATCCCGACCTGGAGACCCTGCTGGTCGCGGTCTTCGACCGGGTGATCGAACCAGACACCGTCGTACGCCAGCTCATCGACCTGGTCGACCACCGGCAGTGACCGGGCCGGCCCCGGCGCGTCCGAATGACATTCGTGACCACTAGCCTGGAGTCATGATCCCCCGCTCCCGCGCCACCGGTCGGGCCATCTTCTACCAGGCCTTCTACCGGCTGCCGCTGCCGGTGCGTCGGCGCCTGGTCCGGCTGGCCGTGCCCAAGTACATCGTCGGCGCGGTCACCCTGGTCCGCGACAGCGAGGCGACGGGCGCGGGCCGTCTGCTGATGCTGCGCCAGCCGCCCGGCCGGGGCTGGTCACTCCCCGCCGGCCTGCTGGACCGTGGCGAGCCTCCGGTGGTGGGAGCGGCCCGTGAGCTGTTCGAGGAGTCCGGCATCCGGCTCCCCCCGTCCCGGTTGCGCCCGGCGGTGCCGAACGCGATCGTGCATGCCAAGGGCTGGGTGGACATGGTCTTCGAGACGGAGGTCCCGGCGTCCACCACCGAGCTGGCGGTCGACGGCGCGGAGGTCTTCGAGGCCGCCTGGCACCCGCTGGACGACCTGCCCAAGCTGAGCTGGGCCACGGCCCGGCTGCTCGCCTACTACGACATCGGGCCGCTGGCCGGGCAGTTCCCGCCACCGGTTCCCGACAACCTGCCATGACCGGCGCGGCTGGCGTGCCGGCGGAGCTGTGCGCGGTGGTGCTCGCCGCCGGTGAGGGCACCCGGCTGCGCCCGCTCACCGAACGGGTCCCCAAGGCGCTCTGCCCGGTGGGCAACGTGCCACTGCTGGACCTCGCGCTGGCCCGGCTGGCAGGGCTCGGCATGACCGGTCCCGCCCGGGTCGCGGTGAACGCCTGCTACCTCGGTGACCAGGTGGTCGCCCACGTCGGCGAGCGCGCGCACCTGTCCGTCGAGCCGGGTGACCCGCTGGGCACCGCGGGCGGGGTGGCCCGTCTGCGGGACTGGATCGACGGGCGGCCGGTGCTGGTCGGCAACGCCGACGCGTACCTGGCCGATCCGGCGGCTGCGCCCGGCCCGGACGTGGCGGCCATGCTCGACGGGTGGGACGGGCACACCGTACGCCTGCTGGGTCAGCCCGCAGCGGACCCGGCGGCGCCGGGCACCTTCGCCGGGCACTGCTTCACCGGGTTCTCGCTGCTGCCCTGGCGGCTGGTCCGCGACCTGCCGGTCGTCGTCTCCGACCTGGTCCGAGCGGTGTGGCGCCCCGCCGAGGCGGCGGGCGCCCTGGAGGTGGTGCCCTTCCCGGGCACGTTCTACGACACCGGCACCCCGGCCGACTACCTGGCGGCCAACCTGCATGCCGCGGCCGGTGGCGTCCTCGTCGACCCGTCGGCCACGGTGACCGGTCACTGCGTGGAGTCGGTGGTCGGCGCGGGCGCCCGGGTCGGCGGCGACGTCCGCCGGGCAGTGGTCTGGCCGGGCGCGACAGTGCGCGACGGCGAGCGGCTGCACGACGCGATCCGGGTCGGGGACGACCTGACCGTGCCCTGCGCCGCGCACGGCTGAGGCCCGACGGCTCCCGCCTCCAGTTTCCGACCGAAACATCTAGCATGGGCGACGACGCCGACGAACGGAGAGATGTCCCGTGATCACCGCGATCGTGCTGATCGACTGCGCCACCGATGCGATTCCCGAGGTGGCGGAGACCCTGGCCAACCTCCCCGGCGTCAGCGAGGTCTACTCGGTCGCCGGGCACGTCGACCTCATCGCCATCGTCCGGGTCCGCGAGTTCGACCAGATCGCCCAGGTCATCGCGGGCAGCATCTCCAAGGTGCCGGGCGTGCTCAACACCGAGTCGCACATCGCGTTCCGGGCATACTCGCAGACCGACCTGGAAGAAGCGTTCGCGATCGGGCTGGCCAGCGCCGACTGACACCCGCACGCACGGCGGCCGGTCCACCGCGCGGGTGGACCGGCCGTCTGCTGTCGCTACGTCAGCTCTCGCTGGGAGCCGGCGTTTCGGTGGTGCCGCCGCCCGGAACCGGGGACTCGGTGTTGCCACCCGGAGCCGGCGACTCGGTGCCGGTGCCGCCCGGAGCCGGCGACTCAGTGCCGGTGCCGCCCGGGCTGGGCGTACCGCTGGCGCTGGTCTGCGGAACCGGGATGCCCAACTTGTTGGCGAGCTGCACCAGCTCGTCGTAGTGTGCCTGCAACGTCGGCAGAGCCGTCTGCGCCAACTGGACCACCGACTGCTCGGAGCCCTGCGAGATCTCCGTCTGGGTGGCCTGGATGGCCTGGACGTGACCGGCCAGCTCACTGGTCACCCAGAGCCGGTCGAACTCCGCACCGCTGGCGTTGTTCAGCTTGTCGATGACCGCCTGCTGATCGGCGCTGGGCTCGTTCGGCAGTTCCACCCCGAGCTGGGACGCGGTCTGCTGCACCGTCTGGTCCAGCTGGGTGTGGTCGGTCTTCAGCATCGCACCCAGGTCCTTGACCCCCTGGTCCTGACCCTTCTGCTGGGCCAGGTCACCGGCGGTGATCTCGAACAGGTTGACCTGGTGAACCGCCTGCAGGTACTGGGTGTCCTGCGTTGACGGCTGTGCCGCGGCCTGCGCGGCCGCAGCCGGCGCGACACCGACGAGTACAAGCGCGGCCAACAGGCCGAGGCGTTTGATACCCAACATGCTTCCCCCCCTTGAGACGTTGGACCGCACGGATACCCGGCTCACCGGGGTTATTCCTGCGATCGCCCGTCGCGCGGGGTCTACCGGTCCCGTCGTGGCCGTCCGACTCCGCCTCGCCTGGGCGGCGGGTACGGATACGACGTGGCGCCCGCCGGAATCCGGCGGGCGCCACGTAACGGTGCGATCGGGCGATCAGCGGCGGCTCTCTCCGCTGCCGATCTCCTCGCGCTCGGGCCGCGCCTCGACCGGCGGGTGCCCCGGCGAGACCGGCGCCTCGACCGGCTTCTCGATCGGGTAGAAGAAGCCCCGGATGGCCGGCCCGAGGGCGCCCAGCCGGTTCATCTTCTTCGGCACGACCCAGCCGACGTACTCCAGCTGACCGTGACCGTCCGCGTGCCCGTTCGACGCGCTGAGCGGCTGGTGCACCTCGACGAACCGACCGTCCGGCAGGCGCCGGATGATGCCGGTCTCGACGCCGTGCGCGAGGACCTCCCGATCGTGCTGCTGCAGACCGAGGCAGAGCCGGTAGGTGATGTAGTACGCGATCGGCGGGAGCACCAGCAGACCGATCCGGCCAGCCCAGGTCATCGCGTTCAGGCTGATCTGGAACTTGTCGGCGATCACGTCGTTGGCGCCCGAGAGCGTCAGAACGATGTAGAACGCGACGGCCATGGCGCCGACGGCGGTCCGGGCCGGAGCGTCACGGGGACGCTGGAGCAGGTTGTGGCTCTTGCGGTCCTTGAGGTGCCGTGCTTCCAGGAACGGGTACATCGTCGACAGGCCCACCAGGATGCCGGGCAGCACGACAGTCGGCCAGAACAGCGGCGGGATGACGTAACCGTCGCCGAGCGGGATGTTGATTTCCCAGGCCGGCATGAGTCGGGTCGACCCGTCCAGGAACATGACGTACCAGTCGGGCTGGCTGGCGGCCGAGACCACCCACGCCTCGTAGGGGCCGAACAGCCAGATCGGGTTGATCTGGAACAGACCGCCCATCAGCGCGATGACGCCGAAGACGACCATGAAGAAGCCGCCCTGCTTCAGCGCGTACCGCGGGAACATCCGCTCGCCGACCACGTTGTTGTTGGTTCGGCCGGGGCCGGGCCACTGGGTGTGCTTCTGCTTGAAGACCAGGCCCAGGTGGACGCTGATCAGCGCGACCAGCAGACCCGGGATGAGCAGCACGTGGGCGATGAAGAACCGGCTGATGATGATCGTGCCCGGGAACTCACCGCCGAAGATCGACGAGGTGAGCCAGGAGCCGATCACCGGGATGGACAGCATGATCGCCGAGGCGATCCGCAGGCCGGTGCCGGACAGGCCGTCGTCCGGCAGCGAGTAGCCGGTGAAGCCGGCCAGGAAGCCGACCCAGAACAGCAGCGAACCGATGATCCAGTTGGTCTCGCGCGGCTTGCGGAAGGCGCCGGTGAAGAACACCCGCAGCATGTGCACGACGATCGCGGCCATGAACAGCAGCGCCGCCCAGTGGTGCATCTGCCGCATCACCAGGCCACCGCGGACGTCGAACGAGATGTCCAGGCTGGAGGCGTACGCGGCGGACATCGGCGTGCCCTGCAACGGCGCGTAGCTGCCGTCGTAGACCACCTCGGTCATCGCCGGCTCGAAGAAGAAGGTGAGGAACACACCGGTCAGCAGCAGCACGACGAACGAGAACAGCGCGATCTCGCCGAGCAGGAAGGACCAGTGGTCCGGGAAGACCTTGTTCAGCAGCTTGCGCAGCGGGGTGGCCACCGCGAAGCGGTCGTCCACTCCCACCGCGGCCTTACCCGGCGTCGCCGCTAGGTCAATCTTTCGACGCTTCATGGCCGCTCCCAGAAGTCAGGCCCGACGGTCTCGGTGTAGTCGGACTTCGCCACGAAGAAGCCCTCGGAGTCCACCTCGATCGGCAACTGCGGCAGCCGCCGGCTGGCAGGGCCGAAGATGGGCTTGGCGTTGTCGGTGATCAGGAACTGGGACTGGTGGCACGGGCAGAGCAGCCGGTTGGTCTGCTGCTCGTACAGGCTGGCCGGGCAGCCGGCGTGCGTGCAGATCTTGGAGAACGCCGCGTAGTTGCCCCACATGTAGTCGCCGTGGCCGATCTTCTCGTTGGCCCGACGCGACTCCTGCGCGTCGGAGTCGCGGAGGTGGATCAGCAGTGTCGGCGAGTCGGCGTGTCGGTTGCTCACGCCGTGGTCGATGCCGGGGAAGACGGTCAGCTGGCCACCGGCGCTGATGTCGGCAGGGCGGACCGGGCGGCCGTCCTCGCGGACCAGGCGGATCCGCTCGCCGCCCTCGGCGGTGGCGAACCCGGTGGTGAACATCTGGTTGTTCTTGTGCGGCTGTGAGATCAGACCACCGACCAGCGGCGCGGCGATGACCGCGCCGACCGGCGCGAGACCGGCCAGCAGCGAGATGCCGAGCAGGGGGCGACGCTTCACGCCCAGCTCGTCCGCCATGTAGAGCATGGTCTGGCCGGTGATGGTGCGGCCTTCGGAGTCCACCTGGCCCTCGTGCCGGTCCTGGATCGAGACCTCCTTGGGCAGCAACTTCTTGCCCCAGGTCAGGATGCCGAAGCCGACGGCGAGCAGCGCGATGCCGAGGGTGAAACCGAGCAGCGGGGTGTAGAACTTGTCGCCGCCCCGGCCCGGCTCGTACTGCCACGGCCACGCGATGTAGATGACCATGAAGGCGGTCGCGGCCAGACCGGTGAGCAGGAAGAAGCCGGCGACCACCCGGGTCAGCCGACGCTCCGCCTTGGTGCCGGGCAGCACCTGCGGCTCGTAGTGGACGATCTCGATGTCGTCCCGACGCGCGCCCTCACGAACGATGTCGAACCGGGTCAGCTTGGGGTCGTTGACGTCGAGCGGCTCCCGGCCCTGCGGGGTCGAGTGCTCGGTGGGGGTGCTCATGCCGTCACCTCGCTACGGGTGGCGCCGAGCGGCACCACTGCGCTGATGGGGAGTATCCGCTCGGTCACGACTTGCCCGCAATCCACAGGCTGGCGAAGACGAGCGCCACGATGCCGACCAGGAAGATCGCCAGGCCCTCGGTGGAGGGGCCGTACCGCCCGAGGTTGAAGCCGCCCGGGTCCTGGTCGTGCTTCAGCGTCTCCTGGATGTAGGCGATGATGTCGGCCTTCTGCTCCGGCCGAAGCTGGTTGTCGCCGAACACCGGCATGTTCTGCGGGCCGCTCAGCATCGCCGCGTAGATCTGGCGGTCGGTCGCGGGGTGCAGGCTCGGGGCGAACTTGCCCGACGAGAGCGCACCGCCGCCACCACCGAACGCGTGGCACTGCGAGCAGTTGATCCGGAACAGCTCACCGCCGGACGCGATGTTGCCGTCCTCGCCGAGGTCGTCGCCCTCGGGCACGACCGGGCCGCCGCCCAGCTCCTGGATGTACTGGGCCAGCTGACGGGTCTGCTCGTCGGTGAAGACCGGGGGCTTGCGGTGAGCCTGGGCCTCCTGGCGGGCCATCGGCATCCGCCCGGAGCTGACCTGGAACTCGACCGAGGCCTCGCCGACGCCGATCAGGCTCGGCCCGCGGCCCTCGACACCCTGGGCGTTGCGACCGTGGCAGGTCACACAGCTCACGTCGAACAGCGCCTTGCCCTCGGCGGCGGCGCCGGTCAGCTGCGGGTTGTCCTGCGCCTGGGCACCCGGGGCGAAGACGGTGTAGGCGCCGCCGGCGAGCATCAGCGCGGCGATCAGCCGGACCGCGGCGCCCAGCCGGCGGCGGCCCCTGCTGCGCGCGGCGGGCCGCTCGCGCAACCGCGCGAACAGACCGCGTCGGCGGTCGTTGTCAGAAGTCATGAGCGGTGTCCTTAACCGGTTGGACCTGTCTCAGGGGACGGAGCAGCAGCGCGGAATGTGACGCGCAAGATCACTGAAGCCAGTAGATCATGGCGTACAGCCCGATCCACACGACGTCGACGAAGTGCCAGTAGTACGACACGACGATCGCCGAGGTCGCCTGCGCCGGGGTGAACCGGCCCATGGTCGTACGGACCATGAAGATGATGAAGGCGATCAGACCGCCGGTCACGTGCAGGCCGTGGAAGCCGGTGGTCAGGTAGAACACCGACCCGTAACCGTCTCCGTTGATCTTGATGCCGTCGGCGACCAGGTGCCGGTACTCGTTCAGCTGGCCGAGCACGAAGATCAGGCCCATCACGAAGGTGATGGTGAACCAGCGCCGAAGCGCGTGCACGTCACCCTTCTCCGCCGCGAAGACGCCGAGCTGGCACGTCACGGAGGACAGCACCAGGATCACCGTGAAGGTGGTCGCGTACGGGATGTTCAGCGCTTCGGTGTGCTTCTCCCACTGCTCCGGCGCAGCTGCGCGGATGGAGAAGTACATCGCGAACAACGCCGCGAAGAACATGAGTTCGCTGGAGAGCCACACGATCGTCCCGACGCTGACCATGTTCGGTCGGGTCAGAGAGTGGATCCGGCTCTTGTCAATGGCTGGGGCCGCAGTCACGCCGTCATTATTGCCCCTGACCGGGGGCGGCGATCAGCGGGGTGGCAAACCTGCGCCTTCCGTGGCCCCACCGTCAGGGTCCGGTTCGCCTGGCCTAGCCTGAAAAGCGTGCTGCACGTCGATCCGATCCTCGCCGCCACCTCGGCCCCGCCGCCGTTCACCGTCGGCACGGTGCTGACCGAGACCCGGCTGGACAGCTGGCTGGCCCTCGGCCTGGTGCTCGCCGCCGGCCTGTACCTCTACGGGGTGTACCGGCTGCGCCTGCGGGGCGACCGCTGGCCGATCGCCCGTACCGTGTTCTTCATCGGCCCCGGCCTGGGCGGCATCGCGCTGGTCACGGTCAGCGGACTGCACGCGTACGACACCGCGCTGCTGTCCGTGCACATGATCCAGCACATGGTGCTGTCCATGGTGGCGCCGATCTTCCTGGCGCTGGGCGCGCCGATGACCCTGGCCCTGCGCACCCTGCCGGTCGGGCCGCGCAAGCGCCTGCTGGCGATCGTGCACAGCCGTGTCGCCCGGGTCTACAGCTTCCCGCTGGTGGCGTTCGCCATCTTCGTGGTCAACCCCTTCGTGCTGTACTTCAGTGATCTGTACCGCTTCACCCTCGAACACGCCTGGGCGCACGAGCTGGTGCACGCGCACTTCATCATGACCGGTTGCGTGTTCTTCTGGCCGCTGCTCGGGCTCGACCCGCTGCCCGGCCGCTGGCCGTACCCGGCGCGCGCGCTGCTGATGCTGCTCTCCGTGCCGTTCCACACCGTGCTCGGCCTCACCATCATGCAGAGCACCACGCTCTTCGGCGGCGACTGGTACCCGTCGCTCAACCTCGCCTGGTCGGACCCCTGGGACGACCAGGTGGTCGCCGGCGGCATCCTCTGGGCGGGTGGTGAGTTCGTCAGTGTGACCATGCTCGCGGTGCTCGTCGTCCAGTGGGTCAAGCAGTCCGAACGCGAGGCCCGCCGGGTCGACCGCGAGCTGGACCGCCAGGAGGCCCGCGAGCGCGCCGCCGACGCCGCGGCCACCTGAGCTGCCCGGACGGTACGCCCCGACGATCGGTGGCGGGCGGGATGTCGGCTACGTCACCCCGACCGGTACGATCGGCGGGCAGCTACGAGGTGGGAGTCAGTGCCGCAATGAGTGAGCGCAGCGAACGAATCATCAAGCGCAGTGCGATGGTGCCTCATGACGGCACTGCTCACAGTCCGGCTCCCGGCCGAGGCCGTATCGAGGCTATGGGATATCACGAAACGGCCGGTACCCGGACCGTTCGGCGAAGCGGAGTGCCGGCATGAGCGATCGTCTTTGCACCGTCCTGCTCTACAGCGACGACCCGAAGGTCCGTGATCGGATGCGGATGGCCGTCGGCACCCGGCCCGCGCCCGGTCTGCAGATCGAGTTCGTCGACGCGTCGACCTACGCGGAGACCATCCGACTGGTCGACGACTACGAGATCGACCTTCTGGTGCTCGACGGTGAGGCGAGCCCGGGTGGCGGCATCGGCATCGCCCGGCAGATCAAGGACGACCGGGACGACGCTCCCCCGACCTGCCTGGTGATCGCCCGCGCCGCCGACCGATGGCTGGCCGCGTACGCCGAGGTCGACGCGACGCTGGTGCACCCGCTCGACCCGGTGACCACCGGCGGCACGGTGGCCGAGCTGCTGCGGACGCACGCACCCGCCTGACGTCCCACGCTCCTCCGGCACCGCCACGGCGCCGGACACTCGGCGCTGGTTCCAGCCCACCCGCACTTCGCACGCTCGGGAGGCCCGTCATGGGCGATCGGACCTGGCCGCACCTGCTCAACTCGCTGCTGCGCGGCGGCGAGCTGTCCACCGCCGACACCGCCTGGGCGATGGGCGAGATCATGGCCGGCTCGGCGGGTGCCGCGCAGGTCGCCGGCTTCGCTGTGGCGTTGCGGGCCAAGGGTGAGACGTCCGCCGAGTTGGCCGGGCTGGTGGAGACGATGCTGAGCCGGGCGGTCCCGGTGGACCTCCCCGACGAGCTGCGTTCCACCGCGCTGGACGTGGTGGGCACCGGCGGTGACCTCGCCCACACGGTCAACATCTCCACGATGGCCGCCCTCGTGGTGGCGGGTGCCGGCGTCCGGGTGGTCAAGCACGGCAACCGGGCCGCGTCGTCCTCCTGCGGCACCGCCGACCTGTTGGAGTTCATGGGTGTCCCACTCGACCTCGATCCGGACGCGATCGTCCGCTGCGTCACCGAGGCCGGCATCGGGTTCTGCTTCGCGGCCCGGTTCCACCCGGGGATGCGGCACACCGGCCCGGTTCGACGGGAGCTGGGCGTGCCGACCGTCTTCAACTTCCTCGGCCCGCTTACCAACCCGGCCCGGCCCCGCGCGGGCGCCGTGGGCTGCTTCGACCTGCGGATGGCCCCGGTGATGGCCGGTGTGTTCGCCGACCGTGGTGACTCCGTCCTGGTGATGCGCGGCGAGGACGGGCTGGACGAGTTCACCACCGCCGCGCCGACCCGCGTCTGGGCGGCCCAGGGCGGCACCGTACGCGAGGCCGTGCTGGACGCGACGGACCTGGGTGTACCCAGGTCCACCCTCGCGGACCTGCGGGGCGGTGACGCCGCGTACAACGCGGATGTGGCCCGTCGCCTGCTGGCTGGCGAGACGGGCCCGGTCCGGGACGCGGTGCTGGTCAACGCCGCGGCGGCGCTGGCCACCCAGGGCCCGCTCGACGGCGACCTGACCGAGGCGCTGCGCGCCGGCCTGGACCGCGCGGCCGAGTCGATCGACTCCGGTGCGGCCGCCGTGACCCTCGACCGCTGGATCGCCACCGCGACCGCCACTGCCACCGTGGCCTGACCTCGGCGTCGCCGCTCGGCGGCGAGGGCCTTGATCGACTCGGGTTCCTTGAAACCGCGGCGTCCGAGCCGTCCCGACACCCCGATGCCAATGATGTCGAGTGGATCACCTTGGCGGCACCAGCGGCCGGGGGTCCCAGCGACGGGCCACGGGAGATTTGTCGGACCCGCGTGGGAAACTACAGGCGAGTAGTTATCCGATTCCGTCCGTGCGCCGCTGTCGCGTTCGGGGGCGGGTCGCCTGGTTCGAGAGGAGACGCCCGTGTCGCACCGCGAGCTGTACTGCGACGTCTGTGAGGGCGTGGCACCGTTCGAGGTGCCGCCCTGCGTCGACGGTCACGGAGCTGACTGTCCTGAGCTCATCTGCACCGGCTGCGGTGCCGCCGTGGTGCTGGTCACCGCGATCGCCGTTCCGGTCACCCAGCTGGCCGGCCGTCGACGCCGCCAGCCCACCCGCCGCCACGCTGCCTGACCCACGGCGCTGCCTGACCCACAGCGCCGCCTGACCCGCGGCGCCATCCGGCCTCCCGCACGACGAAGGGCCCGCTCCCACTCGGGGAACGGGCCTTCGTCACGCAGGTCGGTCGCGAGCGACCGGGTGGATCAGTGCTCGGCGGTGCGCCGGGTGCCGCTGTAGTACTCGAACAGCAGCCCGCAGGCGGAGAAGACGACAGCCACCAGACCGGCACCGATCAGCCAGTACTGCCAGAACACCATGCCGAGCGCGGCGATCGCGGCGGCCAGTGCCAGGCCGAACGGCCAGTAGCTGCCCGGGCTGAAGAAGCCGACCTCGCCGGCGCCGTCAGCGATCTCGGCGTCCGGGCGGTCCTCCGGGCGCAGGTCGATACGCCGGGAGACGAACCAGAAGAAGCCACCGCACATCGTGCAGAGCAGGAACGACAGCAGCAGGGCCACAGTGCCGACCCACTCGATGCCACCGGACGCGCCGTTGGTCCAGGCGCCGTAGAGGATGGTGGCGCCGAGCAGGAACGCGGCAATGATCAGGAAGATACGCCACTCGGTCTTCATATGGCTGCCTCAGCTTCCCGTGCGGGCCGGAACGTCGTCCGGGTTGAAGTTGCCCTGCGTCCGGCGGGTGTCGAACGGCCGCGTGGTCTCCGCGTACGGGTCCTCACCGATCTCGGTCAGCGCGTCCTGCGTGGACTTGCCGCCCTGCTTGGCCGCCAGGAACTGGTCGTACTTCTCCGGCGACACCACCCGCAGCTCGAAGTTCATGAACGCGTGGTAGCTGCCGCACAGCTCGGCGCAGCGCCCGACGTAGGCACCCTCGGCGTCCAGGCTCGAGACCTCGAACACATTGCGGATCTTGCCCGGCATGACGTCCCGCTTGAACAGCAGCTCCGGCACCCAGAACGAGTGGATGACGTCGCGGCTGGTCTCCTCGAACCGGATGGACCGGTTGGTCGGCAGCACCAGCACCGGGATGACCTCACTGGTGCCGAGCGTCGACGCGGTGGTGCGGGCCTCCGGGCCCTGGCCGTCGCGGTAGTTGAACTGCCAGTTCCACTTGAAGGCGACAACCTCGACCGTGACGTCCGGGTTCTTCGACAACTTGTCGACGTCGGTCTGCACGATCGCCGTGTAGTAGAAGAGCACGGAGACGATCAGGATCGGCGCGATGGTGTAGAGGAACTCCATCGGCAGGTTGTAGCGGGTCTGCACCGGCAGCGTGTTGCCACGCTTGCGGTAGCGCACGACGCACCAGAAGATCAAGCCCCACACGAAGACACCGACCGCGAGCGCGGCGATGCAGGAGGCGATCCACAGGTCGTACATCCGCTTCGACTCCGGCGAGATGCCGCCCTGCGGCCAGCCGAAGCCGTCAAACGCCTGCCCTACGTCACAGCCCGTGAGCAGGACCAGCAGCGCCACGCCACCGAGACCGAGCCCGGCCAACCGACCAGCACCACGCCCCCGGCGGCCACCGACCCCTGGGGAAGCGCTGTGCCGTACGGCCGACGGCCGTACCTCCGAACTCCTTGCGACCACCTGGTCCTGCCTCCCTAGCGCGCCGCGGTGGGTCTTTCCTCAGCACCGACGGCAAAGGCGTCACCGACGGTCGCAGATTACTCGACCATGACGGAGTCGGCCGTGGTGGGGTCACTGTCCACCCCCCATTGGGGGGATGATGGGCATACCACCGCGATAGCGTGTCGATCTGTGAGCGCGAGGAGTGAGCCGGGGTTGCGAGCCCCGCAATCGCGAACAAAGGCGGATCTGTGAGCGCATCCCCGGTCTACCTGGACGCGGCGACCGCCGCGCCGATGCATCCGGTCGCGCGGCAGGCGCTGCTGGCCGCCTTCGACGACGGCTGGGCCGACCCGGGCAAGCTCTACAGCCAGGCCCGCCGGGCACGGCAACTGCTCGACGCCGCCCGCGAGGCCACCGCGCTGACGCTCGGCGTCCGCGCGGACGAGGTGTCCTTCACCCCCAGCGGTACGACCGCAGCTCACGGCGCGGTGCTCGGTGGCCTGTCGGGGCGTCGCCGGGTCGGGTCGACGCTGGTGCACTCGGCGATCGAGCACTCGGCGGTACTGCACGCGGCGGAGCGGCACGTGGCGGCGGGTGGGACCGCGACCAGTGTGCCGGTCGACCGGGTGGGTCGGCTGGACGTGACCGCGTGGTCGGCCGCGGTTCGCGCACCCGGTGTCGCGCTGGCCGCTCTGATCACGGCCAGTCACGAGGTGGGGACCGTGCAACCGGTCGCCGAGGCGGCCGCGATCTGCGCCGAGGCGGGGGTGCCGCTGTACGTCGACGCCGCCCAGTCGGTCGGCCGGGTGCCCCTGCCGGCCGGCTGGTCGGTGCTCAGCGCGAGCGCCCACAAGTGGGGCGGTCCGCCCGGGGTGGGGGTGCTGGCGGTCCGTAAGGGCACCCGCTGGGAGTCACCCTGGCCGGCCGACGAGCGGGAGGGTGGTCGTACCCCCGGGGTGGTGAACCTGCCCGCGGTGGTGGCGGCGGCGGCGAGCCTGCGGGCCGCGGCGGCCGACGCGGCGGCGGAGGCGGCCCGGCTGGACCCGCTGGTGGACCGGATCCGGACGCGGGTCGCGGCGGACGTGCCCGACGTGGAGGTGGTCGGCGATCCGGTGCTCCGGCTCCCCCACCTGGTCACCTTCTCGTGCCTGTACGTCGACGGTGAGGCTCTGCTGCACGCACTGGACCGGCGGGGCTTCGCCGTGTCGTCCGGCTCGTCGTGCACGTCGTCCACGTTGCGTCCCTCGCACGTGCTGGAGGCGATGGGGGTGCTCTCGCACGGCAACGTGCGGGTCAGCCTGCACCGGGAGACGACCGAGGCGGACGTCGAGCGGTTCCTCGACGAGCTGCCCGGGATCGTCGCCGAGCTGCGCGCCGACGCCGGGGTGGTGGGGCTGTGACGATGCCGGACGAGGTCATCGACTGCCGGGGGCAGCGCTGTCCGCTGCCCGTGATCGCGGCGGCCCGGCGGTTGCCACAGCTGCCGGTGGGCACTGTGGTCCGGGTTCTCGCCGATGACCCGGCGGCGGCGGTCGACCTCCCCGCCTGGTGCCGGATGCGCGGCCAGGAGTTCCTCGGGTCGGTCAAGGGCCCGGACGGCCCGGCCTACGACATCCGCCGCCGCCACTGACCCCGCTTCATTCGTCGATCCAGATCAGCCTCAGTCGACGGCCCGGCCCGGCCCGGCCGGGCAAAGGGCCGCCCCGTTCGTGATCGTTGGCTGCTGAGCAGCAGTTCGCTCGGCCTGTCGTGCTGCCCAGCTGCCAACGATCACGGGAGGCAACCAGCTATGGCAGGAGGTGGGGGCGGACCTCGTCCGCCGCGGTGTCACCGTAGGACTCGGCGAGCCGCTTGACGAACAGGTCGCGGCGGACGTCGTACTCCTGGGTGCCGACCGTCTCCAGGACCAGCGTGGCCAGCAACGAGCCGACCTGGGCGGCCCGCTCCAGGCCGACCCCCCAGGAGAGCGCGGTGAAGAAGCCGGCCCGGAAGCCGTCCCCCACCCCGGTCGGGTCGACCGCCCGGATCTCCCGCGCGATCGGCACGTGGATCGGGTCGATGCCCCGCCCGGCGATCTCCACACCGTGCTTGCCCAGCGTGGTGACCCGCACCTTGACCAGGTCCAGCAGCTGGTCGTCGCTCAGCTTCGCCTTGCTCTGCAGCAGCGACTTCTCGTAGTCGTTGGTCATCAGGAACTCGGCGCCCTCGATCAGCGCCACCACGTCCTCGCCGCCCATCCGGGCGAGCTGCTGCGACGGGTCGGCGGCGAACGCGTACCCGCGGGTCCGGCACTCGGCCGAGTGCCGGAGCATCGCCTCGGGGTCGTTGGCGCTGACCAGCACCAGGTCCAGTCCGCCGAGCCGGTCGGCGACCGGGGCGAGCTCGATGTTGCGCGCCTCACTCATCGCACCGGCGTAGAACGACGCGATCTGGCACATGTCCGTGTCGGTGGTGCAGACGAACCGGGCGGTGTGCGCCACCTCGCTGATGTGCACGGAGTCGCAGTCCACACCGTGGCGCTCCAGCCAGGAGCGGTAGTCGGCGAAGTCCGCCCCCACAGCGCCGAGCAGCACCGGGCTCAGACCGAGCTGCCCCATGCCGAAGCAGATGTTCGCCGCCACGCCACCTCGGCGGAGCACCAGGTCGTCCACCAGGAAGGAGAGGGACACCTTGTGCAGCTGATCGGCGATGAGCTGGTCGGCGAAGCGGCCAGGGAAGCTCATCAGGTGATCGGTGGCGATCGAGCCGGTGACGGCGATCTTCATGTCAACCCTCGGGGTCGGGAGCAGGGCGCGGTCAGACTACCGGCCCGGCAACCCGGCGGTGACCGGTCGGTCGGACAACGGCAACCGGCCCGTCACGAAAGCGTCGGGACCGCTCCCAGGCGGCATCACGCCCGGGCCGGTACGACGACGGGGCCGTCCCGAAGGACGGCCCCGTCGTCGTTGGTGCGTGGTGCGTGACTCAGTTGAACGAGTCACCGCAGGCGCAGGAGCTGCCCGCGTTGGGGTTGTCGATGGTGAAGCCCTGGGCGTCGATCCGGTCGGCGAAGTCGATCGTCGCGCCGGAGAGGTACGGGGCGCTCATCCGGTCGACGACGACCTCGACACCACCGAAGTCGGTGACGACATCACCGTCGAGCGAGCGCTCGTCGAAGAAGAGCTGGTACCGCAGGCCCGAGCAGCCGCCCGGCTGCACGGCGACGCGGAGCCGCAGGTCGTCGCGGCCCTCCTGCTCGATCAGGGCCTTGACCTTCTGCGCCGCGACGTCGGTGAGGACGACGGAAGTAGGGGCCTGGGCCTCGACGGAAGTAGGGGCCTGGGCCTCGGTCGACTCGGTCTGCGCTGGCGTGGTCACGTGGAAGTCTCCCTGCGCGGTTTTGGGTCCGGACGCACTGGCCAACGCCGCGCGCCGTCCAGTGATTCCCGGTTGTGGTCCTCCGCCGATCGTACGCCGCCTCGGCCGGGTGCACCCGCGTGGCGTGACGCCCGCCCCAGGTGGACCCGGTCGTCAGGCGGCCGGAACGCTCAGCGACTCCACTGCCGGGCCAGCCGGGCGCCCAGCTCGCGCAGCCCCTCGGCGGGCCTGCTCAGCGCGGCGTCGAGCCCGCCGCCCGCTTCCCCACCGAAGTGCTCGACCAGGCTGTACGCGTCGGTGACCCCGGCCGAGGCGGCCTCTCGCCGGCCGGTGCTCACCTGCCCTGCCACCACCACGCAGGGCACACCTCGGTCGCGGGCGGCACCGGCCACCCCGGCGACCACCTTGCCGCGCAGCGACTGGTGGTCGAACGACCCCTCGCCGGTGATCACCAGGTCCGCGGTGTCCAGCGCCGCGTCCAGCCGGGTGGCCCGGGTGACCAGGCCGATCCCCGACTCGCAGCCGCCGCCGAGGGCGAGGAGCGCCGCGCCGATGCCGCCGGCGGCGCCGCCCCCGGGCATCGTGCCGAGCCCCGCCGGGCAGCCGGCCAGATCGCGTTCCAGCACCGCCGCGAAGCGCTCCAACGCGGCGTCGAGCAGCAGCACGTCGGCGCGGTCGGCGCCCTTCTGCGGGCCGAACACGTTGCTCGCGCCGTGCAGACCGAGCAGCGGGTTGTCCACGTCGGTGGCCGCGACGAGCCGGACGCCACGCAACCGGGGCACGCCGTCCACCGCGTCGACAGCGGCGAGCGCAGCCCCGCCGTACGGCAGCGCGGCACCACCGGCGTCGAGCGGTGTGACACCCAGCGCGGCGAGCATCCCCGCCCCGGCGTCGTTGGTGCCCGAACCACCCAGCCCGATCACCACCGTCCGGGCGCCGCTCTCCACAGCGGCGGCCACCAGCACCCCCAGCCCGTACGAGGTGGTGGTCTTCGGGTCACGCTCGGCCGGAGAGAGCAGGTGCAGACCGCACGCCTGGGCGCTCTCCAGGTAGGCGGTCGCGCCGTCGGTGGTGAGCAGGATCTCACCGGCGGCCGGACGACCCAGCGGGTCGACGGTCGGCACCGGCACCCGCCGGCCGCCGAGCGCTTCGGCGAGCACCTCCACGAAGCCCGGACCCCCGTCGGCGAGCGGTCGGATCAGCAGGTCGTCACCGTCGGTGACGGTGCGCCAGCCGGCGGCCACCGCGGCGGCCACCTCCGGTGCGGGCAGGGTGCCAGCGAACTTGTCCGGGCAGAGCAGCACGCGCATGCCGAGCAGTGTGGCAGCCCACACCGACGGAAGCTGCGTCGCGCTCGCGCTGTGGGACCATGGCTACGTGACTTCGACCTGGGTGGAACCCTCCAACACGGCGACGGCTCTGCTGCTGCTCGGCCGGGGCAGCGACCCCGACACCGAGCGCGGCGTCGAGTGTCCGGGCGACCTTCCGGCGCCCAGCGACCCGGATCTGGTGGCCCGCGCCACGGCCGCGAAGGCGAAGCTGGGCAGCAAGGTCTTCGTGCTGGGGCACCACTACCAGCGCGACGAGGTGATCCAGTTCGCCGACGTGACCGGTGACTCGTTCAAGCTGGCCCGGGAGGCCGCGGCCCGTCCGGACGCGGAATACATCCTCTTCTGCGGCGTGCACTTCATGGCCGAGAGCGCCGACATCCTCACCACCGACGCGCAGCGGGTGATCCTGCCCGACCTGGCGGCGGGCTGCTCGATGGCGGACATGGCGGTGCTGGGCCAGGTCGAGGCCGCGTGGGACACGCTGACCGAGCTGGGCATCGCCGGCGAGACCGTCCCGGTGACGTACATGAACTCCTCGGCCGACATCAAGGGCTTCGTCGGTCGCAACGGCGGCGTGGTCTGCACCTCCTCCAACGCCAAGCGCGCCCTGGACTGGGCGTTCGAGCAGGGGTCGAAGGTGTTCTTCCTGCCGGACCAGCACCTGGGCCGCAACACGGCGGTGCTGGAGATGGGCCTGTCGTTGGACGACTGCGTGCTCTACGACCCGCACAAGCCCGGCGGCGGGCTCACCCCGGAGCAGCTGCGCGACGCCAAGATGATCCTCTGGCGGGGGCACTGCTCGGTGCACGGCCGGTTCACGCTGGAGAGCGTCAACGACGTCCGGGAGCGGGTGCCCGGTGTCAACGTCCTGGTCCACCCGGAGTGCCGGCACGAGGTGGTCACCGCCTCCGACCACGTGGGCTCGACCGAATTCATCATCAAGACCATCGAGGCGGCTCCGGCCGGCTCGGCCTGGGCACTCGGCACCGAGCTGAACCTGGTCCGCCGGCTCGCGCTGGCGCACCCGGACAAGCAGATCATGTTCCTGGACAAGGCCGTCTGCTACTGCTCGACGATGAACCGGATCGACCTGCCGCACCTGGTCTGGGCCCTTGAGGAACTGGTCGCGGGCCGGGTCGTCAACCAGATCACGGTCGACCCCGACACCGCGCACCACGCCCGGGTCGCGCTGGACCAGATGCTCGCGCTGCCCGGCGCGGACACCCCGCCGCCGACGGCGTCCTGATCACGATCTGTAGCGCTCTTGGTACGCAAAAGTGCCGGATCACCGATTAATGCCACACACGCCGATGTGACCGAGTCCTTTTTCGTCACGGAGGGCTATGCTGCCCGGAGCGAAGAGACAGGCGGGCCGTTTCGACATGGCCGCATCCGGGGTAGCGAGAAGGCTCAGGCGCCCCACCAATAACACTGCAGCACCGACGCGCTGGAGGTTGCGTTGACCGACGACGTCCTGGTCGTTCACGGAGGCACTCCGCTCGAAGGGCGGATCCGCGTGCGCGGCGCGAAGAACCTGGTTTCGAAGGCGATGGTCGCCGCGCTCCTCGGCGACAGCCCGAGCCGACTGTTCGACGTGCCGAAGATCCGCGACGTCGAGGTGGTCCGGGGTCTGCTCGGTCTGCACGGCGTCAAGGTCACCGACGGCGCCGAGGACGGCGAGCTCGTCTTCGACCCGGCGAACGTGGAGAGCGCCAGCACCGACCAGATCAACGTGCACGCCGGTTCCAGCCGGATCCCGATCCTGTTCTGCGGCCCGCTGCTGCACCGGCTCGGGCACGCGTTCATCCCGGACCTGGGCGGCTGCCACATCGGCCCGCGCCCGATCGACTTCCACCTCCAGGCGCTGCGCGAGTTCGGTGCCACTGTCGAGAAGCGGCCCGAGGGTCTGCACCTGTCCGCGCCGAACGGGCTGCACGGCACGAAGTTCGCCCTGCCGTACCCGAGCGTCGGCGCCACCGAGCAGGTGCTGCTGACCGCGGTGATGGCCGAGGGCGTCACGGAGCTGCGTAACGCCGCGGTGGAGCCGGAGATCATCGACCTGATCTGCATCCTGCAGAAGATGGGCGCGATCATCAAGGTCCACACCGACCGGGTGATCGAGATCCAGGGTGTGCCGAAGCTGCACGGCTACACCCACCGGCCGATCCCGGACCGGATCGAGGCGGCGAGCTGGGCGGCCGCCGCCCTGGCCACCCGTGGCCACGTCGAGGTGCTCGGCGCTCAGCAGGCCGACATGATGACCTTCCTGAACATCTTCCGGTCGGTCGGCGGCGAGTACGAGGTCACCGACGCGCGCGCGCCGAAACTGGGCGACCTCGGCCAGGAGGGCGGAATCCGCTTCTGGCACCCGGGCGGTGAGCTGAACGCGGTGGCGCTGGAGACCGACGTGCACCCCGGCTTCATGACCGACTGGCAGCAGCCACTGGTCGTGGCGCTCACCCAGGCCCGCGGCCTGTCGATCGTGCACGAGACGGTCTACGAGCAGCGGCTGGGCTACACCGAGGCGCTCAACTCGATGGGCGCCAACATCCAGGTCTACCGCGACTGCCTCGGCGGCACCCCGTGCCGCTTCGGCCGGCGCAACTTCAAGCACTCCGCGGTGATCGCCGGGCCGAGCAAGCTGCACGCCGCCGACCTGGTCATCCCGGACCTGCGCGCCGGGTTCAGCCACCTGATCGCGGCGCTCGCCGCCGAGGGCACCTCCCGGGTGTACGGCGTCGACCTGATCAACCGGGGCTACGAGGACTTCGAGGCGAAGCTCGCCGACCTGGGCGCGCACGCCGAACGTCCGTAACCCCGCTCACCCATCGTTCGACCACGACGGCTCCAGGTTGCGCTGCGACCTGGAGCCGTCGGCCGCTGTACCGCGATGTGCACCGGTCGCGGACCGTTGGCTACCCTTGCCGCGTGCCGTCGCTCTTTCGCCGCAAGTCCACCGACCTCGTCGACGAGGCCGTCACCTCGGTGACCCCCGAGGAGACCGCTGAGCGGTCCCGGGGTTACACCCCGGCCAAGGGTCGGGAGACGCCCAAGCGGCCGACCGTCGGTCGCCGTCCGGCCGGCCCCAGCCGCCCCCTCACGAAGGAGGAGGAGCGGGAGCGTCGCCGCCAACTGCGCGCCGAGGCCGCCTCGGAGTTCCGCCGTGAGGGCGGCCCCCGCGACCGCGGCCCGGAGCGGCTGTTGGCCCGCAACGTGGTCGACTCCCGGCGTACGGTCGGCACCTGGTTCTTCGGCGGCGCGCTGATCGTGCTGATCGGGTCGAACGCGGCCATGCCGCCCCTGGTCCGGTTGATCTCGAACGTGCTCTGGGGCGCGCTGGCGCTGGGCGTGGTCATCGACTCGATCCTGATCTGCCGCAAGATCAGCAAGCTGGTCCGCGAACGGTTCCCGAAGACCGACCAGCGCATGGGCTCGCTCTACCTCTACGCGGTCATGCGGTCGATCACCTTCCGGCGCATGCGCGCCCCGGCTCCCCAGGTCAAGCTCGGCGACAAGGTCTGACCGGGTCGGCCCGAGGGTCACCCACGCACTGGACAAGATCCGCACAACATCAGGGATGACGCTGCCTCCGGCACACCGGAGGGAGCACTTTCCCCGAAGTTGTGCGGTTCTTGCTTGAGGACGGGTCTGGTTCAGCATGCTGAACAGCTGATGCTGTTCGCCGAACCGAACGTTGATCCAGTGGAGCGACCGTATGCCTCCGGAACCCGCGGCCCCGCTGGCCACCATCGCCGCCGCCCTCCGCCGGGAGCGCGAACGCGTCGGCATCTCGCTCACCGAGCTGGCCCGGCGGGCGGGGGTCGCCGAGTCCACGCTCTCCCAACTGGAATCGGGCACCGGCAACCCGAGCGTGGAGACGCTCTGGGCTCTGGGCGTGGCACTCGGCGTCCCGTTCAGCCGGCTGGTGGAGCCGACCAACGACGGCGTACGGGTGGTCCGGGCAGGCGACGGGCCCCGGGTCCGCTCCGAGCGGGCCGACTTCACCGGCACGCTGCTCAGCGCGGGCGCGGCACACCTGCGCAGGGACGTCTACCTGATCGAGCTGGAGCCGGGCGCGATCCGCGCCGGTGAGGGGCACGCTCCCCGCAGTGTCGAGCACGTGGTGCTCGCCGCCGGCCGCCTGCGGGTGGGCCCCGAGACGGCTCCGGTCGAACTCAACCCCGGCGACTACGCCACCTTCCCCGGTGATGCACCGCACCGCTACGAGGCGCTCACGCCCGGCACGTTCGCCGTCCTCATCATGGAGCACCCCTGACCGAAGCCGGTGATCCCGCCCGATACGGGCGGTCGGCCAGTGCGGTAAGGTCGGAGACCAGATTCTGTTATAGGACCAAATGTCCGAAACCATTGGGATAACGTTTGCGCCCGTGGGCGGCGCCACAGTGGCGGTGAGCGAGCCCACGCCGTTACCCTCCATCGGCAGCCACGGGCTGCCGGAGCGGGCGATCTGACCGGCACGCGAGGCACCAGCGCGACAATTTGCAACGAGGTGACAAACGCCGTGAGCGAGCGGACGCGAGCTGGCCACCGGGGCGTGGCAGGCGGCGACCGGACGCCCGGAGGTCACCCCGCTGCGGCTGCGGACAGCTCGCCTCTGTCGAGGATCGGCCAAGTGGCCGGGTGTGGCGACGGGCTCGGCGGATGAACGGCCGTTACGACGACCGGTGGCCAGACCCGAACGAGCCGTCCTGGGTGGTCGAACCGACCACCGAGTGGCACCCCCAGTTCCCCGGCCAGCGCTACCCCGGCGACATCGGCGCCATCCACCAGCCGTCACCGCGTGGCCGCGCCACTGTGAGCGGCCGAGCCGAGGTGCCGCCGCTGGCACCGACCCGCCCGGACGGCACCTACCTCGGCCGTTCCTGGGCCGACGAACCGTCGGCGGAGGCGCCCCCCAACCGCTCCTGGGTGGACGAGGGGCCGGACGAGACACCGACCTACGGCCGGGCCCGCAGCGAGGTCGACGCGTCCGCCTACGGGCGGTCCGACAGCGCCGACTCCCGTCACTACGACCACGAGCCGTACCGCAGGCCCCTGCCCGAGCCACCTCGGCGCGACGAGCGCCGCACCTCCGAGTCGGACCGCCGTACCGCCTGGTCCGACCGACGGCCCGCCGACGAGCGGGGGCCGGCGCGGGAGGCCGCCTGGCACCGCGACCAGCCCGCCTCCGAGCGGTACGACGGCCGCCGCCCGCAGCAGGACCCCAGCGAGCGGGATCGGGGGTACCCGGGCGGAACCCCGGTCTCCCCCGCTCCCCGGTCCGACTCTGGCTGGATGCCCGAGCCGGACGACTCACCGCGTCGACGCGGCACGCAGGAGCGACCGGCCGCCGGTTACGAACGGCACCCCGGCGACGGGTACGGCGAACGACCCACCCGTGACCACAACGGCCGCACTGCCGACGACCGCCTCCCCGACGCCGCCGACCCGTGGGCGTCCGCGGACGCTCACCAGCGGTACCGCTCGGATGGATACCCGGACCGGGCGGCCGACGACGTTCGACGCCCGGAGCGGCGCTACCGCGCGGACGAGGGCGTCGAGGCGGCACAGGCGCCCAACGGTGGACGACGGCGACGACCCGAGCCGGAGATGCCCGAGCAGCCCCGCCGCGACGACGACCGGCGTCGGCCCGACACCGAGCCGCAACGGCAGCAGCCTCGTGAGGAGGCAGCCCGCGCCGAGTCGTACCCGGATCGGCGCCCCCGCGAGGAGGCCCGACCGGACGCCTACCGCGAGGACGGGTATCGAGAGCACGGGCCACGCGAGCACGGGCCGCGCGAGAACGGGTACCGCGAGCACGCGCCGCGCGAGCACGGACCACGCGAGGACGGGCACCGCGAGGACGGGCCACGCGAGAACGGGTACCGCCAGCCTCGGCCGCAGCCCAGCCAACCGCCGGACGGCAGCCTGCCCTGGCCGCCGCCGGGTCCGCTGCGTCCGGACCGCACCCGCGAGCAGAGCCACCGCACCGAGCCGCGCCGCGCCGCGGAGCCGCATCGTGCCCCCGACCCACACCGCAGCCCCGACCCACACCGCAGCCCCGACCCGTATCGCGGCGCCGACCCGGGCGTCCCGTCGCGGCCGGCCGCTCGGCCGGAGCGGCCGCCGGTCCCGCCGTCGCGCCCGGACGAGCGCCCGGAGGCCACCCCCTCCCGGTACGACGAGCGCCCCGCACGGCCCGCCGCGACGGCTCCACCGGTCACGCCGGGTCGCGCCACGCCGGTCTCCCCGGAACGAGGGGTGTCGCCAGCGCCCGTCTCCCCCGCCGCGCCCGGTCGGGACCGCCCGGTGTCGCCAGCGCCCGTCTCCCCCGCCGCGCCCGGTCGGGACCGCCCGGTGTCGGCAGCCCCGGTCTCCCCCGCCGCCGACCTGCCCGTCTCGGGTCCACCTGCCGCACGCCTACGGCTGGAGTACCTGCCCGCGCCGGTGGACCCACCCGTCTCCGACGAGCGGTCGGACGCCCCGCTGTCACCTGAGCGCCGAACGCCGGCCGACCCGACGCCAGCTGCCGGGCCGCACCCCGCCCCGCCGCCGCGTTACCCCGGTCCGGACGTCGGAGACCGCCCGGTGGACCAACGGCGCGGCGAGGACCTGGACCGTCGACGGGTCGACGACCCGGTGGACACCGGCGCGCCGACCGATCGCCGGCCGGTCCCGCCGGAACGCCCCCACTCGCCGGCCCAGACGGGCTCGCCGGAACGCCCCCACTCGCCGGCCCAGACGGGCTCGCGGGAGCACCCGCACTCGCCGGAGCGCCCGCACTCGCCGCAGTGGCCTTCCTCGTCCGAGCGGCAGGCCCCCACGGCGGACGCCCGCCCGTCGGTCGCGCCGCCGCCCGCCTGGCAGGTGCAGGCACCACCCCCCCCTGCCACCCCGACCCCTGCCACCCCGAACCCTCTCACGCCGAGCCCAGCCACCCCGCCCCCTGCGGCCCCGGCGCCCTCCGTGGAGGACGTCGACCTGGCGCTCCCGCTGGCCCCCGGCACACCGCGCCGCTACGTGCCCCCGCCGCCCTCGGAAGAGCCGGTGGCGCCCGTTCGGCAGTCCGACGACGTCTCGGCCGCCCGTGGGCCGGACGCGTGGTTCAGCCCCGCTCAGCAGGCCGAGCCCGAGCACAGCGAGGCGCCACCGTCGTCCGCCTCCGTCGACGAGGAATCGGACGACAACCTCGATCTCTCGGCGTCGGCCACGACAGACCGGGACCCGTCGACACCCACATCCCTCGCTCACGACGCTCCGTCCCGCGAGCCCTCAGTCGGGTCGACCTCGGCCGACCTCCCGGAGCCGATCTCCGCGCCACCCGCGGACCCGACCACCGGTGCCACCCACACCTGGGCGGACGACCCAGACGACACACCGTCGGCCGCCGAGCCGGATTCGCTGGAGGGCGACCGGCCGGTCTCCGGCATCCCTGCCACGACGCTGCCGCACCACCAGCACGAGGACGTCGCCACTCGTCCCACCGAGGACACCGCCCCGATAGAGCACGACCCGACGGACGAGGCCGCGACACACGACCATTCGGGGTACGCGCCGGACGGTTCAAGCAGCGCAGGACCGACGGACGTGTCGGCGGCCGACGACTGGTCGTTCCCCGTTGTGCCGCCGTCCCGACCCGAGACAGCTGACGACGGCGTGCACGAACCCGTCTCGGCACCGCCGGTTTCGGCCCCACCGGTCTCCGCACCGCCCGCAACCCCGGTCTCCGCACCACCGGTCGCCTCAGCACCGGTATCCGCACCGCCAGCGCCGGTCTCCGCACCGCCCGCGCCCCCGGACTCCGCGCCCCCGGTCTCCGCACCGCCCGCGTCACCGTTAGCTGCGGCGCCCGTGTCCGCGCCACCCGCGCCGGTCTCCGCACCGCCCGCGCCCCCGGACTCCGCGCCCCCGGTCTCCGCACCGCCCGCGTCACCGTTAGCTGCGGCGCCCGTGTCCGCGCCACCCGCGCCGGCGGAACCGACCTTCCTGGCGCCGGTGTCCGCACCGCCCGCGTCGATGCCACCGCCCGACGCGGCGCCCGTCTCCGAAGGGCCGACCTCCCCCGCGCCCATGCCGGCAGCGCCCGTCTCCGCGCCACCCGCTTCGACGATGCCGACGTCCGCGCCACCCGCCTTCGCGCCGCCCGTCTCCGCGCCACCCGCATTCGCGCCACCCATGCCGATGTCCGCGCCACCCGCCTCGGCCGTCCCCGGTCCGAGGAACGGCTTCAGCGGGGACAGCGCGCCGGTGTCCGCACCACCCGCCGCACCACCCGCCGAAGCCGCACCACCCGTCGACACCGCGCCGGCGGTGGCCCGCCCGTCGCTGGCCGACCCGGGCGACCCGGAGCAGGTCCTGGCCGCGTACCGCTGGCGGTTGGACCCGGTGACGCTGCGCGAGGAGCTGACCGAACCGGACGACCTGCGGGCCATTCGGCGGCGACTGACCGAGAAGCTGGGCTCGGCGAACGACAACCGCGCCCGGGCCCGGTTGCTGAGCCTCCGGGCGGTGGCCTCGCGGATCCTCGGCGACCTGGACGACGCGCTGGCCGATGGTCGGCTCGCCCTCACCTATGCCGAGGCCACCGGCGAGCTGCGCCGGACCGCGCTGGCCCAGGCCCGGTTGGCGCACGTCCTGCGGTGGCGCGGCAACTTCGCCGAGGCCGACCAGCTCTTCGCCCAGGCCAACTCGGTCGAGCTTCCCGACCGGTTGCGGGCCGCGCTGCACGAGCACGCCGGGCGGTCGTGTTACGACCAGGGACGGCTCATGGAGGCCTGCGAGCACTTCGAGCAGGCGCTCAACCTGCGCGGCGCCGGCGACGCCGAACTGCTGCACCGGGTCCGGGTGGCCCTCGACGCGGTCAGCGTCCGGGCCACGGCGGACGGCTTCGGGCCGTACCCCCGGAGTCGGGACGAGGTGCTCGACCGTGACCGACCCCCGGTGCCGGACCGCGACGGGCCGCTGTGGGGTTACACCGGCCAGGACGGCGAAGTGGTCATCCCCGCCCGGTACGCCGAGGCGCAGCCGTTCCACGACGGGTTGGCCTGGGTCCGCCGGCCCGACACCGACCGGTGGTCGTTGATCAACCTGCTCGGTACGACGGTGATCCCGCCGTCCTACCGGGCGGCGCACCCGTTCAGCGACGGCCTGGCCTGGGTGGTCGGTGAGGGCGGATGGACGGCGATCGACGCGACCGGCACCGTGCAGGTGCCGCCCAACTTCGCCGAGGTACGACCGTTCCGCCGCGGGTTGGCCGCGGTACGCCGCGAGGGTTGGGGAGCGGTGGACCGGACCGGCCGGATCGTCGTTCCGACCCGCTACCACGGGTTCGTCACCGAGTTGGCCGACGGCCAGCAGGTCGACGGTTTCACCGACGAGGGCCTCGCCGTGGTCGACGTGGCGGGCCGGCGCGGTGTGGTGGACCGCACCAATGCGGTGCTGGTCCCCCCGACGCACCCGATGCTGGTCATCCACCCGGTGGCCTTCCTGGTCGGCAACGAGACCGGGCGGTGGGGTGCGCTGGACCGGCGCGGCCTGCCACTGATCGACCTGGTGCACCGCGATCGCGACGAGGTGCTGGAGGAGATCGACCGGCTACTCACCGACGCCAATCCGGTGCTCTGAGTGGCCGGTCGACGGTCGTGATCCACCGGAGTTAGGGTCGGTACATGGAATTCCGACACCTGGGCCGTTCCGGCCTGATGGTCAGCGAGATCTCGTACGGCAACTGGATCACCCACGGTTCACAGGTCGAGGAGGACGCGGCCTTCGCCTGCGTCCAGGCCGCACTCGACGCGGGAATCACCACCTTCGACACGGCCGACGTGTACGCCGGCACCCGGGCCGAGGACGTGCTCGGTCGGGCGTTGCAGAACGAGCGCCGCGAAGGGCTGGAGATCTTCACCAAGGTCTACTGGCCGACCGGGCCGGGCCGTAACGACCGTGGCCTCTCCCGCAAGCACATCATGGAGTCGATCAACGGCTCGCTGCGGCGGCTGCGCACCGACTACGTGGATCTCTACCAGGCCCACCGGTACGACAGCAGCACGCCGCTGGAAGAGACGATGGAGGCGTTCGCCGACGTCGTGCACTCCGGCAAGGCGCACTACATCGGCGTCTCCGAGTGGAGCGCCGCGCAACTGCGCGCCGCGCACCCGCTCGCCCGGGAGCTGCACATCCCGCTGGTCTCCAACCAGCCGCAGTATTCGATGCTCTGGCGGGTCATCGAGGCCGAGGTCGTGCCGGCCAGCGAGGAGCTGGGCATCGGGCAGATCGTCTGGTCGCCGATGGCGCAGGGCGTGCTCTCCGGCAAGTACCTGCCGGGGCAGCCGCCGCCGGCCGGTTCCCGCGCGACCGACGAAAAGTCCGGCGCGGGCTTCATCTCCCGGTTCATGAACGACGACGTGTTGACCCGGGTGCAGCAGCTCAAGCCGATCGCCGAGCAGGCCGGGCTGAGCATGGCCCAGCTCGCGGTGGCGTGGGTCCTGCAGAACCCGAACGTCTCGTCGGCGATCATCGGCGCGTCGCGTCCGGAGCAGGTGTACGACAACGTGAAGGCGGCCGGGGTCAAGCTCGACTCCGCGCTACTCAAGGCGATCGACGAGATCGTCGAGCCGGTCACCGAGCGGGACCCGTCGAAGACCGAGTCCCCCGCGCAGCGTCCCTGACGCCGCTCCGGGTCGGCCGACGCGAGAGGTTCGCGCCGGCCGGCCCGGTCAGCTCAGCCGGTTGCCAGGCCTGGTCAGCTCAGCCCTGCGGTCAGCTCAGCCCTGCCAGAAGCGGATCAGGTCCAGGCCGGTGGCGTAGAGCCAGGACGGCAGGCCCAGGGCGTCACCGACCGCGAAGACCCCGTCGAAGAACCAGCCGCCGATGCGCGGGTTCCACAGCAGCGCGAAGAGCAGGATGAAGCCGTACGGGGCGAACAGGTCGTACATCTTGCGCCACTGCGGGTTGAGCCACGGCTGGATCATGTTGCCGCCGTCCAGACCCGGCACCGGCAGCAGGTTGAGCACGCTCGCGGTGATCTGCAGGAAGGCGAGCAGCGCCACCCCAGCCCAGAACTCCACCGGGCCACCCGCCGACTGGGTGCCGATCCGCACCGCCGCCACCAGCACCAGCGCGAACAACACGTTGGTCGCCGGGCCGGCGAGGCTGACCAGGGTGTGCCGCAGTCGACCCGGGATGGCATGCCGGTCCACCCAGACCGCGCCGCCGGGCAGGCCGATGCCGCCGAGCAGCACCACCACCACCGGCAACACGATCGACAGCAGCGGGTGCGTGTATTTCAGCGGGTTGAGCGTCAGATAGCCCCGGTGGGCGATGTCCCGGTCGCCGGCCCGGTAGGCGACCACCGCGTGGGCGTACTCGTGCAGGCAGAGCGACACCAGCCAGCCGGACACCACGAAGAGGAACACGTTGAACCGGGCATTGCCGTACCCGTTCCAGGCCAGCACCCCGCCGGCCACGAAGAGAGCGACCAGGCCGAGGAAGACCGGGCTGGGCCGGAAGGCCGCCTTGGGCACGCCGAGGACCAGCCCGTCGGCACCCGGCCGGTCGTAGGCCATCACTCGGCCGTGGGCAGCAGGCTCATCCGGTAGTCCACCCGGTCGTCCTCCATCAGCGCGACCGAGGTGACGCCGGACGCCGCGAGCTCCCGCCAGGTCTGACCGATCCAGGATTCGGCGTCGGCCTGGCTGCCGAACGATTCCGCCGGCCCCTCGACCGTCTGACCGTCCGTGCCCTCGTACCGCCAGCTCCACGCCATGCCGCGTCTCCCCTCGCCGCTGAAGTCCCCGTGGGACGAACCCCCGCCAGCGTAGTCGGCCCGGCGCGCAACGGCCCCTCGCTAGCCCCCGCCGGGACCCGCAGGTGGATCAATCCGGTTGGCGGCCGGGCCCGCAGCACCGACGGCGGGTCCTTCGACCACCACGCCGGGCCGGCAGGCACCGCCACCCCCGGCGGCCTTAAGGTACGGGCATGTCCGTAGACGGGTGGAACACGGTCCTGGTGCTCGGCGGTACCCGGTCTGGCAAGTCCGAGTTCGCCGAGTCCCTGGTCACCGACGCGCCGGTGGTCCGCTACGTCGCCACCGCGCCCGAGGGCGACCCGGAAGACACCGAGTGGGCCACCCGGCTGGCGACGCACCGCGCCCGTCGACCGGGCAGCTGGACCACCGAGGAGACCACCGAGGACCCGCGCCGGTTGGCCGACGTGCTCGAGTCCGCCGAGCCGAACGAGACGCTGCTCGTCGACGACCTGGGCGGCTGGGTGACGGTGCTGCTCGACCCGGACCACCAGCCCGCCGACGACGTCGCAACGATCGCCGAGCTGGCCGAGGCGCTGCGCGGCTGCGCGGCGCGGGTGGTGCTGGTGAGCCCCGAGGTGGGGCTGTCGTTGGTGCCGACCACCCCGCTGGGCCGGGCGTTCACCGACGCGTTGGGCGCGGCCAACCGTGCGGTCGCCGACGCCTGCGACGCGGTGGCGCTGGTCGTCGCCGGTCAGCCGGTCTGGCTGAAGCCGGCCGCCACCACGATCGCCCAGTCGGCCCCTGCCGCCGCGCCGTCGGCTTCGGCCCGCGTGACCGGGCCGGCCGTCGCGAGCCTGGCCGACGCCGAGCCCACCCCCGAGGTGCAGCTGCCCGACGTGTTGACGCACGCGCCGCCGGCCGCCCCGAACCAGGAGCCCGGCAACCCCTGGGCCGCGCCGACCATGGCACTGCCGATGGTGGCCACCGGGCTGGTCATCCAGCCCGGCATGGAGCTGCCGATGCCCGACGAGTACGCGGGCCCGCAGGCGGTGGACCGGCTGGCCACGCTGGACGTACCGGGCGCCGGGCTGGGCGTGCTGGACCGGGTGGTCGGCTTCGCCGCCGGCACCCAGGGCACCTCGACCCCCCGCGCCTGGAGCTCGGTGCGGGTGTTGCTGCTGCACGGCGACCACGCTGGCGGCGGGTCGGCCGGCACCATCGCCGGTGAGTCGGCGCGACGAGCCGCGCAGGCCCGCGCGGGCAAGGGCGCGTTGGCGCGGCTGGCCGCCGAGAGTGGTGCCAGCCTCCAGGTGGTGGACGCCCCGGCCTCCGCCCCGATGGAAGACCAACCGGCGCTCTCACCCGATCAGGTGGAGTCCGCGCTGCGCTACGGCTGGCGGCTGGCCGAACAGGCGGCCGACGCCGGCGTACAGCTGCTGGTCCTGGGGGCGTGCGGAGCCGGCACCGAGGCGGCGGCCGCAGCGGTGCTCGCGGCGACGGCCGGCGCGGAGCCGCCCGCCGTGCTGGGCCGGGTGATCACCGACTCCGGTGAGATCGACGACGCGGCGTGGATGGTCCGCTGCGCGGCGGTACGCGACGCCCTGCACCGCACCCGCCGCTCGTCGCGTGGTGCCAAGGACATCCTGGCCGAACTGGGCGGCGGCGACGTCGCGGTCGCCACCGGTGTGCTGCTCGGCGCCACCGCGCGCCGGGTGCCGGTGCTGCTCGACGGGCCGATCGGGGTGGCCGCCGGCATGGTCAGCCGGGACCTGGCCGGGCAGGCCCGGCACTGGTGCCTGCTCGCTGACCACGGTGGGCACCCGGCGGTGCGGCTCGCCGCGGACGTGCTCGGCCTCACCCCGCTGCTCGACCTGCGGATGGATCTCGGTGAGGGCGCGAACGCGCTGGTCGCGCTACCGCTGCTGCGCTCGGTGCTGGCGCTGTCGGCCGCGCTGCCGGTCCACCCGTCGCTCGGCGGCGACGACGAAACGGACCCGGCCGCCGACGAGCCGCAGCCCAGCTACCCCGCCGTGAACGACCCGTACGTGAACGACAGCGACCCGGACCTCGCCGAGCCCGACTTCGCCGAGCCGGAACCGGCCGGGCCGGGCCCGGCCAGCACCGGTGCGGACGAGCAGCCGGCGTCGGGCTGGCGTGCCGGCTGAGTCGCGGCTCCTCGCGGGCACCCGGCTCGCGCTCACCACGTTCACCACGCTGCCGGTCCGCGCCGGACGGATCGACCGCCCGGTGGCCGGCGCCGCGATGGCGCTCGCCCCGGCGGTCGGCGCGCTGCTCGGCGCCCTGCTGGCCGGTGTGCTGCTGCTGACCGGCGCTGTCGCTCCCCCACTGGTGGCCGCCGGTGTGACGGTCGGCGCCGCCGCCCTGCTCACCCGAGGGCTGCACCTGGACGGGCTCGCCGACACCGTGGACGCGCTCGGCTCGTACCGGCGGGGCGCGGCCGCGCTGGAGATCATGAAGAAGCCGGACGTCGGCCCGTTCGGGGTGGTCGCCCTGGTGGTCGTACTCCTGGTGCAGGCGGCGGCGCTGGCCGACCTGGCGGGGCGGTCCTGGCCGGCGTGCGTCGCCGCGGTGGTCACGGCGACCGCCGCCGGGCGGCTCGGCGTCACGGTGGCCTGCCGGCGCGGAGTGCCGGCGGCCCGGCCGGACGGGCTCGGCGCGCTCGTGGCCGGCACCGTCGGCCCGCTGGCCCTGACCGCCGGCGCGATCGCCGTCGCGCTGCTGGCGGTCGGCGCGGTGCCGGGCCGCCCGTGGCAGGGGCCGCTGGCCGTGGCCGTCGCGCTCGCCGTCGCGTTACTGCTGCTCAACCACGTGGTACGCCGGCTCGGCGGGATAACCGGGGACGTTCTCGGCGCGACCGTCGAGGTGGTCACCACGCTGGTCTACCTGGGTCTGGTGCTGTCCGGCTGAACCGGGCGCGGCAGGCCGGGTAGCGTTCGGCTCGACAGCACCGGCACGGCCACCGGGGGAACCAGAAATGCTCATCACGGACGACTTCCTGCCCGTACCGGTGCCGGAGTCGCTCAGCGCGACCTACCTGGTGCCGATGGCGGGGCTGCCGAAGGTCAGCGCGAAGACCGCTGTGGCGGCGCTGACCGGCCGGCTGGCCGAGCCGGTCCACGGGCTGGCCAGGCAGATGCTGGACAGCCCGCTGATGAGCGTCGACACCCGGCCGATCACCGAGTTCCCCGAGCTGCCACCGGACCTGCTCACCGCGTTCGGCGCCACCGAGGAGCAGCTGGCCCGGCTGGCCGCGGCGACCCACCTGGTGGTCGTACAGGCGGAATACCGGCCGGGTTGGCCGCCCGCGCACGAGTGGGCGGCCCGGGCGGTCGCGGCCGCCGTGGCGGAGTCCGTCGACGGCGACGTGGTGGACGTGTTCGGCCTGCAGTTCCTCGACCCGGCGACCGCGTTGCGCTCACTCCCCGACGAGCAGGGGCGCATCCGGCTGGTCGACTGGGTCCTGGTGCCGTACTCGTCGGACACCGAGGGGCTCTGGTTCACCACCAAGGGGCTGCGCCGCTTCGGGCTGCTGGAGTTGCAGACCCAGGGGGTGCCCGACCACCTCACCCGCGCCTGGGGTGCGGTGATGACCGGGGCGGCACGCCGGCTGCTGCGGGACTGGACCGACGGGCTCACCGGCGAGGAGGTGCCGGCGTTCGTGCAGCTCCCGGTGCTCGCCACCGTCACCGGTCACGACATCGCGGTCGCGTACGGCAACCCGGAGCAGCACGGCGCGACCGCCCCGGTGCTGCTGCGCCTGGAGCTGGACCCGGCGACCGACCCGGAGGCCGACTCGTTCCTCAGCCTGCGCCCACCGGCCGGGCACCCGGGCCCGGACGGGCGCTACTACGCCGCCGCCTGCGCGACCCTGTTCTCCGGGATCCAGCCCGACGTGCGCTACGCCCGCTCGGGTGACGCGATGAGCCGGGCGGTCGCCACCGCCCGGGCCGCGCTGGGTGACGCGCGCGCCCGTTTCGTCGCCGGTCACCTTCCCGCCGAGTCGCAGCTCGTGGTCAAGTACGGCCTGCCCGGCGACGACGGCCCGGAGTACGTCTGGGCGGGCGTCACCTCGTGGGAGGCCCCGGAGCGGATCGTCGGCGTGAGCGCCAGCGACGCCAACACCGACCCGTCGGTCCGCATCGGCGCACCGGTCGTGGTGGAGGCGACCGACGTGGTCGACTGGGCGGTCCTGGACGCGACCGGCGTCATCGAAGGCGGCTGGACCCAGGCCGTCCTGGATTCCGGCGAACCCCCAACCCCCACGCGCTGACCCGCCCCCACTTTTCCCAGTTGATCAAGAGGTTTGCGTCAGAATCTCGTCCGGACGTGACGCAAACCTCTTGATCACCGGGGCGGGCGGGGCGGGTTACTTCACTGAGGGGGTTACGAAGGGGGGTTTCGTCAGCTTCAGGGGGGCTCGGCGGCCTCTGATGTCGATCTCCACCTCGTCGCCCTCGGCCAGGTTGGCGTCGGTGTTCAACAGGGCCAGCGCAATGCCCTGCTTGCGAGTCGGCGAGAAGGTGCCGCTGGTCACCTCGCCGACCTGGGTGTCTCCCACGTGCAGGGTCATCCCGGGCCGCGGGATCGCGCGGTCGACGGCCACCAGGCCGCGCAGCGTACGCCGGGGGCCGGCGGCCTTCTCGGCGAGCAGCGCGTCGCGGCCCCAGAAGGCCGGCTTGTCCCAACCGACCGCCCAGCCGGAACGGGCCTGCACCGGGCTGATGTCCAGGGACAGGTCCTGCCCGTGCAGCGGATAGCCCATCTCGGTACGCAGCGTGTCCCGGGCGGCCAGGCCGCAGGCCCGCAGCTCGAACGCCGCACCCGCGGCGAAGAGCGCGTCCCACACGGCCACGGCGTGCTCCGCCGGCACCACCAGCTCGTAGCCCAGCTCGCCGGTGTAGCCGGTACGGCAGACGGTCAACTCCATCCCGGCCAGGCTCGCGGCGGAGAAGCTCATGTAGCCGTGCTCGACGGGGAGGTCGAGGGCGGCCAGCAGCTCGGCCGAGCGGGGGCCCTGGACGGCCAGCACGGCGTACGCCTCGTGCTCGTCGGTGACGGTGACCTGCGCGGGCGCGGCGGCGCGCAACCGGCGCACGACCTCGGCGGTGTTCGCGGCGTTCGGGATGAGGAAGACGTGGTCGTCGGCGTACAGGTAGGCGATGATGTCGTCCACCACACCACCGGTGGCGTCGTCGCAGCAGAGCGTGTACTGCGCTCGGCCGGGGCCGATCCGGCCCAGGTCGTTGCTGAGGCAGGCGTTGACGAAGTCGGCCGCGCCGGGGCCGCTCACCCGAGCCTTGCCCAGGTGCGACACGTCGAAGACCCCCACCGCGGTCCGCACCGCGGCGTGCTCCTTGAGCACACCGCCGCCGGCGTACTCCAGCGGCATCTCCCAACCCCCGAAGGGGGCGAACTTGGCGCCGGCGGCGGTGTGCCGCTCGTGCAGCGGGGAACGACGCAGCCGGGTCGCGGCGGCGTCGGAGGTCACGTCGGTCATGGGTGGCAACTTACCGGGGGCAACGTGGCTGGTTAGCATCGGCGGGAGCCCGCTGGCGCTGTCGGCGGGACAGCCATGACGTCCGGCGGGTAGGTTCCGCCGGAGACCTTCACCGCCGGTACGCGACGCCGCGACCGGCCCGGCCCGCCCGGAGTAGCTTCAGTGACATCACCCCGCACCACCAACCTGAGCCTGGTCGACACCGACCCGGCCGAGCTCGCCGTCGACGCGATCGTGATCGGCGTGCACAGCCAGACCGGAGAGCAGGACGCCACCAGCGGCCTCGCCGGCACCCTGCTGCTCGCCAGCGGCGCGGAGAGCATCGCCGTCGCCTTCGACGGCAAGCTGACCGAGACCCTCGCGCTGCTCGGTGCGACAGGTGGGCCGGGTGAGGTCGTCAAGCTGGCCACGCTGGGCACCGTGACCGCGCCGCTGGTCGTCGCGGTCGGGCTCGGCCCGGAGCCGTCGGGTGCCGCCCCGGCCCCGGAGACGCTGCGCCGGGCCGCCGGTACGGCGATCCGGGCCCTGGCCGGCGCTCCGAAGGTCGCCCTGTCCCTGCCGGTGCCGGACGACGCGGACGCGTCGGCGGAGCTGCGCGCGGTCGCCGAGGGTGCGCTGCTCGGCGGGTACCGGTTCGCCGGCTACAAGACCCGCCCGCAGCCGACCCGGCGGGAGCCGGTCGCCGAGGTGCTCATCGCGGTGCCGGACGCCGGTGACGCGGGCGCCCAGGCGGAGGTCACCCGGGCGCTGGCGGTGGCGGGCGCGGTCCGGACCAGCCGGGACTGGGTGAACACCGCGCCGAACGAGCTGCGTCCGCCGTCGTTCGCCGACGCGGTCGCCGACGCCGCCCGTGCCGCGGGCCTCGACGTCGAGGTGCTGGACGAGGCGGCGCTGGCCGCCGGCGGGTACGGCGGCATCGTCGCGGTCGGGCAGGGCTCGGAGGCCCCGCCGCGGCTGGTGAAGCTCACCTACACCCCGCAGAGCGGTGGCAACGGCAAGCGGGTCGCGTTGGTCGGCAAGGGAATCACCTTCGACACCGGCGGCATCTCGATCAAGCCGGCGCAGGGCATGTGGGAGATGAAGTCCGACATGGCGGGCGCCGCCGCGGTCGGCGCGGCCATGCTGGCGATCGCCGCGCTGAAGCCGGCGGTGGCGGTCAGCGCGTACCTGCCGATGGCGGAGAACATGCCGTCGGGCACCAGCTACCGGCCGGGCGACGTGATCACCATGTTCAACGGCAAGCGCGTCGAGGTGCTCAACACCGACGCCGAGGGCCGGATGGTCCTGGGTGACGCCATGGCCCGCGCCTGCGCGGACGGCACCGACTACCTGTTCGAGACCTCCACCCTGACCGGCGGCCAGGTGATCGCGCTGGGCAAGCGGATGGCCGGCGTGATGGGCACCCCGGAGCTGTGCGACCGGGTCCAGGCGGTCGGCGACGCGGTCGGCGAGCCGGCGTGGCCGATGCCGCTGCCCGACGACGTGCGCAAGGGCATGGAGTCCGACGTGGCGGACATCTCGCAGGTCAACGCCGGCATGGACCGGGCCGGTCACATGCTGCAGGGCGGGGTGTTCCTGCGCGAGTTCGTGACCGACGACGTGGCCTGGGCGCACATCGACATCGCCGGGCCGGGCTACCACTCGGGCGAGCCGACCGGCTACTGGACCAAGGGCGGCACCGGCGTCCCGGTCCGCACCCTGGTGCAGCTTGTAGAGGACGTCGCCGCCAACGGCTGACGGATGTCCCGGAAGGGCCACCTGCGTTGGCAGGTGGCCCTTCCGCACGTTCAGTACTGCTCGGGGCGACGTTTGCGGCGCTCGTTGAAGTCGCGCATCCGCTGCGGGTAGCCCATCAGCCGGACGTCGTACACGGGGATGCCCATCCGGTACGCGAAGCGCCTGGCGCCGTCCGGGCCGTCGATGCGCCGGCGGGTCCACTCCCCGTCGTCGGCGATCAGGATGACAGTGGTCTCCGTCACCGTCGTGCGGGGTTCGATGTACGCCTCGACGCCGCGCCGACTGCGGATGAAGTTCTCCAAATGGTCCAGATCGCCGCGACTGGCAGCGCGGTCATGGCTTGGCACAGCCGTCTGTTTGCGGCGCCGGAACAAGCCCACCGGATCTCTCCCCCATGTTGCGTCATCGACGAAGGTGCCAAGGGTACGTGTCGATGACGTGTCGTTGGGCACCTCGGTACGCACCCTGTGCCCAGTGGTGACAAGATGACCGAGGTGGGGTGTGTCCCTGTTACACCTCTGTGACCCCCGATGCAGCGACGCGACCTGGGAGTTGGACGTGAGCGAGCCGAACGAAGCGACCTTCGACATTGTCATTCTCGGAGGTGGCAGCGGCGGCTACGCGACCGCGCTGCGCGCCGTCCAGCTGGGCCTGAAGGTCGCGCTGGTCGAGAAGGGCAAACTCGGCGGCACCTGCCTGCACAACGGTTGCATCCCGACGAAGGCCCTGCTGCACGCCGCCGAGATCGCCGACCAGGCCCGCGAGTCGGAGCAGTTCGGCGTCAAGGCCGAGCTGATCGGCATCGACATGGCCGGGGTCAACTCGTACAAGGACGGCGTGATCGCCCGCCTGTACAAGGGCCTGCAGGGCATGTTGAAGGGCAACAAGGGCATCACGATCGTCGAGGGCCACGGCAAGCTGGTCGGCAAGAACGTGGTCGAGGTGGACGGCAAGCGTTACACCGGCCGCAACATCGTCCTGGCCTCCGGCTCGTACGCGAAGAGCCTGCCCGGCCTGGAGGTCGACGGCGAGCGGATCATCACCAGCGACCACGCCCTCACGATGGACCGGGTGCCGTCGTCGGTGATCGTGCTCGGTGGCGGCGTGATCGGCGTCGAGTTCGCCAGCGTGTGGAAGTCCTTCGGTGTGGACGTGACGATCGTCGAGGCGCTGCCCCGGCTGGTCGCCGCCGAGGACGAGGAGTCGTCCAAGGCGCTGGAGCGGGCGTTCCGCAAGCGGAAGATCAACTTCAAGGTCGGCAAGCCGTTCGAGAAGGTCGAGAAGACCGAGAGCGGCGTCAAGCTGACGATCTCCGGCGGCGAGACCGTCGAGGCGGAGTTGCTGCTGGTCGCCGTGGGTCGCGGCCCGAACACCGCCAACCTCGGGTACGAGGAGCAGGGCGTCAAGATGGACCGCGGCTACGTGCTGACCGACGAGCGGCTGCGCACCAGCGTGCCGAACGTCTACGCGGTCGGCGACATCGTGCCCGGCCTCCAGCTCGCGCACCGCGGCTTCCAGCAGGGCATCTTCGTCGCCGAGGAGATCGCCGGGCAGACCCCAGCCGTGATCGACGAGGTCGGCATCCCGCGCGTCACCTACTGCGACCCGGAGCTGGCGTCGGTGGGCCTCACCGAGGCCAAGGCCAAGGAGCAGTACGGCGCCGACAAGATCCAGTCGTACAACTACCCGCTCGGTGGCAACGGCAAGAGCCAGATCCTCAAGACCACCGGCTTCGTGAAGCTGGTCCGGGTCGAGGACGGCCCGGTGGTCGGCGTGCACATGGTCGGCGCCCGGGTGGGTGAGCTGATCGGTGAGGCGCAGCTCATCTACAACTGGGAGGCCTACCCGGCGGAGGTCGCCCAGCTCGTGCACGCCCACCCGACTCAGAACGAGGCCCTGGGCGAGGCGCACCTGGCCCTCGCCGGCAAGCCGCTGCACGCGCACGCCTGATCATCCACAACCGCGGCGTCCGGCGACGGGCGAAGATCCCACCAGGGGAATGAAGGAGTCTCAGAAAATGCCGGTATCGGTCACCATGCCCCGGCTCGGCGAGAGCGTCACCGAGGGCACCGTCACTCGCTGGCTCAAGCAGGAGGGCGACACGGTCGAGGTCGACGAGCCCCTGCTCGAGGTCTCCACCGACAAGGTCGACACCGAGATCCCGTCGCCCGCTGCCGGCGTGCTGAGCCGGATCGTGGTCGGTGAGGACGAGACCGCCGAGGTGGGCAGCGAGCTGGCTGTCATCTCCGGTGAGGGCGAGTCGACCGGCGGTGGCGAGGCCGCCCCGCAGGAGCAGGCCCCGACCGAGGAGGTCGAGCCGGCCGCCGAGCCGACGGCCGCCGCCGAGGGCACCGCCGACGAGGTGGCCCAGGACGAGGCGCCGACCGAGGCGCCGACCGAGGCGCCGGCTCCGGCCGCCGCTTCCTCGGGCGAGGGCACCGCGGTGAAGATGCCGGCCCTGGGTGAGAGCGTCACCGAGGGCACTGTCACGCGCTGGCTGAAGCAGGTCGGCGAGACCATCGAGGTCGACGAGCCGCTGCTGGAGGTGTCCACCGACAAGGTGGACACCGAGATCCCGTCGCCGGTCGCCGGCACTGTGCTGGAGATCAAGGTCGCCGAGGACGAGACCGCCGACGTCGGCGCCGACCTGGCGATCATCGGCGTTGCCGGTGCGGCCCCCGCCGAGGCCAAGCCCGAGCCGAAGCCCGAGCCGAAGGCGGAGGCCAAGCCGGCGCCCAAGGCCGAGCCGAAGCCGGAGCCGAAGGTCGAGGAGCCGACCCCCGGCATGTCGTACAACGAGCCGGCCGCGGAGACCGAAAGCTCGGCGCAGCCGGCGAAGACCGAGCAGGCCTCGCAGCCTGCCGCGCCGGCCTCGACGCCGCCGCGTCCGTCCGCCCCGGCGCAGGGTGGCGGCGAGGAGGCCGCCGGGTACGTGACCCCGCTGGTGCGCAAGCTGGCCGGTGAGCACGGCGTCGACCTGTCCTCGCTCAACGGCACCGGTGTGGGTGGCCGGATCCGCAAGCAGGACGTGCTGGAGGCCGCCGAGAAGGCGAAGGCCGCCAAGGCCGCCCCCGCTGCCGCACAGCCGGCCGCCGCACCGTCGGCGGCCCCGGCCAAGCCGGCCGAGAAGCCGCAGCCGAGCAGCAAGCGGGGCACCACCGAGAAGCTGCCGCGCATCCGGGCGACCATCGCCAAGCGGATGCAGCAGTCGCTGCACGAGACGGCCCAGCTCACCACCGTGGTCGAGGTGGACGTCACCCGGGTCGCCAGGTTGCGGACGCGGGCGAAGGAGTCGTTCCAGGCCAAGCACGGCGTGAAGCTGTCCTTCCTGCCGTTCTTCGCGCTCGCCGCCATCGAGGCGCTCCAGACGTACCCGATCGTCCAAGCCAGCATGGACCTGGAAGGTGGCACGATCACCTACCCGGCGGCCGAGCACCTGGGCGTCGCCGTGGACACCGAGCGCGGGCTGCTCGTGCCGGTCATCCACAACGCCGGTGAGCTCAACATGGGCGGCATCGCCAAGCGGATCGCCGACCTGGCCGAGCGCACCCGGGCCAACAAGATCACCCCGGACGAGATGGCCGGGGCGACCTTCACGGTGACCAACACGGGCAGCCGGGGCGCGCTCTTCGACACCCCGATCGTGCCGTCGCCGCAGTCGGCGATGCTCGGCACGGGTGCCGTGGTCAAGCGGCCGGTCGTGGTCAACGACCCGGAGCTGGGCGAGGTCGTCGCGATCCGGTCGATGGTCTACCTGGCCATGTCCTACGACCACCGGCTGATCGACGGCGCCGACGCCGCTCGCTTCCTGACTGCGGTCAAGGAGCGGCTGGAGGCCGGCAACTTCGAGTCGGAGCTGGGCCTGGCCTGATCTGCCCGCAACGCCGAGAGGGCGCCCCGGTCGTCGACCGGGGCGCCCTCTCGTGTGCGTCCTCAGGCCTTGAGCAGCGCGGTCGACACCTTCCAGAGCCGCTCGGCGGCCTCCGGGTCCAGCGCGTACGCGGCGACTCCCGTCCGCCCGCCGGGCTGGGCGGGGGCGGCCTCCTGACAGTCCTCGAAGTAGCGCCCGCCCACACCGTCGAGCAGTGGCGACGCGGCGACCAGCACCGAGGTGGCGGCGCCCTGTTCGACGGTCTTCCAGGCCGCCGCGTTGCCCGCACGCAGCCGGTCCAGTTCCCTCTCGCTGACGTAGCGCTGGAGGTTGGTCCGGATCGCGCCGGGCATCAGCGAGTTGGCCGTGATGCCGTCGTCGGCCCAGAGCCGGGACGCCTCGACGGCGAACAGCACGTTGGCCGTCTTGGACTGCCCGTACGCCTGCCACGGCTCGTACTCCCGCTGGTCGTACTGGATGTCGTCGAAGACCACCGGTGAGCGCAGGTGGGCGGCGGAGCTGACCGAGACGATCCTGGCCCCGTCGCCGGACGCGAGTGCCGGGCGCAGCCCGGTGGCGAGCGCGAAGTGCCCGAGGTGGTTCGTGGCGAACTGCATCTCCCAGCCCTGCGGGGTGCGGGACAGGGGCGCGGCCATGATGCCGGCGTTGTTGACCAGGATGTGCAGCGGTCCGTCCCAGTTGGCGACGAAGTCGGCGATCGAACCCTGGTCAGCGAGGTCGAGCGGGGCGACCAGGACGCGGTCGTTGCCGGTGGTGCCGGTGATGTCGTCGGCGGCCTTGTGGCCGGCGTCGGGGTTGCGGACGGCCAGGGTGACCTCCGCGCCGGCGCTGGCCAGGGCGCGGGCGGTTTCCACGCCGATGCCGGACGACCCGCCGGTGACGATCGCCCGCCGACGGACGAGGTCCACACCCCGGATCACGTCCATGGCCGTGGAGGTATGGGCGAACGAGGTGGTGATCGGGTTGTTCGTCGTCATGATCCATCCTTGTCCAGGGTGGGTCGGACCGACCGGCCCGCTGCCGGAGGCGGTAGTCCCGGTGTTTTCCCGAGCCGGACCGGAGGTAACGCCGGACACCGTCGCCATCGCTGTTCAGGCCTCCGAGCAGGCCGGACGCTGCCAGAGTGGGATCGTGGGCGGCTACCGGCGGGGTGGACAGCTGGGACCGGCCGTCCCGATTGCTCCCGGTGCCCGGGTGGACAAGTTCGAGGTCTTCTTCGACCTGGTCTTCGTCTTCTCGTTCTTCATCATCACGCGGGCGACCGCCGCCAACATCTCCGGCCGGCAGCTGTTGCACGCCGCTCTGGTGCTCGCCGTGCTCTGGTGGATCTGGGTGGTGCACAGCCTGGTGGCCACCCGGGTCCGGCTCGGCGAGGGCTACGTCCCGGTGCTCATGGTGATCGCGATGGTCGCCCTGTTCGCGTTCGCGCTGGCGCTGCCGCAGGCCTTCAACGACCCGAAGGGGAGCGCCGCCGGCCCGATGCTGGTGGCCATCAGCTACGTCGTGGTCCGCGGCATCCACTGGATCCTCTACCAGCATGTGGTGCGGGACAGCCCGCAGGAGCGGCGGCAACTGCGGCGCTTCGCCCCGGAGCTGGCGGTGAGCATCGTGCTGCTGCTGGCCGCCGCGCTGATTCCGCCGCAGATCACCAACCCCGACCAGGCCGCCATGGTCCGCGACGGGCTGTGGATCACCGTGGTGGTGGTGCAGTACGCCACCGGCTTCATCGTCGGCACCTGGGGCTGGGGGGTGACCAGCGCCGAGCACTGGACGGAGCGCTACGACCTCATCCTGATCATCGCGCTGGGCGAGTCCATCATCTCCACCGGGGTGGGCGGCAATCTGCTCGGCAAGCCGGTGACCTGGCCGGCGGTGGCTGCCGCGGCGCTCGGCATCGTGGTCACCGCCGCCCTGTGGTGGGCGCACTTCGACTTCATCGGGCCGGCCGCCCGGATCGCCCTGCACGCGGCCGAGGGTGCCCCCCGGGTGGCCATGGCCCGCGACGCGTACGCGTACCTCTACCTGCCGATGATCGCCGGGGTGATCCTCTTTTCCATCGGTAACGAGGAGGTTCTGCACAAGATCACTGACCCGGCCGGCGGGATCGCCGAGAAGGTCGAGGGACCGGCCGTGCCGATGCTCTTCGGCGGGTTGATCTGCTACTTCGCCGTCAACCTGTTGTTCCAGCTGCGCACCCTGCACACCGTCAGCTGGACCCGCGTCGGCGTCATCGTGGTGCTCATCGCGGCCCTCCCGGTCGGTCAGCACCTGCCGGCGCTGGGCGCGCTCACCCTCGCGACAGTGATCTGCGTGGCGCTGGTGGCCGTGGAGGTGATGGTGATGTCGGATTCCCGGCACGCGTTGCGCTCCGCCGTCTTCCAGGAGCGGACCAGCCACGAGGCCCACGAGGCCGCCTGGCGGGCGCGCTGGCACGACGTCCGGGAGACCGACGAGCCAACCACGCCGTGATCGGTTCGGGATAGACTCCGGCGCAGCGTCGCGGTGTACCCGGCACGAAGGCCGCCGTGGGCATGGAGGCGCGGGGACAGCATGGGACAAACGTGCACCCGACCGGTTCACCGGCCGACCGGCTCGCCGCCGTCGGCAATCAAATGATCGAGATCCACCTCTGGCTCAGGGCGGAACTGACCCGTCTCCGGGCAAACCTCGACGCCCCGTCCCGGGACCTGCGGGCGCACTGCCTGACCTTCTGCGCCGCACTGGGCCGACACCACACCGGCGAGGACGCGGGCGCGTTCCGGCTGCTGGCCGAGCAGGTCCCCGAACTACGCCCGGTCATCGCGAACCTGATCACCGATCACGAGGTGGTGGCGGGGATCCTGGAGCGGGTCGAGGCGCTGCTTGCCGGCGACACGGCGGTGCCCCTCGCCCAGGTGCGCGGCGAGCTGGACGGGTTGGCCGCCCTGCTGGAGTCGCACTTCCGTTACGAGGAGAAGCGGTTGGTCTCCGCGCTGAACGCGCTCACCGGCCGGCCCGGGACGGCCGAGGAACTCCTCGGTCTGACCGTGCCTCCGCAGGTCACCGACTGACGGCTGGGCCGGGCCGGGTGGCGGTCGGCTGCTCGGCCTCCGGCGCCGGCCCGGGCAGCCGCTCGTAGAAGCGGATCTTCTCCCGCAGGTGCTCGTACTGGCGGCTCAGCAGGAGCATCTGCTCCTCGACCCGAACAGCGTGCTGTTTCAGCAGCTCCCGCCGCTCGTCGACGGTGTGGTCGCCTTCGCGGGCCAGCTCCGCGTAGCGGCACATCTGGGCGATCGGCATCCCGGTGTCGCGCAGACAGCGGAACAGCACCAGCCAGCCGAGATCGTCGTCGGTGAAGACCCGCTGACCGCCCGTCGTCCGGCCCACGTCGGCGAGCAGGCCGATCTTCTCGTAGTAGCGCAGGGTGTCGAGGCTGAAGCCGCTGCGGCGGGCAGCCTCCGCGGGGGCGTAACCGCTCATGTCGAGATCGTAGTGCTTGACCTGGAGCACACTCCAGGTTGGAGGCTGGTGACCATGACGACGACACGAACGCTGGGACGCAGCGGCATCGAGGTGAGCGCAATCGGGATGGGGTGCTGGGCGATCGGGGGCCCGCTCTGGGGTGACGGCGGGCAGCCGTTCGGCTGGGGCGAGGTCGACGACGACGAGTCGATCCGCACCATCCACACTGCAATCGAGCTTGGGGTGACCCTGTTCGACACGGCCAGCAACTACGGCGCCGGGCACAGCGAGCGGATCCTCGGCCGGGCCCTGGCCGGCCGGCGCGACAGCGCGGTGATCGCCACCAAGTTCGGCAACGTCAGTGAGGAGACCACCCGGCGGGCGCTCGGCACCGACGCCAGCCCGGCCTTCGCGGTACGCAGCCTGGAGGACTCGCTGCGCCGCCTCGGCACCGACCACGTCGACCTCTACCAACTGCACCTCAACGACCTGCCGGTGCCCGCCGCACTCGATCTGGTCGACACCCTGGAGGCCCTGGTCGACCAGGGCAAGATCCGGGCGTACGGGTGGAGCACCGACAACCCCGCCTCGGCGGAGGCGTTCGCGGCGGCCGGCCCGCACTGCGCCGCCATCCAGCACGACGAGTCGGTGCTGCGCGACAACGCGGCGGTGCTGGCGGTCTGCGACAGCCACGACCTGGCCAGCCTCAACCGCGGGCCGCTGGCGATGGGGCTGCTCACCGGGTCGACCCGGGCCGTCGGGTCGGACGACGTGCGCGGGCGGGCGCCGGAGTGGCTGGAGTGGTTCACCGGCGGTCGGCCGACACCGCGCTGGGCGGCCCGGGTGGAGCAGGTCCGCGCGGCGCTCACCGCCGACGGACGGACCCTCGCACAGGGCGCGCTGGGCTGGCTGCTGGCGCGCAGTCCGCGTACCGTGCCGATCCCCGGCCTGCGCACGGTGGCCCAGGCCGAGGAGAACCTGGCGACCCTGACGCTCGGCCCGCTGAGCGCCGAGACGTACGCCGAGGTGGAGCGACTGCTCGCCGACCTGCGCCCGGCCCACGCGGCCTGACCGCCGCAGCCCTCGCCCCAGGCGCCGTCACCGGAAGTCGTCCGCGTGCTCGGCGGCCCACTGCCGGAACGTGCGCCCGGGGCGTCCGGTCACCTGCTCGACGTCCGGGGCAACCCAGCCGTTGCCGTCGGGATGGCGACCCATCTCCAGGAACCACTCGATCACCTCGGTCGGGTAGTGGGTTCCGTCGCGAATTCGTTCACCGGAACGCCCCGCCACCGGCGGCCCCACGCATCTCCCGGTGGCGTTCTGGACGAAGATGGGGGTATGCGCATCCTTCTGGCCGGCGCGTCCGGCTTCCTCGGCACCCGGCTGGCCGACCGGCTCACAGCGGACGGGCACCAGATCACCCGGCTGGTCCGTCGCCCGCCGCGCGACCCGCAGGAGCGGCGGTGGGACCCCGCAGCCGGGCAGCTCGACCCGGCCGTGGTCGCCGAGGCGGACGCGGTGATCAACCTGGCCGGCGCGGGCGTTGGCGACAAGCGCTGGAACGACGACTACCGGCGGTTGATCCGGACCAGCCGGGTGGACAGCACCACCACACTGGCGACCACCATCGCCGGGCTTCCCGCCGCCGACCGACCACGGGCGTTGCTCAACTCCTCGGCCGTGGGGTGGTACGGCAACACCGGTGACCGGGCCGTCGAGGAGGACGCACCGGCCGGCGAGGGCTTCCTGGCCGACGTCTGCCGGGTGTGGGAGGCCGCGACCCGGCCAGCCGAGGACGCCGGGGTACGCGTCATCCGGATGCGCACCGGCCTGCCACTGGACCGCGACGGCGGATTGCTCAAGCCGCAGCTGTTGCCATTCAAGCTGGGCATCGCCGGCCGGCTGGGCAGCGGCCGGCAGTGGCTGCCGTGGATCTCGTTGGCCGACTGGCTGGGCGCGACCCTCTTCCTGCTGGACCACGACGAGGTCGCCGGCCCGGTCAACGTGGTGGGGCCGAACCCGGTGACGAACGCCGAGTTCACCCGCGAGCTGGCCCGACAGCTGCACCGCCCGGCGATCATCCCGATCCCCGCGCTGGCGCTCAAGGTGGCCCTCGGCGGCTTCTCCCACGAGGCCCTGACCAGCACCCGCGTCCTCCCCGGCGTCCTGACGAGAGCCGCCTACCGCTACCAGCACCCCACCCTCCCCGAAGCCCTCCAGACGGCCCTGACCCCCTGAACACCCCCGCCGCCGTTCGCGTTGATCATGAAGTTGTTGTCACCCGCCTCGGCTTGGGGTCAAGGGGTGAGTGCAATCGTCAGGTGGCGATGAGGTGGTCCAGGCGCTCGGCTGGGGTTGCCCAGCCGAGTGTCTGGCGGGGGCGGGTGTTCATCTCGTGGGCGACTTCGTCGAGGCC
>NZ_JAGPXS010000024.1:0-94947 GCF_018070425.1 Micromonospora sp. C81
GGGGTGGGGTGGGCTGGGGTTTGGTTAGCTGGCTTCGACGATCATGGCGGCGCCCACCGTGCGGTTGGTGGTCTCGTCGATGATGACGAAGCCCCCGGTGGTGCGGTTACGCCGGTATTCGTCGGCCAGCAGCGGCACCGTCGTCCGCAGCCGCACCCGGCCGATCTCGTTGAGCCGCAGCTCGTCGGCCGACTCGTCACGGTGCAGCGAGTTGATGTCCAACCGGTAGTGCAGCCCGCGCACGATGGCCCGCGCCGACCGGGTGGTGTGCTTGATCGCGTACCGGGCGCCGACCCGCAGCGGTGCCGTCTCGTCCATCCAGCAGACCATCGCCTCGATGTCCTGGGCCACCGCAGGCGCGTTGTTCGGGCGGCAGATCAGGTCACCTCGCGAGATGTCGATCTCGTCGGCCAGTCGTACCGTCACCGACATCGGCGGGAAGGCCTCCGCGACCGGCCCGTCGGCGGTCTCCACCGCGGCGATCCGGCTGGTGAAGCCGGACGGCAGCACCATCACCTCGTCACCCGGCTTGAGCACGCCGGAGGCGACCTGACCGGCGTAACCGCGGTAGTCGGTGACAGTTGTCGACTGCGGGCGGATCACGTACTGCACGGGGAACCGGACGTCGACCAGGTTGCGGTCGCTCGCGATGTGCACCCGCTCCAGGTGGTGCAGCAGCGACGGGCCTTCGTACCAGGGCATGTTCTCCGAGCGGGCGACGATGTTGTCGCCGCGCAACGCGGAGATCGGCACCACTGTCAGGTCCGGCGCGTCGAGCTTCGCGGCGAACGCGGTGAACTCGTCGGCGATCCGCTCGTAGACCTCCTGCGACCAGTCCACCAGGTCCATCTTGTTGACACAGAGGACCAGGTGCGGCACCCGCAGGAGCGAGCACAGGAACGCGTGCCGGCGGGACTGCTCGACCAGGCCCTTGCGCGCGTCCACCAGGATCAACGCCAGGTCGGCGGTGGACGCCCCGGTGACCATGTTGCGGGTGTACTGGATGTGCCCCGGGGTGTCGGCGATGATGAACTTGCGGCGCGGGGTGGCGAAGTACCGGTATGCCACGTCGATCGTGATGCCCTGCTCCCGCTCGGCGCGCAGACCGTCGGTGAGCAGGGCCAGGTTGGTGTATTCGTCGCCACGGGCCGCGCTGACCGCCTCGACCGCCGCCAGCTGGTCGGTGAAGAGCGACTTGGTGTCGTAGAGGAGCCGGCCGATCAGGGTCGACTTCCCGTCGTCCACGCTGCCGGCGGTGGCGAACCGCAGCAGGTCCATGGCCCGGGCCTCCGGCCCGGCCCCGGTAACAGCACGGGCCTCAGCATTCGCGGACGCCACGATCTCGGTGCTCATCAGAAGTAGCCCTCCCGCTTGCGGTCCTCCATGGCGGCCTCGCTGACCCGGTCGTCACCACGGGTCGCGCCGCGCTCGGTGATCCGGGTGGCCGCCACCTCCTCGATGACCTTCTCCACGGTGTCCGCGTCGGATCGGACCGCGGCGGTGCAGGAGGCGTCGCCCACGGTGCGATAGCGCACCTGCGCCTTGAACCGCTCCTCGCCCGCCCGGGGCCGGAAGAACTCGTTGACCGCGTAGAACATGCCGTCCCGCTCGATCACCTCACGCTCGTGCGCGTAGTAGATCGAGGGCAGTGGGATGCGTTCCCGGGCGATGTAGTGCCAGACGTCCAGCTCGGTCCAGTTGGACAGCGGGAAGATCCGGATCGACTCGCCGGGGTGGTGGCGGCCGTTGTACAGCGACCACAACTCCGGTCGCTGGTTCTTCGGGTCCCACTGGCCGAACTCGTCGCGGAAGCTGAAGACCCGCTCCTTCGCCCGGGCCTTCTCCTCGTCGCGGCGGGCGCCACCGAACAGGGCGTCGAAGCGGTGCTTCTCCACCGCGTCGAGCAGCACCGGTGTCTGGATCCGGTTGCGCATGCCGTCGCCGGACTCGCGGACCATGCCGCTCGCCAGGGCCTCCGGCACGCTCGCAATTACGAGCTGCAACCCCAGCTCGGCGACCCGCTGGTCGCGGTATTCGAGGACCTCGGGGAAGTTGTGCCCGGTGTCGACGTGCATGACGGGGAAGGGGATGTTGGCCGGGGCGAACGCCTTCTGCGCCAAGCGCAGCATGACGATCGAGTCCTTGCCGCCGGAGAAGAGCAGCACCGGGCGTTCCATCTCGGCCACGACCTCGCGCATCACGAAGATGCTCTCCGCCTCCAGGGCGTCCAGGTGGGAGACCCGGTACGCCGCGGGGGTGGTCATGACGCCGGCTCGATTCGCTCGCTCATCCGATTTCCAGACCTTTCCGGTCGGGCATGTCAAGAAAGTGCGCTCAGGCTACCCGGAATGTCTCTGCAGCGCTGCAAGCAACCGGGCGGCGAGATCCTTGCGGCAAACCAGGAGGTCCGGCAGGCGCGGATCCGCCTCGTTGTATCTCAGCGCAGATCCGTCGATCCGGGAAGCGTGCAGTCCGGTGGCCGTCGCCACAGCCACCGGGGCAGCCGAGTCCCACTCGTACTGCCCACCGGCGTGGATGTACGCGTCCACCTCGCCGGTGACGACGGCGGCGATCTTCGCTCCGGCCGAGCCCATCGGCACCAGGTGCGCCCCGACGTCCTCGGCCAGGTCGGTGAGGAAGACCGGCGGCCGGCTCCGGCTCGCCGCGAGGCGGATCTTCCGCTCGCCGGCCGTCGCCGCCTCCACCGTCATCGGCGGATACGCCGGCGGGTAGTCAGTGCCCAGCACCCGGTGCTGCGCCGGCAGCCCCACGGCACCGGCGACCAGCCCGTGCGGGCTCGGCGCGCGACGCGCCCAGAGCGCCACGTGCACCGCCCAGTCCGAGCGGCCCTCCTCGGAGAACTCCCGGGTGCCGTCCAACGGGTCGATGATCCACACCCGGTCCGCGGTCAACCGCGACACCGCTCCGGTGTTCACCTCCGCCGCCCAGGCCAACCGCGAGCCCTCGTCCTCCTCGGAGAGCACCGCGTCACCCGGCCGCCACTTCGCCAGCTCCGTGCGGATCAGGTCGTGCGACACCTTGTCCCCGGCCGACTTCAGCGCGCCGGCGTCGGCGAAACCCATCTCCGTCCGCAGGTCGAGCAACGCCTGCCCGGCCCGGGACGCCAACCATCGGGCGAACGCGCCATCGATCATCGGAGGACTCGTCATCTGTCCGCTCCCGTCGCCTCGCCGCGACCCGTGCCCGCACGGACCGATTCGCCGCGACCCGCGTCGCCGGTCGCGGCACGCCGAAAGGCGCAGACTACCGGCCCGCCGTTTCCGATCCGGTACGCCCCGCCCGGCCAGAGACTGGCGGGAAGTCTCTAACTGCCGTGGTAGAGGTTCTGCGTCGGCTCCACGCCCTTGACGATCACCGACTCCACCACATCGGCGGCCCGGTCCACCAGGAAATCCACTTCCTTGCGCTCGGCCGCGCCAAAATCCGACAGTACGTAATCCGCCGGATCCTGCCGCCCCGGCGGTCGACCGACGCCGAACCGCACCCGGACGTAGTCCTTCGTGCCCAACGACTTCGACATCGAACGCAGGCCGTTGTGCCCGCCCTCACCGCCGCCGAACTTGATCCGCACCTGACCGAACTCGATGTCCAGCTCGTCGTGCACCGCGATCACCTGCGTCGTCGGCACCTTGTAGAACTGGGCCAGAGCCGCCACCGGCCCACCCGACAGGTTCATGTACGTCAGTGGCTTGACCAGCACCAGCTTCGGTCCACCAAACCCCAGCCGCGCCTCGGCCACCTCGGCCACCGCCCGCTTGTGCCGCCCGAACCGCGCGCCGACCCGCCCGGCCAGCAGGTCAGCCACCATGAACCCGACGTTGTGCCGGTTCCCGGCGTACTCCCGACCGGGGTTGCCCAGGCCGACCACCAACCACGGCCACGCCTCGTCCGTCACGACCCTGTCCCTCCCGACGTCCATCCCACCGACTCCCGATACGCCGACAGGCGCCCCCGAAGATCCGGGGACGCCTGTCGCACAGTACGAACCGATCAGGCCTCGGTGCGCGCCTCGGTGGTCTCGGAGCCCTCGGCAGCGGTGTCCGCGCCCTCGGAGCCCTCGGTGGTCTCGCCGACCTCGGCCTCGGCCTCGTCGGTGGCAACCTCGACCTCGGGCAGCGTCGCCTCGAGCTGCTCGGCGGTGGGGGCGGCGGTGATCGACGCGACGGTCAGGTCCGAGTCGACGGCCAGCTCGACGCCGGCCGGCAGCTTGACGTCACCGGCGGTCACCAGGGTGCCCGCCTCCAGGCCGTCGATCGAGGCCTCGAGGTGATCCGGAACCTTGGTGGCGTCGGCGGTCACCGAGAGGGTGTCGTGGTCGTGCACGATCAGGGTGTCCCGTGCGGCCTCGCCGGTCAGCTGAACCGGAACGTCGACGGTGACCTGCTCGCCCCGACGAACCAGGATCAGGTCGACGTGCTCGAAGGTGTCGCGGATCGGGTCCCGCTGGATCGCCTTCGGCAGCGCGAGCACCTGGGTGCCGTCGGTGATGTCGATCGCGAAGAGCTGGTTGGCACCGCCCTTGCGGATCGCGGCGGCGAACTCCCGGGACGGCAGCGAGATGTGCTGTGGCTTCTCGCCGTGGCCGTACAGCACGGCGGGCACCTTGCCGGCCCGGCGGGTACGGCGGGCACCACCCTTGCCGAACTCGGTGCGGGGCTCGGCGCTGATCTTTACCTCGGACACGGGGAAACTCCTGATGCTTTTCGCTGCGGCGGCTTGTCGTCTTGCGGTGCTGGGGCGAGGGGCTCGCTGGGGCTCATGCGTCATGAACGACTGCCCGGAGCACCGCGTCGATGACGGTGCCTCCGTGCGGCGCTTTTCAGCGGCCCGCCGGGCACCCTCGCCGTGGCAACCGCACCAGTCTACCCGAGCTGTTTCCAGGGTTTCCGGCAGTCCCCGTTCACGGCTCCAGACCGGCGCGCCGGTGGTGCTCCCACCAGCGCGCCGGCCCCGTTTCCACCAGTTTGACAGCCCCGCCCCCACCGGCGCGGCGAGTGGCGGAAACGGGGCTCACCGACGCGCGACGCTCAGCTCAGGCCGCCGAAGAGGGTCGTCACCGAGCCGTCGTCGAAGACCTCCCGGATCGCCCGCGCCAGCAGGGGCGCGATCGACAGCACGGTCAGCTTGTCCAACTGCTTCTCCGGAGGAAGCGGCAGGGTGTTGGTCACCACGATCTCGCTGATCGAGCTGTTCTTCAGCCGCTCCGTGGCCGGGTCGGACAGCAGCGCGTGGGTGGACGCGACCACGATCTCCGCCGCCCCCGACTCCTTCAGGATGTCGGCGGCCTTGGCGATCGTGCCACCGGTGTCGATCATATCGTCGACGATGAGGCAGACCCGGCCCTCGACCTCGCCGACCACCCGGTTCGCAACGACCTGGTTCGGCTTCATCGGGTCACGGGTCTTGTGGATGAACGCCAGCGGGCAGCCGCCCAACCGGTCGGTCCAGCGCTCGGCCACCCGCACCCGGCCCGAGTCCGGGGCCACCACGGTCATCGGCCGGCCGGCGTACTTGTGCTCCACGTACTCGGCCAGGATGTCCATGGCGAAGAGGTGGTCCACCGGGCCGTCGAAGAAGCCCTGGATCTGCGCGGTGTGCAGGTCGACGGTCAGGATGCGGTTCGCGCCCGCGGTCTTCAGCAGGTCCGCCACCAGCCGGGCCGAGATCGGCTCCCGACCCCGGTGCTTCTTGTCCTGCCGCGCGTACGGGTAGAACGGCAGCACCACGGTGATCCGCTTGGCCGACCCCCGCTTCAGCGCGTCCACCATGATCAGGGTTTCCATGACCCAGGTGTTCACCCCGTGCGTGACGGACTGCACCACGAAGGCGTCCGAACCACGCACCGAGTCCTTGAACCGTACGAAGATCTCGCCGTTGGCGAACTCGTACGCGTCGGCCGGGGTCGGCGCGACGCCGAGCACCTCGCCGATCTCCTTGGCCAACTCCGGAAAGCCACGTCCGGAAAAGAGCATCAGGCTTTTGCGGTTTTCGGCGACGATGCTGCCCATGGGCCCGTCTGCTCCCGTTTTGTCGGCGGTACCCGACCCGGTGGTGGTGGGTCGGGGACTATTCGGTTGCAGTATCTCCCGTGCCGGATGCGCCGCCCACCGTCTCGGTCACCCCGTGGATTGCCTCACTGTCGCTTGCGGTGCCGGGTGTCACGACGCACCCTTCGCGTCACCGTTCGGCTGCGCACCCTTCGCGTCCTGGGCCCGCTGTGCCGCCTCGGCGGCAGCCGTGCCGGCGCGACGCTTCACGACCCAGCCCTCGATGTTGCGCTGACGTGCGCGCGCCACACCCATCGCGCCCGCCGGGACGTCGTCGACGATCACCGAGCCGGCGGCGGTGTACGCCCCGTCACCCACCTCGACCGGCGCCACGAACATGTTGTCCGCACCGGTGCGCGCGTGGCTGCCGATCACGGTGCGGTACTTGTTGACGCCGTCGTAGTTCACGAAGACCGACGCGGCGCCGATGTTGGTCTGCTCGCCGATCGTCGCGTCGCCCACGTAGGTCAGGTGCGGCACCTTCGAGCCGGCGCCGATCTGCGAGTTCTTCACCTCGACGAACGTGCCGACCTTCGCCTTCTCGGCCAGCCGGGCCGCCGGCCGCAGGTACGCGTACGGCCCGACGCTCGCGCCCGCGCCGATCTCGGCGCCGACGGCGTGGCTGCGGACCACCGACGCGTCAGGGCCCACGATCGTGTCGACCAGCGTGACGTCCGGCCCGATCAATGCGCCCTCGCCGACCACGGTGCCGCCGCGCAGTTGGGTGTTCTGGTCGACCACCGCGTCGCGGTCCAGAGCCACCGTCACGTCGATCCAGGTGGTCGCGGGGTCGAGCAGACTCACCCCGGTACGCATCCACGCCTCGTTGACCCGGTCGCGCAGCAGCCGGCGCAGCGTCGCCAGCTCCACCCGGTCGTTGCAGCCCAACGTCTCGACGTGGTCGTCGGCCATGTGCACCGCGACCGGCTCACCGACCGAGCGGAGCAGGCCAAAGACGTCGGTCAGGTATTCCTCGCCCTGGTCGTTGTCAGTGGAGAGTTTGCTCAGCGCCTCGCGCAGCCGTACCGCGTCGAACGCGTAGATCCCGGCGTTGATCTCCCGGATCGCACGCTGCGTCGCGTCGGCGTCGCGCTCCTCGACGATCTGCTCCAGGCGGCCGTCGGCGTCCCGGACGATCCGACCGAGCCCGGTCGGGTCGGGCACCTCGGCGGCCAGCACTGTGGCTGCTGCGGCGGCCTGCTCGTGCGCGGTCACCAGCGCGCCCACCGTCTCGGGTCGCAGCAGTGGCACGTCCCCGTTGATCACCACGACGGTGCCGGCGCCGTCCGGGACGGCGTCCAGGGCGATCCGCACGGCGTGCCCGGTGCCGAGTTGCTCGGCCTGGAGCACCGGCGTGGCGTCCGGGGCGACCTCGCCCAGGTGGGCCCGGACCTGGTCGGCGCCGTGCCCCACCACGACGACGGTGCGGTCTGCGGCCAGCGGCGCGGCGGCGCTCAGCACGTGACCGAGCAGCGTCCGACCGAGCAGCGGGTGCAGCACCTTGGGCAGTGTCGACTTCATCCGCTTGCCCTCACCGGCGGCGAGAACGACGACGGTACGAAGGTGGGGCTGGGGCACGACGTGGCTCCCGTCGGGACGGCGGACACTCTCGCGGTCATGCTAACCGCGAGGCCCGGCCTGTCTTCCTCTTACCCCCACCGGCCCTTGAACCGGACGTAGATGGGCAGCTCGGCCGCCAGGGTTCGAACCTGAAATACGGGTACCAAAGACCCGGGTGTTGCCAATTACACCACGGCCGATCAGCGACGCGAGCACGTCGCATCAGGGGGATGAACATCCCGCCGCTACACCTTAGCGTCCCTGCCGTCGGACGCCATCGCTCATCCCGCCGCAGAGCGGGAGCGACGCGGGAGCGCGGGACGAGAGCCGGCGACGCGGGCCCGCTGATCAACCCGGTTCCCCGGATGTCGGGGATTCGCGGGTGCCGGGACAGCGAACGCGAGTCGCGTCAAGTGGACGACGCCGCCCCACTTGCGCCGACGGCACCTGACCTGCGGCTTTCGACGGGCACGTGAGGAGCTTTCGAACTTCCTCGTGCGATCTACGGTGCCGTAAGTTACGGTGACGTAGGCGTAGCTTCGTGATCGTAACCATCCCCCTGCGAGGTCCCATGTCCACTGCTCTGCTCGATCCCAACACCGCCGGATCCGGCCCCAAGCCACTCACCGACGGCAGCCAGTCCACCGGCATCCTGGCCGCCCTCTGGGCTTTCGTGGTGATCCCCTTCGTCGCCCTGCTGGTCGCCGTGCCGGTGGCCTGGGGTGGCTGGCTGGGCTGGACCGACGTGGTCATCGGCCTGGTCTGGTATGTCGTCTCCGGGCTCGGCATCACCGTCGGCTTCCACCGCTACTTCACCCACGGCTCGTTCAAGGCCAAGCGGTGGCTGCGGGTGTCGCTGGCGGTCGCCGGTTCCCTGGCGGTGCAGGGCGAGATCATCCAGTGGGTCGCCGACCACCGCCGACACCACGCGTTCTCCGACATGGAGGGCGACCCGCACTCGCCGTGGCGCTTCGGCACCAGCTTCTGGGCGCTGACCCGAGGCCTGTTCCACGCACACGTGGGCTGGCTGTTCCGCCGGGAGCTGTCCAACCGTGCACGCTTCGCTCCGGACCTCATCGCCGACCGCGACATCAGCCGGGTCGACAAGCTCTTCCCTGCGCTGGTGGCCGTCTCGCTGCTCGGCCCCGCGCTGATCGGCGGCCTGGTGACCTGGTCGTGGCAGGGCGCGCTGACCGCGTTCTTCTGGGCCGGGCTGGTCCGGATCGGTCTGCTGCACCACGTCACGTGGGCGATCAACTCGGTCTGCCACGTCTACGGCGAGCGCCCGTTCGCGATGCGCCAGGGCGACCGCGCATCCAACTTCTGGCCGCTGGCGATCCTGTCGTTCGGCGAGAGCTGGCACAACCTGCACCACGCCGACCCGACCAGCGCCCGGCACGGTGTCCTGCGGGGCCAGGTGGACATCTCCGCCCGGGTGATCTGGCTGTTCGAGAAGGTCGGCGCCGCGACGCAGGTGCGCTGGCCAAAGCCGGAGCGCCTCGCCGCGAAGCTGGTGAAGCCGGTCGCACCCCACTAAAACCGGGCGGTGCTCCGACATGCCGCCTGGCAGGATGGCCGGGTGACCGAGCCACGCGGGGGGACCGGACGGCTCGGCAGACGGGGAGCCGGGCCCGATCCGGGTACGGTCGGACGGCGCGGCAGGGCGGTCGCACCGCCCGACAGTGAGGCGACGACGTGAACGGGCACAGCGGAGGCACCATTCCACGGCAGGGCGTCACCGAGCGCCAGCGAGGCGGCGACATGCCCGAGGTCAGTGACGGCGATGCCGGTGCCGGCGGCCGACGGGTGACGCCGCCGGCCCCGGCCGCGGCACCCAAGGCCAAACCCGCCTCCCGGGTCCGCATGTCGGCGGCCCAGCGGCGGGAGCAGTTGATCGCGACCGGCCGGCAGCTCTTCGCCGAGCGCGGGTTCGACGCCACCTCGATCGAGGAGGTGGCGGCCCGCGCCAAGGTCTCCAAGCCGGTGGTATACGAGCACTTTGGCGGCAAGGAAGGCCTGTACGCGGTGGTGGTGGACCGCGAGGTCCGCGCCCTGCTGGACCGGATCACCACGGCGTTGACCGCCGGGCACCCCCGAGAGCTCCTGGAGCAGGCGGCCTTGGCGCTGCTGGGCTACATCGAGGAGGACGCCAGCGGCTTCCGGGTGCTGGTCCGCGAGTCGCCGCTGATGGCCGGCACTGCCAACTTCAGCAGCGTGATGAACGACGTGGCCCACCAGGTCGAGCACATCCTGGGCGCCGAGTTCAAGAGCCGGGGGTACGACCCGAAGCTCGCCGAGCTGTACTCGCAGGCGCTGGTCGGCATGGTGGCACTGACCGGGCGCTGGTGGCTGGAGGTCCGCAAGCCGCGCAAGGAGACGGTGGCGGCGCACCTGGTCAACCTGGCCTGGAACGGGTTGTCGCACCTGGAGGCGAAGCCGACGCTGATCACCAGCCGGCGCCCCTCAGCCCGATGAACGGCCGGCGCCGCTGAGCCCGATGAACGGCCGGCGCCGCTGAGCCCGATCAGCGGCGGTGCGCGTCGGCCACCGGGTGTTTGCGGCGCTCCAGCTCCGCCTCCGCGTGCTCCGGTGGGCCGATCTTGTCGTACAGGCCGGTGCCGAGCAGGATCAGGCCGAACAGCATCGACACCACCACTGTCGACATCGAGAAGTTGAGGAAGTTCGCCTCGGTCTGGAGCACGGACATCATCAGGATGCTGGTCACCAGGAACACGACACCGGCGATGAGGTTCATGTAGTGGCCGAGGTTGCTGCGCCGCGACGCCCCGATGATCAGGACGACACCGAAGATCACCGAGGCGAGCGAGAAGGCCAGGTTGGTCCGGAGTCCGAGGGCCCAGGTGCTGGTCCGGGCGAAGAGCGGGTCACCGATCGTCTCGGCGACGCCCCAGACGCCGAAGACCAGGATGTAGACGCCGATCAGACCGGACAGGACCCGGTAGAGCGGCCGTGCCGGATGGTTCACCGGAAAGTGCGGCATGCTCCTGACCCCGTCCACCCGAGTTAGACCGTTTCAGGAGGATTGTCACCCAAGGCAGAGGTGACTGTCCGAAGAACCACAAAGCCGGAAAGGGTCCGCCAAAGGCTGGACCAGGTCAGGTTTTCGCCGGAGCCCGAGCTGCGCAGGGATCAAGCCTGACCGCCCGGAGCAGCTCGGGCTCCGGCGAAAACCACCACCGCAACCAGGGAAAGCTCAGAGAACGAGACGAGCCTTCTGGAACGCCTCCGCCTCATCCTCGGACCCGACCTTGCCGTACATGCCGACCATCAGCAGCACCAGGGACGCCGCCAGCACCACGACCACGGTGGTGATGCTGAAGTTGAAGATGTTGGCGTCGGTCCGGATGAACGCGAGACCAGCCAGGCCGATCACCATCAGGGCGTACGCCAGCCACTGGTTGATCGCCACGTCGATGTTGCGGCCGAGGGCCGTGCCGACCAGCACGATGATCCCGAGCAGCACGCTGAGCAGCGAGAAGCCGAGGTTGGTGCCCTGACCGAGGACCCGGGTGTCGTCCTGGGCGAGGATCTCGTCGCCCATGCTCGCGATGATGCCGAGCACACCGAAGACCACCAGGTACAGACCGGTCAGCCCGCCGATCGCCCGGTAGATCGGCCGCGCGGGGTGGTTGACGGGGGTGTGTGCCATGTCTGTGTCTCCAACGCCGTGGGGTAGGTGTCACCGACGATTGTCTCGCATGTGGCGGTGTGACGCCGCACACGGTCCTCGCCCGGCGTGCCCGGCCCGGTCAGCTCTCCGGCAGGTCCTCGGCGAGGGTCATCCAGCTCTCCTCGATCCGCTCACGCTCGGCGCGCAGATCCTTGAGCTGGGTGTCCAACTCGGCCACCCGGGCATAGTCGGTGGCGTCCGCCGCGAGCTGACCGAGCAGCGTCGTCTCGCGCTGGTCGAGTTTGCCGAGCTGCCGTTCCAGCCGGCTCAGCTCCTTGCGGGCCTGGCGGACCTCGGCAGCGGACATGCCACCCGCGCTCGGGCCGGTGGGCCCGGCGGTCGGGTTCACGCCGACCCGGGGGGCGGAGCCGGCCCGCTCGGCCGTCCGGGCAAGGTACTCGTCCACCCCGCCCGGCAGGTGCACCAGGCGACCGTCGCCGAACATCCCGTACGCCGTGTCGGTGACCCGCTCGATCAGGTAGCGGTCGTGGCTCGCCACGATGATCGTGCCGGGCCACGAGTCGAGCAGGTCCTCCAGCGAGGCGAGGGTGTCGGTGTCGAGGTCGTTGGTGGGCTCGTCGAAGAGCAGCACGTTGGGCTCGCCGGCGAGCAGCCGCAGCATCTGCAACCGGCGGCGTTCCCCACCGGAGAGGTCACTGACCGGGGTCCAGAGTCGGCGGTCGTCGAAGCCGAACACCTCGGCGAGCTGTGCGGCGGAGACCTCCCGGTCACCGAGCTGGACCCGGCGGGCGACCTCCTCGACGGCTTCCAGCACCCGCAGGTGCCCGGGCAGCTCGGTGAGCTCCTGGGAGAGGAACGCGGGCCGCACGGTGGAGCCGGTCCCGAGGCGGCCACCGTCGGGACGGGTGATGCCGGCGAGCATCCGCAACAGGGTGGTCTTGCCGGCGCCGTTGGCACCGAGGATGGCGATCCGGTCACCGGGGCCGACCAGCCAGGTGACGTCGCGCAGGATCTCCTTGGGGCCGGCGTGCAGCTCGACGTTCTCCAGGTCGTACACCTGCTTGCCGAGCCGTGAGGTGGCCATGCGCTGCAGGGACATGGTGTCCCGCGCCGGCGGCACGTCGGCGATCAACGCGTTCGCGGCGTCGATGCGGAACTGGGGCTTGGACGTCCGGGCCGGCGGGCCGCGGCGCAGCCAGGCGATCTCCTTGCGGAGCAGGTTCTGCCGGCGGGCCTCGGTGGCGGCGGCGACGCGCTCGCGCTCGGCGCGGGCGAGGGTCCAGGCGGCGAATCCACCCTCGTAGGCGCGAACGGTCTGGTCGGCGACCTCCCAGGTGGTGGTGCAGACCGCGTCCAGGAACCACCGGTCGTGGGTGACCACGACCAGGGCGCCCTTGCGGCCGACCAGGTGCCGGGCCAGCCAGTCGACACCGCCGACGTCGAGGTGGTTGGTGGGCTCGTCGAGGATCAGCAGGTCGGAGTCGCGGACGAGCAGCGCGGCGAGCGCCACCCGGCGGCGTTCGCCACCGGACATCGGGCCGACCGGCTGGTCGAGGCCGAGGTGCGGCATGCCGAGGCCGTCGAGGATGCCGCGAACGCCGGCGTCGCCGGCCCACTCGTGCTCGGCGCCCATGCCCTCGTTGAGCCAGGCGGTGCCGAGCACGACGTCCCGGACGGTGGCGTCGGGGGCGAGCGTGAGCTGCTGCGGCAGCCAGAGCGCGCGCAGGTCGCGGCGGTGGGTCACCCGGCCGTCGTCGGGGTCCTCCTGCTTGGTGAGCAGCCGCAGCAGGGTGGACTTGCCGGCGCCGTTGAGGCCGACCACGCCGATCCGGTCGGCGTCGTCCAGACCGAGCGAGACGTCCGTGAGCAGCCGCCCGGCGGCGCCGTACCCCTTGGACACCCGGTCCAGATTGACGATGTTCGCCACGTTCCACCCTTCATGATCAAGGCGTCCCGGTGCCGGCGGGCACCTGGACGCCTGCCTCAAGGGTACGCGGACGCCCCGGACACCCGCGCCGCGCGCCCGCAGGCCGGGTGGGACGACCCGTCAGCCGACGCGGGCGCCGACGACCGGGCCGTGCGCGACCCGCGCCTCCCGGCACACACCAGCGGCGTTCAGCTCGGCGGCGACCCGCTCCGCGTCGGCCGCGTCGGCGGTGAGGAACACACAGGTCGGGCCGGAGCCGGAGACGATCCCGGTGAGCGCGCCGGCCGCCTCGCCGGCCTTGAGGGTGTCGGCCAGCGCCGGGCGCATGGCCAGCGCGGCGTCCTGAAGATCGTTGCCGAGCGTCCGGGCGAGCACCCGGGGGTCGCGCTGACGCAGCGCGCCCAGCAACGCGTCGGTGGAGCCCAGTGGGGTGCCGGCGGCGCCGGAGTCGCGCAGCCGGTCCAACTCGCGGTACGCGGCCGGAGTGGAGAGGCCCCCGTCGGCGATCGCCACCACCCAGTGCCAGGAGGTCGGGCGGGCCAGCACGGGGCTGATCGCCTCGCCCCGGCCGGTGCCCAGCGCGGTGCCACCGTAGATCAGGAACGGCACGTCGGAGCCGAGGTCGGCGGCGATCCCGGCCAGCTCGTCGCGGGACAGCCCGGTGCCCCAGAGCGCGTCGCAGGCCACCAGAGCGGCGGCGGCGTCGGCGCTGCCGCCGGCCAGCCCACCGGCGAGCGGAATCTGCTTGCGCAGGTGCAGCCGGGCGTGTGGCAGCACGCCCGCGTACCCGGCGAGGGCGTGCGCCGCCCGAATCACCAGGTTGGTGTCGTCCAGGGCCAGCTCGCCGGTGCCCTCACCCTCCATGGTCAGGGCGAGGGTGTCACCCCGACGGGCCGTCAGCTCGTCGTAGATCGAGATGGCGTGGTAGATCGTGTTCAGCTCGTGGTAGCCGTCGCGGCGCAACGGGCCCACCCCGAGGTGCAGATTGACCTTCGCGGGCACCCGGACCTTCACCGGCCCGACGGACCCGCGTCGCTCGTCCTCGCCGTCCGGTCGCCAGGCCTCGGTCACGGGGTGAGGTCCCGTACGCGCAGGCGGATGTCGAAGGGGTTGGCCACAATCTGCTCCTCGGCGTCCTCGGCGGGCACGGGCGTCAGCCTACTTCGCGGCCGGCGTACCGACCGGAGCCGACGCGGCGATGGCAGCGAACTGCTCGACGGTCAGTGACTCCCCCCGGGCGCCGGGGTCGACGCCGGCCGCGGTGAGCGCGGCGGCGGCCCGGTCCGCGCTACCGGCCCAACCGGCGAGCGCGGCGCGCAGCGTCTTGCGCCGCTGCGCGAACGCCGCGTCGACCACGGCGAAGACCCGTTCCCGGGGTACGTCGGTTCGGGGCGGTTCGTGGCAGGTGAAGGCGACCAGACCGGAGTCGACGTTGGGCACCGGCCAGAACACGTTCGGAGGCACCTTGCCGGCGCCCCGGGCGTGGGCGTACCAGGCGAGCTTGACCGACGGAATGCCGTACACCTTGGAGCCGGGACCGGCGACCAGCCGGTCGGCGACCTCCTTCTGCACCATGACCAGGCCGTGCCGCAGGGTGGGCAGCACGGCGAGCAGGTGCAGCACCACGGGCACTGCCACGTTGTAGGGCAGGTTCGCGACCAGCGCGGTCGGCGGTGGATCGGCCAGCTCGGCGGCGTGGATGCGCAGGGCGTCCGCGCGGTGCACGGTGAGCCGGTCGGCGTCCGCCCCGGCGTGCCGCGCGGCGGTCTCCGGCAGCGCCCCGGCGAGCACCGGGTCGATCTCCACGGCGTGCACGTGCCCGGCGACCGGCAGCAGCCCCAGGGTCAGCGAGCCGAGGCCGGGGCCCACCTCCAGGGCCACGTCGTCGGGGGTCAGCCCGGCGGCGGTGACGATCCGGCGCACGGTGTTCGGGTCGTGCACGAAGTTCTGGCCCAGCTTCTTGGTGGGCGCGACGCCCAGCCGGGCGGCGAGTTCCCGGATCTCCGCCGGGCCGAGGAGACCGGTCATGCCTGGCAGCGTAGCGGCGACGTCGGGGCCGACCGCCGGCCCGGGCTCACCACGGCCCGAAGGCACGGTCGCCGGTGGCGGAGATGGCCGCGCACAGCTCGTCCAGGTCACTGCCGGTGGTCGCGGCGAGCGCGCGGACGGTCAGCGGGATCAGGTACGAGGCGTTCGGCCGGCCGCGGTGCGGCGTTGGGGTGAGGTACGGGGCGTCGGTCTCCACCAGGATCTGGTCGACCGGGGTGAGTGCTGCGGCTTCGCGCAGCGCGGTGGCGCTGCCGAAGGTCACGGTGCCGGCGAAGCTGAGCAGGTAGCCCCGGCGGACGCACTCGCGGGCGAAGTCGGCGTCACCGGAGAAGCAGTGCAGCACCACCCGGTCGGGAGCGCCCTCGTCGTCGAGGATCCGCAGCACGTCCGCGTGCGCGTCCCGGTCGTGGATGACCAGCGCCTTGCCGTACCGCTTGGCGATGGCGATGTGCGCCCGGAAGCTGTGCTCCTGCGCGGCACGCCCGTCGTCGCCGGTCCGGAAGAAGTCCATCCCGGTCTCGCCGATCCCCCGGACCCGGTCGCGGGCGGCCAGCGACTCGATCTGCCGCAGCGCCTCGTCGAGGTCGGTGAGGCGGGGCGCCTCGTTGGGGTGCAGCGCGACGGTGGCCAGCACCGCGGGGTACCGGTCGGCGGCGTCCGCGCCCCACCGTGAGGAGGCGACGTCCACGCCCACCTGGACCAGCCGGTCCACGCCGACCTTGGTGGCCAGCGCGATCGCCGTGCCCACCGGGTCGTCGGATGGCCCGCCGCCGGGCACGCCGGCCTCGCTGACGGTGATGTCCAGGTGGGTGTGGCTGTCCAGCACCGGCCGGGGCAGCGGCTCGGGGGCAGGCGGAAACTCTCCGGCCCGCCGGGCGGCACGCTCTCGGCGGGATTCAGTGGGCTCGCTCATCAGCGACAGCATCACACACCGGGCCTGGCCATCTGCCCGCCACCCGACGTTCACCTCGACTACGCCGCGCGACTCTACCGTCGCCGGGTGAGCGAGCGCAGCGAGCGAACCATGAGGCACAGCAGCGAGGCGTCTCACGCCGCTGCCGAGCGCAGCGAGGCGGCGACGTGAGCGAGCGCAGCGAGCGAACCCTGAGGGACAGCAGCGAGGCCGTGGCGTGAGCGTCACACCTCACGCGAGCGGCGCGGCCGGCGAACGTACCGGGCTGCGCGTGGCGTTCGGCGGCGGCGTGTACCCGGCCGAGGAGATCGCCCGGGGCGCCGCGTACGAGCTGTTCAGCGCCGAGGAGGTGGCCGGCTTCGAGCGGGCGCCCCGACCGGGCAGCGCCCTGCCGTGGCGCCGGTTCGTGCACGTCACCGAGGCGAGCGCGGTGCACGGGGCGACCGAGCCGGCCGAGGAGCCGGAGACGCCGCTGATGATGCCGGCGCACCGGGAACGCGGTTGGACGCACGTACACCAGCTCAGCCAGCAGCCGTCCGCGGCGGGCGACCCCGTCCTGACCGCGGTGCGTGCCTCGGCGGTGGTGCGGAGGGGCACCCGGATGGTGAAGGTGCTCTCCGCCCGGCAGCTCGCCGGGTACGTGCGGGGCTGGCTGCCGCACGGCTTCTGCTTCCGCGAGCACGACGTGGCGCACCTGCGTACGCCGACCGCGACCACGGTGCTGCGCACCGACGGTGACGTCGGGCGGGAAGGCTCGGACGTCGCGTACGCGCTGCGTTGGCGGGCCGCGGACCCGGGCGACTACGACGTGCCGGTGGGCGAGACGCACCGCGGTCTGACCGCGCTGGCTGCCCGGGACCGGCTGGGCCCACCGGTGCTGGGCACCGGCTTCGTGCCGAGCAACGGTCAACTCATCCCCGAGTTCATCACCCGGGACTTCGCCGACCTGCCGATGCCGGCGAACGCCACCCTGCTCGCCTACCCCGCCGAGGGGGTGGAGGTCGTGCTCTACACGTACCAGGCGGAGCAGCGCGGTTGGCTGCGGATGGTGGGTCCGCAGTGGCGGCACCTGCTCGCCGCGGTGCCGGGCCTCTCCCCCGACCAGGAGTACGTGCCGACCGGCGACGCGCTGCGCTCCACCCAGTTGGTGGGCCTCTACGGCGACACCGAGTACGAGGCGGTGGCCGACCTGCCCGGCGGGTTCCGGGTATTGGCGATGACCCGGGCGGCCCGCTACCCGGTGGACGCGGTGGCCCGACGGCTCCGGTTCGCCCAGTGGCGGGGCGTGCCGTGCCTGGTGCTGCGCGAGGAGGCCGGCTGGCTGCGGCTGCGGCTGCGCTTCCCGGACCCGGACACCGTGGTCGCCACCGGCGCGCAGTGTCACGACCGCGGCATCTACGAGACCTGGGCACCGGGCGCCGAGGTGAGCGACGACCAGGTGATGGACACCCGGTACGTGATGTGACGTCCCCCGGCGGCCGGATGCCCTGCCGCCGGGGGCGTCGTGCGCTCAGTCGGCCAGTCGGGCCAGCTCCTCGTCGACGATCGACGGGTCAAGCTTGCGGAACACCGGCTTCGGCGCTGCCAGCGGCCGGCCCGCCTCGATCGACACCGACTCCCAGCGCGCGCCGACGGTGTAGTCCCCGGTGAGCACTGGGTACGACGGCCCGCCGTCCAGGTCGTCGACCTGCTCGATGACGGGCATCGGGGCGTGCACACCGGTGCCGCCGAGCAGCTCGTGCACCTGCTGAGCCGAGTGCGGCAGGAACGGGGTGAGCAGCGTGTTCGCGTCGCTGATCACCTGGAGGGCGACGTGCAGGATGGTGCCCATCCGGGGCTTGTCCGCCTCGCCCTTGAGCTTCCACGGGGCCTGCTCGGAGAGGTATCTGTTGGCCTCGGCGACCACCCTCATGGCCTCACCGATGGCCTGCTTCTGCCGGTGCCGGCCGATCAGGTCGCCCACTGTGGCGAAGCCGGCCCGAGAGGTCGCGAGCAGCGCCTCGTCGGCCTCGCTCAGCCCGGCCGGGTCGACCGGCGGGATCTCGCCGAAGTTCTTCGCCGCCATCGAGACGCACCGGTTGACCAGGTTGCCCCAGCCGGCGACCAGCTCGTCGTTGTTGCGGCGCAGGAACTCGGCCCAGGTGAAGTCGGTGTCGTTGCTCTCCGGGCCGGCGGCGGCGATGAAGTATCGCAGCGCGTCGGCGTCGTAGCGCTCCAGGAAGTCACGAACGTAGATGACCACCTTGCGCGACGAGGAGAACTTGCGCCCCTCCATGGTCAGGTATTCGCTCGACACCACCTCGGTGGGCAGGTTGAGCCGACCCAGCTCGCCCGGCGCACCGTCGCGGGAGCCCTCGCCGGAGTATCCGGAGAGCAGCGCCGGCCAGATGACCGAGTGGAAGACGATGTTGTCCTTGCCCATGAAGTAGTAGGACTGGGAGTCCTTACCGGCACCGTCGGCGGACCAGTACTGCCGCCACGCCTCCGGGTCGCCGGAGCGGCGGGCCCACTCGATCGAGGCGGACAGGTAGCCGATCACCGCGTCGAACCAGACGTAGATCCGCTTGTCCGGCCGGTCCCGCCAGCCGTCCAGCGGGATCGGAACGCCCCACTCCAGGTCACGGGTGATCGCCCGGGGCTGGAGGTCGTCGAGCAGGTTGCGGGAGAACCGCAGCACGTTGGGCCGCCACCCCTCCCGGGTGTCCAGCCACTGCCGCAGCACCTCGGCCAGCGCGGGCAGGTCCAGGAAGAAGTGTTCGGTCTCGACGAACTTCGGGGTCTCCCCGTTGATCCGTGACTTCGGGTCGATCAGGTCGATCGGGTCGAGCTGGTTGCCGCAGTTGTCGCACTGGTCGCCCCGGGCGCTGTCGTACCCGCAGATCGGGCAGGTGCCCTCGATGTAACGGTCGGGCAGGGTGCGGCCGGTGGACGGGGAGATCGCGCCCATGGTGGTCTTCGGCACGATGTAGCCGTTGCGGTACATCCCCTCGAACAACTCCTGCACCACCGCGTAGTGGTTGCGGGTGGTGGTGCGGGTGAACAGGTCGTAGGAGAGACCCAGGCCGTGCAGGTCCTCGACGATCACCCTGTTGTACCGGTCGGCCAGCTCGCGCGGGGTCACCCCGTCGGCGTCGGCCTGCACCTGGATCGGGGTGCCGTGCTCGTCGGTGCCGGAGACCATGAGCACGTCGTGGCCGGCCATCCGCATGTACCGGGCGAAGACGTCGGAGGGAACGCCGAAACCGGAGACGTGGCCGATGTGGCGGGGGCCGTTGGCGTACGGCCAGGCCACTGCCGCGAGAACGTGACTCATGAGCAGCAAGCCTAGTGACCCGCCAGGGGCGACCGCGAACCAATGGGGGGTGCCGGGCCGGCGGACCGGCCGGACCACCTCCACCATTGGTCCGATTTGTCGCCGACACGCGGTCGAGCTGCCCGTTCCGCCTCCCGGACCGGTGTGCAATGAACGTCGTGACTGGCAGACGAGCGGCACGGGACCACGAGGACCCTCGCACCGGCCCGACGGTCGGCGACGACCCTGGCCCCGACCCCGCCTCGACTCGGAGTGCCGGGGTAGCACCCCAGCCCCGGTTGGTGCCCGGAGCCGACGCGGGTTCCGCGTCGCGCCCCAGTCCCAGCCCGCGACCGAGCCCCGCCCCGCGGCCCGGGGCCGACCGGCCCGAGGAGCAGCAGGCCAGGCCGTCGGGGCAGGCGGTCACATCGGGGCGGGAGGAGGCTGCGGAGCGCACCGCCACCCCGGCCCGGCCCACGCCGGGCGCACCGGTACCCACGCCGGCCCGGCCGACCCCGGCGGCACCCGCACCGAGCCCGGCCCGACCCGGCTCACCAGGCCCCCCGGTCGGCTCGGCACCCGCCGCCACGGAGGCCGTCGAGATGGAACCCACCACCGGCGCGCCGGTGGACGCGGTGCCGCGTCGAGTGCCCGTCCGCCAGCAGAGCCGCCTGCAACGGGAGGGCCGGTCCGACGGTGACACGCCGGACGACGTCGCTGCCTTCTGGGCACCGATCGAGGAGGTGCACTGGGACGGGACCCCGGTGCGGGAGGACCCGGCGCCGTCGGGGGACCGCGGCTTCCGCCCGGTGGGCCGCCGGGCACCCAGCCGTACGGCCCCACCGCCCGATCCGCTGCCCGGGCTGGCCGCGCTGGTGACGCTGAGCCTGGTGGCGGCCTTCTTCGCCTGGGTCAGCGCCGGCCCGTTCTGGCTCGCCGTCGGGCACGCCCGGGTGGGCACCGTGGTGCTCGACGGCTGCACCGGTGACGGGCTCACCCAACGGTGTCGGGGGACGTTCACGGCCGACGACGGGCGGTTCATCGCGCACGGCGTACGGGTCAGCGGCGTACCCGCCGGGGAGAACGCGAGCGGCACACCGGTGCCGGCACGGATGACGGGCCCGGACGCCGGCACCGCGTACGCGGACACCGGCGTGGGCCGGCACCTGCTCTGGCTGCCCGGTCTGCTGGTGGTGCTGGCCTGCACGGCCGGCATCGTCCGGTGGACCGGGTCGGCCCGGCTGCCCGGCCGTCGGCACCGTCGCTGGGCCGTGACGGCGGCCATCGCCGGCCCCGTGCTGATCACCGTCGGCTTCCTGGCCTTCGCCTGGTGAGCGCGTCGCCCGGTGAACCCCGGCACGGCCGGGCGCCCGGGTCAGCTGTGCACGATGGTGTAGACGTCGCGTCGGCGCAGCGCGTACTCGGTGGCGACGTCGGTGATGGCGTCCCGGCGGGACCGGCCGGCGGCCTCCCGCTCGGCGACGGCCGCGCGCAGGGTGTCGTCGTCAGGGCGTTCCGGTGCGATCACCGGCGCACCGGCCACCACCAGAGTGATCTCGCCGCGCGGGTCTCCCTCGGCGGCCCACCGGGCCAGCTCGCCGAGGGGACGGCGGAGCACCTCCTCGTAGGTCTTGGTGAGCTCCCGGCAGAGTGCGGCTGGCCGGTCCGCGCCGAACGTGTCGGCGAGGTCGGTGAGAGCCGCACCGATCCGGTGCGGGGCCTCGAAGAAGACCAGCGTGCGTTCCTCGGCGGCGAGCGCGCGCAGGCGGGTTCGCCGGGCGCCGGGGGTGCGGGGCAGGAAGCCCTCGAAGCAGAACCGGTCACAGGGCAACCCGGAGACCGCCAGCGCGGTGGTGACCGCGCTGGGCCCGGGGGCGACGGTGACCGGCGCCCCGACGTCCAGTGCGGCCCGGACCAGCCGGTAGCCGGGGTCGGAGACGCTCGGCATCCCCCCGTCGGTGACCAGTGCCACCACGTACCCGCTCAGGATGACCTCGACCAGCTCGGGGGTGCGCCGCTCTTCGTTGCCCTCGAAGTAGGAGACGATCCGGCCGCCGACCGTGATGTCGAGGTCGCGGGCCAGCCGGGTCAGCCGGCGAGTGTCCTCGGCTGCGACCACGTCGGCGGTGCTCAGCACCTCCCGGAGCCGGGCCGAGGCGTCGGCGGGGTTGCCGAGCGGGGCACCGAGCAGGATCAGGCGCCCAGCTTCGGACTTTTCACCCACGAATTCGTCTCCTTCATCGACAGCGAATACCGGTATCAGGGACGACGGGCGCCACAGGACACCTTGGCAGCCTACGATCGCCGGGTGACGAGTGCGTCGACAGCGCAGAGCCCGAGCGCCGAGCCTGCCAAGATGGTCGAGGTGACGGGCGAGCCCAGCCCCAACCAGGAGCCGGCGGCACCGAGTGCCGGTGGCGGTGGCGTGTCCGCCGCGCTCCGGCGAAGGTTCGCCACCGTCGACAGCCAGGTGGACCGGTTCTCCTGGCTGGCCACGGCGGTGGTGGTGGCCATCGCGGCGATCCTGCGCTTCGTCGGGCTGTCCAGCATCAAGACCAAGATCTTCGACGAGACCTACTACGCCAAGGACGGCTACGGGCTGATCTCCCGCGGCGTCGAGTGGAACTACAAGGACAACGTCCCGTCGTACGTCGTGCACCCGCCGCTGGGCAAGTGGCTCATCGGCCTCGGCGAGTGGGCCTTCGGCTACCAGGACGCGGATTCGAAGGTCTCCGTACCCGGGCACCTGATGACCACCACGCCGGAGTTCGGCTGGCGGTTCTCGGCGGCCGTGATCGGCACCCTGTCGGTGTTGCTGCTGGTCCGCATCGGTCGGCGGATGTTCCGCTCGACGGTGCTCGGCTGCGCGGCCGGCCTGCTGCTCGCCCTGGACGGTTTCCACCTGGTGCTGTCCCGCACTGCGCTGCTCGACATCTTCCTGCTCTTCTTCGTGTTGGCCGCGTTCGGCGCGTTGGTGCTCGATCGGGACGCCCGCCGCAGGCGCTGGGCGCGGGCCCTGGACGACGGGCTCGACCCGAGCCAACCGGGCCGTGCCGGCCGGCCGCCGACCGGTTGGCGCACCTGGCCGTGGTGGCGGCTGGCAGCCGGGGTGTTGATCGGCTGCGCCTGCGCGGTCAAGTGGAGCGCTCTGTACTTCGTACCGGTCTTCGCGCTGCTGGTGATCCTCTGGGAGGTCGGCGGCCGCCGCTCGGCGGGGGTCCGCCGGCCCTGGCGGGACACAGTGCTCGACGAGCTGCCCTGGTTGGTCCTCGCCGGTGTGCTCATGCTGGCCACCTATGTCGCCACCTGGTCGGGCTGGCTGCTCACCGACGACGGCTACTACCGGCTCGCGTCGGCCTACCCGAGCGCCCCGCTCAGCGACCGCCCGGTGATCGGGCCGCTGATCAACCTCTTCGAATACCACCGGGCGGCGTACGGCTTCCACGCCCAGCTCGACGACGCGCACAAATACCAGTCGTGGCCGTGGCAGTGGCTGCTGCTCGGCCGGCCGGTGGCGTTCCACTGGTCCGGTGACGGCGCCTGCGGCGCACCGACCTGCGCCTCCGAGATCCTGCTGCTCGGCACCCCACTGCTCTGGTGGTCGTTCCTGCCCGCCCTGGCGGCGCTGGCCTGGCTGGGTCTGGCCCGCCGCGACTGGCGGGCCGGCGCGATCCTGCTGACCGTGGCGGCCGGGCTGCTGCCCTGGTTCTGGTTCGCCCTCGACGGCCGCACGATGTTCTCGTTCTACGCCGCGCCGGCGCTGCCGTTCCTGGTGCTTGCCGTGGTGTACGTGCTCGGCGCGCTGATCGCGCCCGCCGGGGGTGACGTGGGTGAGGTGGCGCCGCTGGTGCCCGGCGACCCGAGCTACGAACGTCGACTGGTGGGCAGCATCGCGGCCGGGGCGTATGTGCTGCTGGTGGGGCTCTGCTTCGCGTACTTCTATCCGATCTTCGTCGGCAAGGTGATTCCGTACTCAGACTGGCTGTCCCGGATGTGGCTCGACGGTCGGTGGATATAAGCACCGACAGGCGACGCGCCGCACAGCGCGACGAAGAAGGGCCCGCACGCCGAAGCGTGCGGGCCCTTCTGTGACCCTGCGGGCACTGTGACCGTGCGGGGCCTTTCGACAAAGACGCGCGCCCCGATCGCCTGCCACGGGGGAAGCGGGCGATTGGGGCGCGCATGAAGAGCTTAACCACCGCGCACCACCGGCACAACGGGTCAACTTGGGTCAGATTTCCGACGGATGGTGGCCGGGCCGACTCGTACCCGCCTGCAGTTGACCGAGGGTGACCTGGCGTGGACCCAGAGCGCGGAAAGGCAAGGTCGGAGGTGGTCATCGACCTGGCCGGAGGCACCGGGGTCCGATCCACGCCCACCCAGACGATCATCCAAAGTGGATCTCACTACACTGCGGGCCGTGATCAACTTCAGACGATCGACGGCGGTCCTTCTCGGGCTGCTGGCGACCACCGCACTGGCCGGGCCCGCCCCGGCGCAGGCCGACGACGAGCCGGTGCCCGAGCCGCCCCGGGTCGAGCTGGTGCTCGACGTCAGTGGCTCGATGCGCGCCGCCGACATCGACGGGCGCAGCCGGATCTCCGTTGCCCAGCAGGCCTTCAACGAGGTCGTCGACGCGCTGCCGGCGGAGACCCAGCTCGGCATCCGGGTGCTCGGCGCGACCTACCGCGGCAAGGACAAGAAGGTCGGCTGCCAGGACACTCAGCAGATCGTGCCGGTCGGCCCGGTGGACCGGTCCGCGGCCAAAGCTGCCGTGGCGACGCTGCGGCCGACCGGGTTCACACCGGTCGGCCTCGCACTGCGCTCCGCCGCGGAGGACCTGGGCCGAGGGGCCACCACCCGACGGATCGTGCTGATCACCGACGGCGAGGACACCTGCGCCCCGCCGGACCCGTGCGAGGTGGCCCGGGAGCTGGCCGCCCAGGGCACCAGCCTGGTCGTCGACACCCTCGGTCTGGCCCCCGACGAGAAGGTCCGAAAGCAGCTGCTCTGCATCGCCAGCGCGACCGGCGGCACCTACACCGCCGCACAGAGCGCCGAGGAGCTGACCGGACGGATCAAACAGCTCGTCGAGCGGGCCGGCGACACGAACACCCGCGCCCCGACGGTGGTCGGCGGCACGAACGTCTGCGACTCGGCGCCGCTGCTCGCCCCCGGCGTCTACGCCGACCGGGAGGCCTTCTCCGAGCACCGCTACTACCGGGTGCCGGTACGCCCCGGGCAGGAGCTGCGCGCGTCGGTGAGCATGGCGCTGGACCGAGGAGTGAACCGGGACTACGGGGTCCTGCTGAGGGCCACCGCAGCGGACGGCCGGGAACTGGTTCGCGGCGCTGACGCCGGCAGCGGGCGGGCCGATGTGCTCTCCGCCGGGCTGCGCTGGTCGGCCAGCGCCGACGACGAGGATGCCGCGAAGGCCGAGGAGAGTTCCGCGCCGGTCGTCGAACCCACCACCGTCTGCCTGGTGGTGAGCAACTCGTTCGCCCCGCGCCCCGGCACTGCGGCCACCCCGGGCATGCCTGTGGAGTTGACCATCGACGTGGTCGCCGCCGCACCGGCACCGGACGGCCCGGACCTCGGTCGAGGCTGGGTGCTGCTCGCCCTGCTCACCGTCGCCGGGCTGCTCACCGGCCTGATCGCCGGGCTGCTCACGCGCTGGTGGGTCGCCACCTGGAGGGAGAACTGATGCGTACCGCCCTGTTCCGATCGCTGGCGGCGCTGCTCGCCGCCGGCGGGGCCGCGCTGCTCCCCGCCTCGGCCGTCGCCGCCCCGAGCCCCTCCCCGGGCGCCACGCCGGTGAATCGGGCCGGCACGTCGTTCCTCAGCGCCACCCCGATCGCCGCGGGGCAACCGGTACGGGTGGACGCGTCGATCGGCGACCACCTCTACTGGGCGTTCCCGGCGAAAGCCGGCCAGGTGCACGAGATCACCGCCACCGTCACCTTCCCGAAGGGGCGCAGCGGCGCCTCCACCTGGACGGTCGACGTGTTCGACGGGCTGCGCCGGCGGCAGGCGTGCACGGCCGGGGCGCAGACCCCGACCGTGGACGCCAAGGCGTCGAGCGTGGCGCTGGGCTGCACGTTGCGCGAGGTACGACCGTGGGCGGAGCCCTGGTCGGCCGATCCACTGCCCGGCACGTACGTCATCAGGCTCTCCGTGATCGATCTGCCCGAGCCGGATCTGGGCGCACCGATCGACGTGGACCTGCTGGTCGGCACGGTCGCCGACCGGGGCGCCTCGGCCGACGACGGTGAGTTGGCAGCGCCGCTGGTGCCGAACACCAAGGCGGGCACGGTGCTCAACGCCGTACCCGTGGCGGACCCGGAAGCTGGCGACGACGGTGACTCGCTGGCGGACTGGTTGCCGAATCTCGGCTCGCGGTGGGTCTGGACCGCCATCGGCGGCGTGCTCGCCGCGGTGGCCGGCGTCGTCGGCTTCGCGGTGACCAGGCGGCCCCGGCGTCGCTGAACCGCCCCGCTGGTGGCCCTGCCCGAAGGTGGGGCCACCAGCGGCTCAACCCCGGCGGGAGCCGCGTGGCAACCAGCCGATGAACCGACTCTGGAGCGACATCACCGGCGCGGCGCGCAGATCCTCCGTGGCGGCGGCGAGACAGGAACCCAGATAGACGCTGAGCATCGCGCGGTCACTCCCGTACTCCGCCAGCAGCCGACTGCGCTTCGTCGCGCACGGCCACTCGTCGCCACAGGAGCCGCAGCTCCAGCAGGGGGTCTTCGGGGCGTGATCGTCCACCCGCACCCCCGACCGTTCCGCACCATCGGTCATCGCACGTCCTTCCAGATGTCCACGGGACTGGTGGCTGCCCTGCCCGACCAGTTCTTGATGGTGGTCCCCCCGGAGCCATCAGGGAGGGCGCGCTGCACGTCCCTCCGGTGTTACATCTTTGCGGTACCTTCTCCCGTCGTGGGAGTCGGAAATCTGACGGTTGACAGGAGCCGCTGCTCCCACCGACCAGTAGGCTGCCGCGATGCGTGACCTGCTGCCGTCGACAGTCGCCGTGGCCGTGGCCGGGCCGGACGACTGGGTCGGCGAACTGCTCCCCGCCGAGCAGGCGTGCCTCAGCGAGCGGGCCGTGCAGACCCGTCGGCGGGACTTCGCCGCTGGGAGGGCCTGCGCCCGTCGGGCCATGACCGGTCTCGGCCTGCCACCGACCGCCGTGCCGGCCGCCCCCGACCGCGCGCCCGTCTGGCCGGCCGGGGTGGTCGGCACCATCACCCACACCACCGGCTACTGCGCCGCCGCGGCGGCGCTCACCACCGATGTCCGATCCGTCGGAATGGACGCCGAGCAGCACCACGAGGTCGATCCGGGAGTACGCAGAATGGTGCTGCTGCCCGAGGAGGAGGCCCTCTGCGCACGGCTGCCCGGCGACATCTCCTGGCCGGTCGTCCTGTTCAGCGCCAAGGAGACCGTCTACAAGGTGTGGTACCCGGTGGTCGGGACGTGGCTCGGCTTCCGTGACGCCCAGCTCGACGTCGACCCGGACGCCGGCACGTTCACGGCCCGCATCGCACCGGCCCGGGTGGACGCTGCGGCGGTCGACGCTCCGCCGACAACCATCGCCGGCCGGTTCGTGGTCGCCGGCGGGCTGGTCCGCACCGCCGCAGTGCTCCCGCTGGGCTGATTCCCGGACACCGTCCAGGCTGACCGGATCGAAGCGAGGGTCGCCGCCGACGGTGGGACGGAATCCGGCGCGGCGACCGGGCGATCGGCCACGCACGGTAGCGTCGGCGGGTTCCCGAACCGCACGTACCGAGGCGTCAAGGAGTACGGTGACCCACCCCCAGCCCCCCGCCGGGCCGCAGGACCCCCAGCACCCGAACCCGGAGCCACCGACGCAGCCGTCCCCCGCGACACAGCCGCAGTCCACTGTCGAGTCGACGGTTTCGCAGACACCACTGCCGCCCAGCCCGTGGTCCGCGGCGGGGAGCGCGTCGCAGCCGCCGTTCTCGGGCACCGCGTACCCGACGGCCGGCGGTGGGTACGTCGGCGCTGGCGGAGGTCACCCGGCAATCGGCGGGCCGGGTCATCCACTCCTCGCACCGCCGGCGGCACCGACGCAGGGCTCCAAGAGGACAGTCGTGGCCGTCGCCATCACCGCGGCCGTCCTCACCCTCCTCAGCTGCGCCGGCGCCATCGTGGCGGTCGTCATCGGCACCAACCGGGCTGCGGACAAGGTGACCGAGGCACGCCCCACCCCCGCGGCGACCCGGGGCACGGCGCAGCCGTCGGCCAAAGCCCCCTCGTCGACGGCCAGCGGCGACACTCGCAACATGGCACCCGGAGACACCCTGGTCATCGATGGCGACGGCGGCACCATCGAGATCACCGTGACGAAGTTCAGCACCGCCACCAAGCCGTGCGCTCCCTACGGCCTCAAGCCCGACGAGGGCATGTACGTGATCGCCGACGTGACACTGACCGTCACCAAGGGCACCGCTTCGGCGAACCCGCTCTTCTTCGAGTGGGTGGCCGCCGACGGCACCGAGGCCAACGCGATCGCCGGGGCCTTCTCCGGGTGCGGCAAACCGATGCCCCCCGCCGATGATCTGACTGCCGGCACCAGGCGCACCGGCAGCGTGGTGTTCGACGTACCCGACACGTCGGGGGTGCTGGAGTACCAGCACAGGTTCGAGACCGCCGGCTCCTGGAAGCCGTGACGCGCTGACACGACGTGAGGCCGGCCCCTACGGGCCGGCCTCACGCTGTCGCGAGTCGGTGGGTCAGCAGCCGGTCCAGCGCGCCGGCCCGGCGCTACCGACGATGGTCCCGTTGTCCGTGATCCCACTCGGCTGGGCGTCGACCGGGGCATCGAGCACCTCGACCGTGCTCCCCGTGATCGGCCCGAGCGCTTCCGGGCGGTGACTGATACCGGTTGCACAGCTGGATGGGCTTCACGGTTGCGCACTGTCGCCGAAGCGACAAAGTGGAGCTGCCGGACCTGTCGCCGGCGTCGTCAGTAGGCGTAGCGAGCGAGAAGATACACGCTGAGCTGCCTGCCGTCGCGCACCACCACCACGTCTCCGGTCACGACGTCCCCCTCGCGTCGGTAGACCTGGTAAGACGGCGCGTCGAAGCGCCACCCGATCGTGCCCGGAATGGCCGCGGCGGGAAGCGGGAAACCGGGATCGGTCGGTGCCATCGTCGATGGCTCTGCCGGTACGGCGGCCCAGCCGTCAAGGATCCGGTCCAGGCATCCCTGGGACGTGGTGAAGTGCAGGTACAGCTGGCCCATCGGTCCGGTCATGTCCTCGGCGTTGCTGTACCGGAGGCCGTCCACGTCACACGGCAGGCTGACCTCGTAGTGCGGCAGTATGTCGTCCTCGAAGTCGCCCCGGGTCACACCGAACAGCCCGTCCGGGTGCCGATAGGGCCTCGGACCCCAGAAGTGCGCGGGCGGGTAGAGCGCCACCGCCAATCCGGCGATCACCAGCAGGATCGTGCCCCAACGCCAGAGCCGCGTCCTGGTTCTCCGAACCGTCGAAGCCATCTCGGGCTGCTCGGCCTCGGTCGTGGGGGTGGTCAGGCGAACCTCTCGGCGAGGAACGAACAGCACCTCCCGTACGACCGGCCGGAACAGCGTCGCGGTATCGGCGATGAACCGGAGCCGGCCGACACCGAGCAGACGCAGCGCGGCGCCGTGCCCGTAAGCGACCACGACGACGGCGCCGAGCAGCAACGCCCACCACCCTGCGGCCAACGCCGCCCGTACCGGTCGGCTGCGCCCGTCCCATGCCTCGCGTAACCGCTCGGTGTGGAACGGCACGTGCCTCTGCTCGTCGGTCAGGATGCGGGCACCCACGTCCGTGAGCAGCGGATCGGCCGTACCGTCGCGAACGGCTCGGTAGTAGCGCAACGCGACCACCTCGGCGACCATCAGCGTCATCAGTTCCAGCCGCAACCCCAGGGCGCGCCGAATCGCCACGAAGACCCGGTCGGTCCAGTGACCGTCGATGACATCCCCGCCCGTGCTGAGCAGCAGTTGCTTGAGGAGACGGGCGTGGTTCTGCTCCTCGGCGACGAACAGTCGCACCGCCGCCAGGTAGCTCGGATCACCAGCACTGGCGCTCTTCCGGATAAGGTTCGCGCCGTCGCCGTCCTCACCGGCCTGGAATCTCTGCAGGCTGCGAATGAGTGCTCGCGACAGTGGACTCCCCTCGTCCCACGGTGGATCCGGCTCCTCTCGGCGACGCTCGGCGTTCTCGGTGAACTCGCGTACCCAGGTCTCGAATCCCATGTCGTTTCCCCCGTTCTTCCACAATCGTGGAGCTACCGCCCCCACGCCTCGGCGTCGGTGACGACCGGCCGGCCGGCGCGTACGGATTCTTCGATGGCGAGGCTGATCAGGTGGTCCTGGCAGGCTTCGGCGAGGGGATACGGGGCCGGGCCCTCCTCCCGCGCCCACGCACCGGTGCGGGCCACGATGTCGGCCACCGCGATGTCGTCGTCGGACATCCCACTGCCGACGAACGGGTTGCGATAGACCACGTCGCCGTCGAAGCTGATGTGCTTCAGGTCGAGCCCTTCTAGGTTGAGGTCGAGACCGGTCTGGCGTCGGCTCAGCGACGACTCCACCGGCGTGGTGGGGTCAACCAGGCGGACGACCCGATCGTCCACCAGCTCACCGCGCGTACCCCGCACCACCAACCGGCGGGTCCGCAGCGGGTTCCACCACTGGTTGTCGGTGAAGTCGTACAAACCCATCCGCCCGCCGAAGTCGATTGTCGCGAGGGTCGTGGAGAGCTGCTGCGGGGTGTCGTCACCGCTCCAGCCGGCCGGCGACAGCGGGTTGGCCAGCGGCGCGACGAAGGCGCGCGCGCTGACCTCGGCGCTCTCGTGACCAACCCCGAGCAGGCCACGGATCAGCGACACCGCGTGGTACAGGTGGGTGGAGGAGATCTGCACCGACGTCGGCTCGCCGAGCACCCCGGCACGGACCACCGCCAGGCGGGCCGCGTGCCCCGGCATCAGCAGGTACTGCTCGGCGACCTGCACCAGACCGCTGCCGCCGACGTCCGCCCACAGTGAGCGCAGCCCGGCCAGGTCGGGGGCGGGCGGCGTCTCGGCGAGCACCGGCACGCCGGCCGCGACCAACTCGCGGGTCACGTCGGGAGTCACCGGCCAGGGCACCGACACGATGACGAAGTCCGGTCGCTCGTGGGCCAGCAGGTCGGCCGCCGTGCGGAAGGTCGGCACGCCCCACTCGGCCGCCACCTCGGCACCACGCGATTCGGTACGCGTCACCACCCCGGTAACCCGCATCCGCTCGGGCAGCAGTCGAGCCAGTCGCAGGAAGAACTCACCCCGCCAGCCACTGCCGACGATGCCGAACCGGGTCTGGGCCACCGAAGTCATCTGGGCTCCTCACGTAGAGGTCCGGATGCTAACCGTTCCGGGGCCACCTTCTTCGCTACGGTTGTGCTGATGACCATCGACCCGTTGCGCGCCGCACCCGTGCTGGTGCCCGATGCGGGACCGCCCCTGGATTACTACCTCGTCCTACCTCGACCCGACGGCCGCGTACCGACGGCCACTGTGGAGGGCATCCTCGTCGAGGAGTTCACCCGCCACCACGACTTCAGCACGACGGGGCTGGACAGCGCAGGCTGGACGCCGGAGGTCGGCTGGTGGAGCTCCGCCGCGCTGTGCCGCGCCATGCGCACCGACCCCGAGCTGCTGTCGCGGGTGGTCCCCGCCTCCCGCTGGGAGGCCGAGGAGGCCTACCGCTCGCTCGGTGGTGGGCGACTGCCGGACGAGTCGGTGCTCCGTACGCACTTTCTCGACCATCGCCCGATCGCCAGCGCTCCACCGCTGCGGCTCGGCCCCGCACACCCGCCGGCCGGCTTCCACGAGCGGCGGGTGTACCGCGTCCTCTTCGCCAAGGATCTCCACGCCGAGCAGCTGAGGAGCCTGCGGACAGCCTGGCGGACACCGGCGGGCGGCACGAGCGCGTCCGCCGCGAGTGGTCGTCTCGACACGGGTGCGGACCAGATCACCTGGGAACTGCGGCGGGCCGGCCATCACCTCGCCTGGTGTCTCGACGTGACCGTCCTGCTGACCACCGATGCGGCCGAGGCTGTGGGCGTGACTCTGAGCGACCTGACCAACGTCCTACGACAGCACGGCTTGATACCCGTGACGACCGAACGCTTCTCCTAGCGTGTGGCACCGACCACCGGACTGCCCGACAAGACTGGAGGCTCGGATGTCAGTCGATCTTGAGGCAACACTGGCCAGACCCATCTCGCTCGCCGAGATGGTGACCGCCGCGCAGGCCACCCTGGCCGAGCTGCTCGGCCTGGACACGACGCCTGAGCTGAGCGTGTTCACCGACCGACGTTACGAGCAGGGACGCCGCGTCGCTTCCGGCCGCCGCCTCGACGAGGCCGAACTGCGGTCGACCACCATCGGCGACCCGTTGGAACGCGAGCCCAACGGAATGCCGGCCTCGATCCACCTTGAGATCGGTGTCTCGGGCTTCGCGGACGGTGCCTGGCTCCTGGTCATCGACCACGAGACCGAGACCGGCGGTGTCCCGGAGGCCGTCTTCAGCCCCTACCGCACGTGTGTGAGTGTCGTGGTAGCGCTGGCCATGGCACTTGCCGTCGCCGACCTCACCGGCGGCGAGTTCACCGACGACCAGATCCAGCTGCTGCGGCCAGGCCACACCCACCCGCGCCATATGGTCACGGCGACTCGACTACCACGGGAGTCGGGGGACTTTGCCCAGAGGTGCGAGCGCTACCTTCGCCAGTTCGCGCATCTCGGCGGGTGGCCGCGCGATGTGTCAATGGAGCGCAGGGCCTGATACCGGTGACGACGCCCAGGACGGCCACCACCGGGACCATCCAGGCCGCCACGAGCAACAGCTTCCGCAGGTCACCGAGCCGACAGTAGGGGTGGCCGACCACCTGCCGATCCGAGGGGACCCGGGAGCAGCGGATGCTCACGTACGATCCGTTTCCGCGTGTTCCGGCAGGGGGGACGGAAGCTGTGCAGACCGACGAACGGCCCGCCAAGAGCAATGGCAGCGAGGATCACGTCGGCCGTCACCGGAGGGTCGTTGGCACGGCGGTGGGCGTCACCGTCGCCCTCGCGCTCGTTGGCGGCATCCTCCTCAGCCGCCGCGTGCCCGACCAGGCCACGACCCAACCCCCGGCCGCGAACACGGCGCCGGCCGCAGCGCCGCCAGTGACGTCGGCCATCGGCTGGAATGCGGCGCTGGTCGCCCGCAACGACACCACCATCACCGTGTACGCCAGCCTCGCCGACATGCGCTGCAAGGATGTCGTGCAACCACAGGCCACGGTCACCGAGCAGACGGACACCCAGGTCGTCGTCGCGGTCAACGGTCGCATCATCGACGCCAACGACTGCTCGACCAGCGGCATCCGGATGCCCCTCGTCGTGTCGCTTCAGAAGCCCCTCGGCGATCGGGTCCTCCGCGACGCCGCCAGTGCTCTGCCACCACCGACCTTCTCCGAACGCGAGCTGCCGGACCTGGCCTCCGACAAAAGGTGGAGTCCACATTCGAGTCACTGCGATGAGGGCTTGTGTCAGGGCTACAACGGCCCGAACGGCTCGACGCTGTTCACGGGTGCGGGCCGAACGGTCGGAGGGGAATCATCGGCAGCCGTCGGCACCGTCTCCATCGGCTCACGCGAGGGCACCATCACCGGCAGGCCGGAACTCTCCTGGCAGGTGCGGTGGGAGGTCGGGGACGTGACGTACTCGCTGAGGCTGACGCCCGCCGAGGGCGGGACTTTCAGCCTGAAGGAGTTCCGGGCAGAACTCGCCAGGCTGAGGTGGACCTGACCGGGCGAGCTGGATGGCCCCGACCCGCCGACCGTTGCCACACAAGATCGGAAAAGGCCGTCTCCGACTAGCGGAAACGGCCTTTGACCTGGTTGACCAACGTCCCTGGACAGCACACCTAGGCGGTGAACCACCCCACGGCCGGGACACGGCGGTAATCCGGCCGGCTCGCCCACACCTGGCTCCACGCCCGCTCCTGCGTCGAGTCGAGAGGTCCGTGCCGGGCGGCGTCAGCGTGTTCGCCCAGCAAACGGTGCAGCCCTGACGCCGCCTCGACGTCCCCTGCGCTGATCTCGTGCAGGCCCTCACGGTCCGCGACAGGGGCGCGCATCGCGGCATGAGGGCGCCTGCGTGGCATGATCACGTCATCGGCTAAGTCCGTGCGGCAGACCGCTGAAAAATTCGCTCGAAATCCGCCGTTATGGGCTTCCTGATGAAGCGGAGCGGTCGGTGACCACCACCGCCAACCGGTCGAAATGGGGTTCACAGGGGAGGCACTGATGACGGAGTGGCCGGATCCGACGGTGTATCTGCCGTACATCGTGGAGATCGAGCAGGAAGATGGCGAGGTTCGGTCATGCCCGGCCCATTTCGTGACGATGACACCGGACTTCGTCTTCGTCCGTGATCCGGCTGGCGGGTCGGCGAGTCTTCCGACGCGCTCGGTGCGTTCGATCAGGGTCGCGGTGCAGGATCTGCCGGCAGACCATGACTCGTTGCGGGCCGAATATCCCAACGCCTATCAGCCCTGGCACCCGTTGGACGAATTGAGCCTCGAAGACATGCACAAGTCGAGGGGGACGTTCGCGTACGCGCAGCTGCGCCGCCGCCCTCCGGCGCATCTCGTCATCAAGGCGCGCGAGCGCGGCTACGACCCCACCGCCATGCTGAACGCCATCGAGAACGAGTCAGAACCCGAGCCGCACTCGTTGGAGGCACTATATGCGAGGCGCTCCGCTGAGAACGACTACCTCGTCATCGTCAAGCCGGGAACCGATCCCTATCAAATACTCAGTCGGCACCAGCTTTCGCCCAACCAGTTGTACCGCATCGGCGCCTCTTGGGGATTCGGCGCCAGGCTGACCGGTCTGCAGTTGGAACAGTCGCCGAGGGCCGGGGTCCCGGCACTTTCCGAAGACTCCGACATCGATCGCATCGAGCCCGACCCCGATCGGCTTGCACCGCATTTCCGTGCTCCACAGGAACGGCGCGTCGATGGTGAGTACATAGTCCTCGTTCGTTGCAGCGGTGATCCGCTTACCGTCGCCGCGCGAGCCGGGGTCTCCCCGCGCAGAGTGTTCGACTTCATCAACAGCTTCTCCGCTGACATGACTGATGCTCAGGTTCGAACTCTGCGCCGGGACCCCGACGTGGTGGACATCGAGGACAATGCGACTGTCGAACTGGACGACTGATCGTGCGGCTGGGCTGATGTCTGACTCCGCCACGATGATGGGCGGAGTGCGCTTGCAGCCGACGATGCGCTGTTCTCGGCATGTGAGTGCGCCTAGGCGCTCAGTGTCACCCTCGCGGCGGACCTGACGCGACGCGGCCGGTTGGCCCGATGAGGGCACCTTCCACTCTCTGCGGCACTACTTCGCCACCCGCCTGATCACCTCGGGTGCCGATCCCACCGACGTGCAGAACGCGCTGCGGCACTCCAGCCTGCGGATCACGCTGGAAACCTACGTCCACTGGTGGCCGAAGAAGGACCCGCGCCGCAACATCATCAGCGGGGCTCTGCGCGACTCGAGCGCCAAACGAAAACGAGGCCCGAAGGCCTCGAATTCCCGCTGATTTGTGCCGGATCTGTGCCCGCCGATCTTGGTCGGCGGGTTTCCCCAGGTAGTACGTCGTGCTGGTGGAGCTGAGGGGATTTGAACCCCTGACCCCCTCGATGCGAACGAGAGGCTGGCTGCCTGTCCGAGCAGGCCCGAGCGGCGCTTACCACCAACGCGCAAAGGGTCGGCGGCGTGCAGCCGATCGAGTGGATCGGCGTCGGTGTCGCTCACCGGTCAACGCCGAGCGGCCGACCGCGGCCGGTACGGGGGAACGGTCGACTGGATTCGCGATGCGGCGGTCGCGAATGACAGGTCGCGGCTATGCGTGGGGCGAGGCGGTTGTCTTCGCGGCCGGTGTCTGGTCGAAATCGTCGCGGTTGCGGACGATGTCGCCCTGGTGGCTACGAACCCAGTGCACGAGTCCGTCCACGGCCTCGCTCAGTGAGCGGCCGAGCGGTGTCAGGGCATATTCAACCCTCGGAGGTACTTCCGGGTACGCGGTCCTGGTCACCAACCCGTCGCGGGTGAGGGCGCGCAGTGTCTGGCTGAGCATCCGCTGGGAGATGCCGGCGACCTGCTCGTGCAGCGCGGTGAAGCGCAGCGGGCCGGACGCCAGGACCGTAATGGTCAGCAGCGTCCACTTGTCGCCCACCCGCGCCAGCACGTCGCGGACAAGCTCGATCGTCTGGACGCAGTCCGGCGCGACCCCGCGCTGCGCGAGTTCGGCACCACGCAAGTGCGTCATGGCTTTGTTCCTCATGCGTCAGTAGCTGACTTTTAAGTGCGTATCGGAGAGCCGGACTAAAACCCGTGGGCGCACGTTTCTTACTGATCGTAACTGACGTGCGGCCACCCCTTCGTGGTCGTGACAGCGGGAGGACAGCATGGTCCGGCACGACACCTTCACGATCTCGCGGCACCTCGACGTGCCACCGGGCGAGGTCTTCACCGCGTTTGCCGACACCGCGATCAGGCGGCGGTGGTTTCGTCTCCCCGGCAGCGAGGCCTCCTACGAACACGACTTCCGGGTGGGCGGAGGCGAGACGGCGCGCAGCACCTACACCGGGCTGGACACCGCGCCCGAACGGCTGGAGTACCGGTCGCGATACATCGATATCGCGGGCATCCACCGGATCGTCTACGGCTACGAGGCCGTCGTCGACGGCGAACTGCGATGGACCTCCCTGGTCACCGTTCGGCTCGACGCCGAAACGGACGGAACCCGCCTGGAATGGACCGAACAGGTGACGTTTCTCAGATACGAGGGCGACGGCAGTGTGGACCTGGCGCACCTACGCGGCGCAAGTGTGCTGCGGCTGAACGGCCTCGACGCCGCGCTGCGATCCGGACGTCGGCGTCAGCAACGGCAGTGAAGCGCGTGTCGGATGGAGGTACTGATTCGCGCAACACAAGTTCTCGACCGTCAGTAATCCTCGGATCAGCAGGAACGGACGACGCATGACGAACATCGGGATCATCCTCGGCAGTACCCGGCCCGGCCGGGTCGGTCACCAAGTGGCCGAGTGGGTAGCTGAGCAGGGCGGCCAGCACGACGGCATCGATGTCGAGTTGGTGGACATCGAGGACTACGGTCTGCCGATCTTCGACGAGCCCCAGTCACCGCTACTCGGCTCCTACTCCCACGCACACACAAGGAAGTGGAGCAACAAGATCGCAGAGTTCGACGGATACGTCTTCGTCACCCCGGAGTACAACCGATCGATCCCCGCGGCGTTGAAGAACGCCATCGACTACCTCTACGGCGAGTGGAACAACAAGGCGGTGGGCTTCGTCTCCTACGGCAGCAACGTCGGCGGCGCCCGCGCGGCCGAACACCTGCGCCTCATCACGGCAGGTCTTCAACTCGCCGGCGTACGCACCCAGGTCAGCCTGTCACTCGCCACCGACTTCGCCGGCTTCACCACGTTCACCCCCGACGGCCGCCACAACACCACGCTCCACCAACTCTTCACCGAGGTGACCGCCTGGGCCGACGCGCTCGCACCACTGCGCCGACCCTGACCACTCAGACCGCTCACGATGACGGTCAGGTCGCCGCCCAGGCGATGACCTGACCGTCCCGACAGCCTCCGCAAACGGATCCAGATGCTTGACCAACCAAAGCGATGAAATGACGGAGAGTGCGTGACCGCGAATGTCGTGGCCGGGCTGACCCCAGCCGTGGCCCTGTTCCGGTCGTTCGCGGATGAGACTCGGCTGCGGATCGTGCAGCGGCTCGCCGCCGGGGAGGCGCGGGAGGTGGAGCTGACCCTCGAGTTGGGCCTGGCCCAGGCGCGGCGTCGTTCGACATAGCCCCATGCCACGGTCTGGGGCTCTGTCCGGCGGTCAAACGATCAACGGTGGGTTCCCGTTGAACGAGAACCCACCGTTTGACCTGCTGTTTCGTGGTGGAGCTGAGGGGATTTGAACCCCTGACCCCCTCGATGCGAACGAGGTGCGCTACCAGTCTGCGCCACAGCCCCCCACCGGCGAGCCGGCTTCGGTCCCACCCGGCTTACACCGGGCGGGCCGGCAGCAAGGCTAACAGGTCGTCGGTCCTCACCGCGAATCCGCCCCCGGCGCGGCGCTCCGACCCTCCGGCTTGATCCACTCGCCTTCCCGAAAATCGGGGCATCCGGGACGCCACGACACCCCGACTTCCAGAAACCCGAGTCGATCAAGCCGGGAGCACGACCGAACCAGGCCGAGTCGGGCCAGGCCACGCCAGGCCACGCCAAACCCGGCCACGCCCGACCACGCCAGGCCAGGCCACGCCCGACCAGGCCACGCCCGGCCACGCCAGGCCACGCCCGACGAGGCCAGGCCACGCGCGGCCAGACCACGCCCGGCCGTCGCCGGATCAGGCGCCGCGGCCGGCCTCGTAGGGGCGTCCGCGTAGGCCGCCCGAGCGCCGGTACGAGACCGACCCGCCGTTGACTGCCGCCGGCAGGTCTCCCGGGCGGTCCAGGCCCATCGCGGCTCGGCGTACCCCCTCGCGTTGGGCGGCCAGGCGGCGTTGCGCCTCCCGGCGGGCCGCTGCCCGGCGGGCCTGTTCCCGGCGCACCTCGGCCTGCCGGGCGGCCAACCAGGCCGCCTCGCGGGCCCGGGCGCGGCGGCGACGACGCCCAGCGAGGGCCTGACCGCGCAGGTGGACGACGTACGTGGCCAGGAGCAGGAAGGTGACCGAGAAGCCGATCCAGAAGCCGGGGCTGACGAACAGCACGCCGACGAGCTCGACGACGTTGAGGAGCAGCAGCGCGGCGAGCACCCGCCTGCGGCGGTACACGGCGGGGGTGTGCTGTCGGCGCGGCGGCGGGCGGCGACGGGACCGCTTGGGTGCGGGTGGCACGGCGCGCAGCCGACCGGAGCGGCGGGCGGCCGGGGGCGCGGAGACCGGCGCACCCAACACCCCCGTAGTCGCATTCTCACTGAGGGTGACGACCAGCGAGCGCGGTGGGTGGACAGGTTGCCGTCCGGGCACAGTGCGGCGCCGTCGGCGGCGCTGGAGCACCCGCGCCGTCGACTGCGCCCGCTCCGCCACCAGCCGCTCGGTGGCGTCGTACCGGCGGACCAGCGCCGGGGCCAGGGCGAGCAGGCCGGCGGCGGCGAGGACGGCGAGGAGCACCGAGGTCGGCACCCTCACCCCTCCCGTCACCGAATTCGTCGCAACCGCCACCGGACCGCAGGATCTTCCACCGATCGCGCCTTGGTGCGTGGATCGTCCGGCCGGGGAGCGCTTGCCGCAGCTTGCAGTTACTTGAGGTTACGGCGCGCCGACCGGGATGCCACCGCGCCGCGCCGATCCCGCCCGTGGGACGACTCAGCGGGCGTTGGCGCGTACCCGGTGCCAGCGGGCCAACAGGCCGCCCTCGGCGGCGATCTCCTCGCTCGTCATCGCGTATCCGATGTGGTCACGCCAAGCGCCGTCGATGTGCATGTAGCGCACGTGGTACGACTCCTCGCGGAAGCCCAGTTTCTCCACCACCCGCCGGGACGGCCGGTTCTCCGGACGGATGTTGACCTCCACCCGGTGCAGCCCGCCCGGGCCGAACGCGTGGTCCACGGCGAGCGCGAGCGCCGTCGGGATCACACCTCGGCCGGCGACCCGGGCATCCACCCAGTAACCGACGTAGCCGGAGCAGAGCGCCCGCCGCACGATGCTGCCGACGTTGATGTGCCCGACCAGACGGTCCCGGTCGGCCTCGCGCAGACAGACCGCGAACGGCATTCCCTCACCCTCACGGGCGGAGCGACGCTGGTCACGGTGCACCCAGCGGAACGCGGCCGGCGAGTTGAGGTCGTCCCAGGCGCCGGGCAGCGATGATTCCCAGGGTGCCAGCCAGGCCCGGTTGGCCCGCCGTATCTCCGACCATGCCGCCGCGTCGGAGCGCCGATAGGGCCGCAGCAACACCGGGCCGTCCGCCAACTCCACCGGCCAGCCCGGTGCCCGCGGGGGTCCGAAGAGACTCACCCGCACAGTCTCCCGCGCGGGACCGTGTCGCGCGCAAGTGGACCCACCGCGTGGACCCGATGACCGCGCAGCGCCCGAGTGGCCAGCCGGCGGATCGACCGGGTCACCGTCACCGGCGGCGGTCCAACAGCAGGACGTCCACCGTGGAACCGGCGGCGGCCGTGGTGACCCGCTCGCCGAGCACCAGCAGGCCGTTCGCCTCGGCCAGCCCGGAGAGCGTGAACGGCCCACCGCTGAGAGGCTGGACCGTGTATCCACCGCCGCGTCGCTCGGCGACGTGCGCCGGCCGGAACTCGCGCAGCCCCGTCGGCGACGACACGGTCTCCAGCAGGTGCGCCCGCACGCTGGGTCGGAACACCGGCTCGGCGCCGGCGAGCAGTTGGATGGCGGGGCGGGCCAGCACCTCGAAACCGATCAGCGCGGCGCCCGGGTCGCCGGGCAGGCAGACCACCGGCACCTCCTCGGCGCCGACGGTGCCGAACCCGAGCGCGGTGCCGGGATAGAGCGCCACGTCGGTGAACGTGACCGGCCCGGCCCGGCCGCCCTCGCGGCGGGACAGGATCCGGCGCACCATGTCTCCGGGGCCGGTGCCGGTGCCCCCGGTGGTGATGATCAGGTCGGCGCGCAGGGTCTGGTCCTCCAGCAGCCCCCGCAGCCCCTCCGGGTCGTCGTCGCAGATCCCCACCCGGTACGCCAGTGCGCCCACCTCGGCCGCGGCGGCGGTCAACGCGTGCGAGTTCGCGTCCACCACCTGCCCGGGCTGACTGCCCCGACCCACGTCGACCAGTTCGTCGCCGGTGGCCACGATGACCACCCGTGGGCTGGGCCGGACCACCACGTGCCCGATGCCGGTGGCGGCGAAGACAGCGACCAGGGCCGGCGAGACGTACGTGCCGGCGCGGGCGAGCAGAGTGCCGACGGGCAGTTCCTCACCGGCTCGGCGTACCCCGTACCCCCGTTTGGGGGTGCGGAAGATCTCCACAGCGGCCATGCCCTGGTCGGTCCACTCCACCGGAACCACCACGTCCGCAGCGACCGGCAGCGGCGCTCCGGCGGCCACCGAGAAGCACGAACCCGGGGTGAGCCGGACCGGCCGCCAGCTCGCGGCACCCAGATCGCCCACCACGTTGAGCCGGATGGTCCGGCCGCCGGGCGTGCCGGAGGGGGCCGGGACGTAGCTCGGGCCCCGACCCCCTCCGGAAATGTCCTCCCAGCGGGCCGCGTAGCCGTCCACGGCAGCCTGGTCGAAGGCCGGGAAGGCGTGCGGCGCGACGACGTCCTCGGCGAGGACGTTGCCGTGCGCCTGGGTGAGTTCGAGGTCGAGTGGCGGCAGCGCGCGTAACCTGCGCAGCACGCTGCCCAGGTAGTCGGCGAGCGGCGTCAACTCGTTCGCGGCCGCCTCGGCGTCGGCCGTCGCGGTCATGTACCAGATCCGCCCGCCGCGTCGGCCTTGACGAAGTCGGCCAGCCACGAGCGGAACTCTTTGCCCAGGTCCTCGCGTTCGGCGGCGATCTGCACCACCGTCTGCAGGTAGCCCAGCGGCATGCCGGTGTCGTAGCGGGTGCCCCGGTAGACGATCGCGTGCACCGGGGTGCCCTCGGTGCGCAGCAACTCCATCGCGTCGGTCAGCTGGATCTCGCCGCCGCTGCCCGGCTTGGTCCGCCGGATCGCGTCGAAGATCTTGCCCGGCAACACGTAGCGGCCGAGCACCGCGAGGTTGCTGGGCGCGTCCTCCGGCTGCGGCTTCTCCACCATCCCGGTCACCTTGACGACCTCACCGATGTCGGTCAGCTCCGACTCGGCGGGTTCGACGGAGGCGATGCCGTACCGCTTGGTCTCGGCCGGGTCGACCTCGAAGAAGGCGAGCACCACACCGCCCGTGCGGGCCTGAAGCTCCAGCATCGCCGGCAGCAGCGGCTCCGACGGCTTGACGAACTCGTCGCCGAGCAGCACCGCGAAGGGCTGGTCGCCGACGTGCGACTCGGCGTACCCGACGGCGTGGCCGAGCCCGAGCTGCTCGGGCTGCCGGACGGTGTAGATCTCGGCCAGCTCACTGGGGCGACGCACCGCGGCCAGCCGCTCGGTGTCACCCTTCTCCTCCAGCCTGGTCTCCAGGTCTGGGCGACGGTCGAAGTGGTCCACCATCGACGTCTTACCCCGACCGGTGATCAGCAACACGTCACCGATGCCGGCCTGGGTGGCCTCCTCGACGATGTACTGCAGAACCGGCCGATCCACCACCGGCAGCAGCTCCTTGGGCACCGCCTTGGTGGCTGGCAGGAACCGGGTGGCCAGTCCGGCGGCCGGGATGACGGCCTTGACCGCCAGGGGACGGCCAGTTGCGGCGACCGTCGATGAGGGGTTCGCTGAGTGCTCCGACATGCCGCGAGACTATCGGCCACGGCTCTGTCGCGGCGGGTGTGGCCCAGAAGACGCGCCGCCACCCGGCCCCGGCCGCGCGGCGTCCGGGCCGGCCCGCGCCCCGCCGGTCGCGCTGTCCGGGCCGTCGCCGGCCGGTTCCGGCCGCGCGTGCGCCGCAGATGATTCCGGTACGCCCACAGCCGGCTCCGACCGGGCGGGCCCGCCCGGCTCCCGGATGACCTGTGCGGGTTGACCGGCGCGCGGCAGCCCGTCGGGTGGACTGACCGCGCAGGCGAGCACCGGTATCTCCCTCGTCGGCACGTCCGGGCGCACCTCGGCGACCCGGTACGTGTCACGGCCGGCCGCCTTGGCCGCGTAGAGCGCGTCGTCGGCGGCCTCCAGCACCTCCCGCCCGGTGCTGCCGTTGTCCGGGTAGACGGCGATGCCCACCGACACGGTCACCAGGACCGGCCCGGCGTACGCCTCGACGGCGATCGGCGTCTCGCGAACCGCCGCGCCGAGTCGCTCGGCCACGATCGCCGCGCCCCGCGCGTCGGTCTCCGGCAGCAGCAGCACGAACTCTTCACCGCCCTGCCGGAAGGCCAGGTCGACCTCGCGGATCTCGCCGCGCACCCGCCGGGCGAACTCGGCCAGCACGGTGTCCCCCGCAGCGTGCCCGTACGTGTCGTTGACGTCCTTGAAGCGGTCGAGGTCCATCGCGAGGATGCTGAGCATCCGCCCGAACCGGCTGGCCCGTTCCACCTCCCGCCGGATCGACTCGCGCAGGTAGCGGTAGTTCCACAGCCCGGTGAGCGGGTCGGTGAGCGAGAGCCGCTGCGCCTCCTCGTGCACCCGCACGTTGTCCACCGCCACGGCCGCGTGGCCGGCGAAGGTGCGCAGGGTGACCAGGTCGTCGTCGTCGAACTCGTCGGCGCCCAGCCGGTCGTACAGGGCCAGCACGCCGAGTGCCGCCGCCGCGCCGGCCTCGTCGCCGGACCCGCCGAGGGTGGCTGCGGCGCCTCCACCCGGGGCCGCGAACGGCACCGCGACGTACGTGCGGCAGCGCGGCTCACCCGACGGAACCTCGGTCGGCTCCATCCTGCCCCGCTGTGGTTCCCCGGTGGCGGCGACCGCGCCGACCACACCGACCCCCACCGGCACCCGAAGCGTCGACGACCCGTCCGTGTCGCCCTCCGGCCACCGCCCGTCCAGCCCTTCGGTGCACTGTGCGACAAGAACCCCGCCCGCCTCCACCAGCAGCACCGCGCCGGCGCGCGCCCCGGTCGCGCCGATGGCGCTGTGCAGGATCACCCGCAGGATGCGTTGCAGGTCGTGCGTGCTGGCCAGGGTGTCGCCCAGCACGGCGAGGTGCCCGCGGAGCTGGTCGCGGTTGCTGGTCAACGCCGCGACGTAGGAGCCGGTCTCCCGGGTCATCCGGTTGAACGCGGCGGCCAGTCGACCCAGCTCGTCGCGGCTGCGGACCGGCACGCGGGCGGTCAGGTCACCCTGGGCCACCCGGTCCACCGCACCGGCCAGCTCCACCAGCGGCCGGGTGGTCACCCGGGCCAGCCGCCAGGCGGTCAGCACGGCGAGCAGCCCGGCCAGCACGACCACCCCCACCAGCGTGGCGTGCAGCCCCGGCGGCCGTTCACTGGGCACGGAGAGCACCAGTGGCAGCGGCTGCGCGTCGGACGGCCCGATCCTCCGCACGTACCGGCCCTCGGTGGTTTCGGTGACCCGCTCGCCCTCGACGGTGCTGGCGGCGGCCAGCACCGCGTCGCGTACCTCCCGGGACTCTGTGGTGTGGGTGACCCGCGCGGCGCTCGCTCCGCTGTCGAGCAGGGTGACCGCCACCCCGGTCACCGCCGCCAGCCGGGCCACGAAGGCCGGGTCGACCAGTTGCGCGGCGGTCACAGTGCCCCGCAGCGTGCCGGCGCGGTCGCGCAGGTCGACGTGGGCGGCCAGCGCCCGGACGGGACTGGCCAAACCGGTGGTCGCGCCGGAGCAGTCCCGCCACGGGGTCGGCGGCGCGTCCGGCGAGACGTAGCTGACCTCGCCGGTCAGGTCGGTGATCAGCACCGCGGCGGCCAGACCTCGACCGACCAGTTGGGCGGCGCCGACGGCCGGCTCGGCGGTGAGCGCCACCGCGTCGGCGGTGGCCCGCAGCTGCTGGCAGAGGGCGTCGACCGAGGTACGCACTGTGGACGCCGCCACCGCCAGGCGCTCGGTGGAGCGGCTGCGGTCGACGGCCGCGAGCGTGGAGGCGACGAACAGCGCGCCGAGCAGGACCGGCCCGAGCACCACCACGAGGAAGGCTGCTGTCAACCGCCCGCGTAGCGTCACTCGGTCCCCCCGGAAGTTCCGCCTCCGTTGCTTGCGATGCTGACACAGTGCAACCGTGGGAGAGGCGTTGCGTCAGGAGTGTTGCGTGCCGGAATTTTCTTATGAAGCGGAAGTGACCCGTACCGCGAAGCGGGAAGCCCGCGCCGACCTGCTCGCCCGCCGCCGCTCGCTGCCCGGCCCCGCCCGGGCCGCCGCCGCCGGGCGCGTGCAGGCCGAGCTGGTCGCCCTGGTACGCAGACTGCGCCCGCGCACGATGACGGCGTACGTGCCGGTCGGCTCCGAACCGGGCGGCACAGACCTGCCGGACGCACTGCGGGCGGCGTTGCCCACCGACGCCCAACTGCTGCTGCCCGTGCTCCTCGACGACCTCGATCTGGACTGGGCGGCATATACCGGACCCGAGGACCTGGTCGCCGCCGGTCGGGGTATGCGGGAGCCGACCGGCGCCCGCCTCGGGGTGACCGCCGTGGCGGACGCGGAACTGGTGGTCGTACCGGCTCTCGCCGTCGACCACCACGGCCGGCGACTCGGACGCGGCGGCGGCTCGTACGACCGCGCGCTCGCCCGGGTGCCCGGGTCGACGCTGACCGTGGTGCCTCTGCACGACGGGGAACTGGTCGAGGCGCTGCCGGCCGAGGCACACGACCGGCTTGTCCGCGCGGTCGTCACACCCGCCGACGGAGTGCGTACGCTTGACGGCGGCCCGGGTGCGGCGCATGGTGTCGCGCCCCACACGTCCGCTGGACGAACCCGGGCCGGATGACGCACCATTGGCACTCGAATAGGTCGAGTGCCAACTGGCTGAGCCCAGATCCGGAGGAGAACGTGCCCACGTACCAGTACGCCTGCACCACGTGCGGTGAGCAGCTCGAGGCGGTGCAGTCCTTCTCTGACGAGCCGCTGACCGAGTGCCCGGCGTGTCAGGGGCGGCTGCGCAAGGTCTTCAACTCGGTCGGCATCGTCTTCAAGGGCTCGGGCTTCTACCGCACCGACTCGCGGGCGTCCGGCTCCGAGACGACGGCCGGCGGCACGGCCACCAAGCCCGGCAAGTCCGAGTCGTCCTCCGGCGAGGGCTCGGGGTCGTCCGGTTCCTCCTCGTCGGGGTCGTCTTCCGGTTCGGGGTCGTCCTCGGGTTCCGGGTCGTCTTCGGGTTCGGGTTCGTCGTCCGGTGGGTCCTCTGGTGGGTCCTCTGGCGGCTCGTCGTCGGGTGGGTCGAGCGGCGGCAAGTCCCCGGCGGCCAGCTCCGCGTCCTGACCCCGTCGGCCTGAGTCCGGCGGCCTGAGTCCGGCGGCTTGACCCGTCGGCCTGAGCCGGCGGCCTGACCCGTGATCCACTCGGGTTTACGGAAACCGGCCTGTCCCGGCTGCCCTGACACCCCGACTTCCTTGAAGTCGAGTCGATCAAGGCCGCTGCCATAGCAAATCGGGCCGGCCGGTGGGCGTTGTCCACAGGCCGGCCGGTTATCCACAGGCGCCGGCCGAGGGCCGACCAACTGCGGTTGGAACGGCCTAACCTGCCGCCGAGGGTGTCGCTGCGACGTCCTCGGACGGGAGGCGGCACCAACGATGGGCGACCCAGATTCCGCGCGGGCGTTGCGTCCGCTGCGCCGGCTCACCCTGCCCGGCGGGCGCACCCTGCTCCGGGCCGGTCTGGTCGCCATATTGCTCGGCCTGGCCGCTGCCATTCTGCACACCCCGACCAGTTGCCCGCCGACGGCCGAGCCATCCCGTGCGCCGACGGGGGCCGACGGCACGGCCGGGCGGTCCGACGAGGGCGGGCCGACCGACCCCGGTGGGGCAGGGTCCACCGGCGACAGCGACACAGCCGGGCCACCGCCAACCGGAGCAGCCGCCGGAGACAGCTCGACCACCGGAAGCGGCACCGCCGGAGACGGCAGCACTGGCCGGGACGGCACGACCACCGGGAGCGGGAGGACCAGCCCGCTGCCGCTGCCCAGTGGCGCTGTCGGGGTGCCGGTCCGGTTGGCCGAGCCGGCCGCGCTGGCGGTGGCCCGCCCGGGGACCCGGGTCGACCTGCTCGCCGCGACACCGGGTGGGGCGGGCACCGAGGCGACGTTGCTCGCGCCCGCGGTGCTGGTGCTTGACGTGCTGGGCGCCGACGCGACCGACGGGTCCTCGGCGCTCTACCTGGCGCTACGCCCCGACCAGGCGAAACGCGCCGTCGGGCTCCCCGAGGGCACTCGATTCGCCATCGTCGTACGCGGTTGAGCGCTCACCGCACCAGCGGGGTCACTCCCAGTGCGGAGGGCGTTCGGCGAGCAGCCAGTCATCGTTGCCACCCGACCGCTCGCCCCAGCCACGGTCGGTGTCGTCGGAGGTCTGCTCGGGCAGCACCACGAAGTCTTCGCTCAGGTCGACGGTGCGGTCGTCGTCGTCGCGTACGCCCTGCTTGCCGGGGTCCTCGGTGCTCACGAGCGGCAAGACTAGCGCAACCCGGTGCCTCCCCCACGTCGTTGACCCTCTGCTCCTGGGCACTGTCGCCGACGGTGGCACGCCGGTGAGAAACGACCCGCCCGCTCCCCACGTTGGTAGCGTCGGACGGCGTGACGACCCCCAGCGGTGGCAGCACCCCGGACGACTACTGGCGACGGCCCGGCACCGGTGCCGACGCGGTGCCGAACCATCCCCCCGCCACACCGCCGGGCGGCCCCACCAACCCACCGCAGAGCGGCCCCACCAACCCACCGCAGAGCGTGCCAACCGGCCCACCCCAGAGCGGGTACGCCGGGCCGCCGCCGAGCGTGCCGCCGCCGAGTGGCTGGCGTCCACCCGTACACCTTCAGCCGGCACCGCCGCGGCGGCTGCCACCGCAGGACATGGCCGACCTGGACGCGGCCGAGCAGCGCTCGCAGCGCGTCACCTACGGTTTCGGCGCGGCGGCCGCTGTGGTGCTGGTGGTCCTGTTCTGCCTGCTCTGCTCGCGGGTCATCTTCTAGAGCGGCGGGCAGAGCAGGTCAGAGAGTGGTGCCCCAGACGGCCTCGGCGCCGCTGTGCCCGGTCAGGTAGACGTAGACCAGGGCGGCGATGGACAGCGCCACGACCGCCACCGCCAGCACCGGGGTGACCAGCGCCGGCAGCTGCGGCACCCGGGGGTGCCCGCTGGTGACGACCAGCAGCAGGATGGCCCCGATTCCCAGCGGCACGACGATGCGGAACAGGATGTCGCCGTAGCGGGAGTGCTCGAAGATCTGATCGAGGATCTGCCCCTGGAAACCCCGGGCGACCAGCGCGTCGGTGAACACCTCTCCCGACTTGACGGCCACGAAGGCGGTCACCGGTGCGACCACGGCAAGGAGACCCAGGGCCCAGTCCAGGCGGTGCCGCCACCGTGGCAGACCGACGTACGCGATGGCCAGCACCGCCAGCAGCGGCACGAACACGACGACCGCGTGGACCACCAGGACGTGTGCCGGTAGACCCAGGATCTCCTCGAACATCGAATCCTCCAGGTGGATCACGGTCAGGGGTTGGTCAGCGTACGGTCCGCCGATCGTCCCGAGGCTCTCGACCGGAGACACGTGCGACGCGACCATCGGGTTCACCATCCCGGGTCGTGAGCACGATCTTGCCGCGCTGTGTCGGTGGCCACCCGGGCCCGGCGACGGTTGTCGATGCTGGTCGCGCGTGCTGTCATTGGCCAATGTCCGGTGCCGAGGAGCTGCTGCGATCGAAGGGCCTGCGTGTCACGCGGCCACGCCTCGCGGTGCTCGACGTGCTCGACGGTGGCGGTCACCTGGAGGTCGACGAGATCACCCGGCGGGTCCGTGAACGCCTCGACTCGGTGTCCACCCAGGCGGTCTACGACGTGCTGGGTGCCCTGTCCCGGGCCGGGTTGTCCCGCCGGATCGAGCCGGCCGGCAGTCCCGCGCGTTACGAGGCGCGCGTCGGCGACAACCACCACCACGTGGTCTGCCGGGGCTGCGGCGAGATCGCCGACATCGACTGCGCGGTGGGCAGCGCGCCGTGTCTGGAGCCGAGCGTGTCGCACGGGTTCGAGGTGGACGAGGCGGAGGTGACCTTCTGGGGTCTCTGCCCGGGCTGCCGGGCTCGTCGCTCCGCCGACGTCTGACCACTCGACGTCCAACCCGCCGACGTCCAACCCGCCGACGTCCGACCCGCCGACGTCCGACCCGCCGACGTCTGACCCGCCGGCACCGACGGGACGTGCCCGACGAGGTCGGGGTGACCGTGGCACTCTTGGACGGTGGACTCCGATGACCTCGGCCTCTTCGGTCCGGGTTCGGTCACGTGGAAGGTGCACGAGGAGCCGATCCTGATCGTCGCGGGCCTGCGCTCGCTCTACCTCCAGGCGTTGCATCCTCGGGCGATGGCCGGGGTGGCGCAGAACAGCAACTACCGCGCCGACGCCTGGGGCCGCCTGGCCCGCACCGCCACCTACGTCGAGACCACCGTCTACGGGACCACCGCCGAGGCGGAGACGGCCGGGGCCCGGCTGCGCCGGCTGCACGACCGGCTGCGGGCCACCGATCCGCTCACCGGCGAGGAGTTCCGGATCGACGAGCCGGACCTGCTGCGCTGGGTGCACGTCACCGAGGTCGAGTCGTTCCTCAGCACGGCCCGGCGGGCCGGGCTGCCGCTCACCGACGAGGAGGTGGACGGCTATTACACCGAGCAGCGCCGGTCCGCCGCTCTGGTCGGCCTGGACCCGGCCACCGTCCCGGGCACTGCGGCCGAGGTCGCGGAGTACTACCGCGCCGTACGGCGGGAGCTGCGGATGACCCGGGAGGCCGCCGAGACGGCGATCTTCCTGACCGCCCCGCCGTTTCCGTGGAAGCTCAGCCTGCCAGCCCGGTTGGGGCTCAACCTCGGCCCGCCGCGGTGGGCGTACCTGGGGATCGCCGGCACCGCGTTCGGACTGCTGCCGGGGTGGGCTCGTCGGATGTACGGCGGGCTGGGCCTGCCCACCACCGCCCTGTCGGCGGACCTGTCCGTGCGCGCCCTGCGGCTCGCGTTCGCTGCCGTGCCCCGTCGCTATCTGGAGGGGCCGTTGATTCTGGCCGCCAAGGAGCGGGCCGCGCGTCACGCTGCCACCACGTTGGCCGGCTGACCCGGCGTCCGCCGCCGGGATTCAGCTGTCGGTGTGCCGGTCCACGGCCGCCCATGGTTCCTTGCCGGGCACCTGCGCGCCGATCGGGCAGTGCCGCCGGAAGTCACACCAGCCGCAGCGCGGGCCGGGTGCCACCGGGAACGCCTCGTCCGCGTCGGCGCCGTCCGCGACCGCCCGTTCGGCGGTCATGATGTCGCGGGCCGTCTCCTCCGCGCGGGTCAACTGCCGGGCCAGCGACTCGACGGTGTGGTCGTGGCCGGCGACCGTGCCGGTCGGCAGGTGGTGCAGCTCCACCCGACGGCACGGCCGCCGGAACACCCGCTCGGCCGCGTACGCGTAGAGCGCCAACGCCTGCGAACCGCGCGCGTCGTCGGTGTCCAGCCCGCTGCGACCGGTCTTGTAGTCGACGATGACCAGCTCCGGCCCCTCTGGCCCGGGCCGGGAGTCGATCCGGTCGGCGCGACCGTTGAACGCCAGCACGGCGGTCTTGACCGCCACCACCCGCTCCACACCGAGCGGGTCGGAGTCGGCCTCCAGCGTCTCGACGTACGCCTCCAACCAGCCCAACGCCCGCCGGTAGGCGGCCCGCTCCTGCTCGTCGTCGCGGTAGCCCTCGCGGACCCAGGTGCCCTTGAGCAGGGTGGCCAACGCCTCGGGGCGACGCCGGTCGGCGGGCAACGCATACCAGTTCTTCAGGGCGGTGTGCACACTGGCGCCCAGCGAGTTGTGCGCCCACGGCGCGCCCTTGGGTGGCGTCGGCCGGTCGACGTAGGAGTAGCGGTAGCGGCGTGGGCAGTCCGCGAAAGCGCCGAGTTTGCTCGGTGTGCAGACGAACAGGCGCTCCGGCATGCCCTCGAAGCCGAGCTGCTCGGCACCGCCGGCGCGTTGTTGGGGAGCCCGGCCACCGGCCGCCGGCCGTCCCGCTGAGGAGGATCGTCGCACGCCTGCGATCCTGCCACCCACCCCCGACACCGCTGGTGTGCCGGTCAGGTCATGTTGACGTACTGCGTGACGAAGGCGAACACCGCGTCGGCGATGAGCTGCACGGCGATCGCGGCCAGCAGCAGACCGGCGATCCTGGTCAGCACCTCGATCCCGCCGGGACGCAGGATCTTCACGATGCCGCCGGAGAAGCGGAGGACGATCCAGACCGCGAGCATCACGGCGAGGATCGCCACGGCGATCGCGGTGAAGTCGGCCAACCCGTCGGCCTGCTGGACGAAGAGCATGGTGGCCACGATGGCACCGGGGCCGGCCAGCAGCGGGGTGCCCAGCGGCACCAGGGCGATGTTGGAGGTGGCTTCCGAGCTCGGGCCGTCGGTCTTGCCGGTCAGCAACTCCAGGGCGACGAGTACGAGCAGCAGCCCACCGGCCGCCTGCAACGCCGGCAGGTCCACGTGCAGGTAGTCCAGCAGGGTCTGCCCCGCCACCGCGAAGACCACGATCACGCCCAACGCCAGCGTGACGGCCTGCCAGGCCGCCCGGTTACGGTCGCGGGCGGGCAGCGGGCCGGTCAACGCCAGGAAGATCGGCATCATGCCCGGCGGGTCGGTGATCACCAGCAGGGTCACGAAAACCTCGCCAAACAGCTTCAGATCCACGTGATCAACCTAGCCGCGCCGAGATTCCCCAAAATGGGGATCAGCCGGAAGCGACCTCGGTCACGCCTTCGGCGACGATCCGCTCGTACGCCTCGACGCTGGTGCTGAACTCGCCGAGCTGGACGGTCTTGTGCGTGCCGTGGAAATCCGAGGAGCCGGTGACGAGGAGGCCCAGGTCGGCGGCGAGCGCCCGCACGTGCGCACGCTCGGCCGGGCTGTGGTCCTCGTGGTCGGCCTCGAGCCCGGCCAACCCGGCGGCGGCCAGCTCGGCGATCAACTCGTCGGGCACCACCCGGCCGCGTCGGGTGGCCCGGGGATGGGCGAAGACCGGCACACCGCCGGCCGACCGCACCAGCCGGATCGCCCGGAACACGTCGATGTCGTCCTTGGGCAACCGGTACCGCTCGCCCAGCCAGTCCGGGCCGAACGCCTCCCGGGTGCTGCCGACCAGGCCGACCCGGATCAGTGCCTGGGCGATGTGCGGCCGGCCCACAGTGCCGCCGCCCGCTCCGGCCAGGATGTCCGGCCAGCTCACGTCGATGCCGTCGGCGCGCAACAGCGCGACGATCCGTTCTCCGCGATCTTCCCGGGCGGCCCGCACCCGGGCCAGCTCGGCGACCAGTTCCGGGTGGTCCGGGTCGAACAGGTACGCCAGCAGGTGCAGCGGCACCGCCGGCTCGGTGCCGGACCAGCGGCAGGACAACTCCGCCCCCCGGACCAGGCGTAGTCCCGGCGGCAGCGCGCCGACGGCCGGCACCCAGCCGGCGGTGGTGTCGTGGTCGGTGATCGCCAGCACGTCCAGCCCGGCCTGGGCGGCCGCGCGGACCAGCTCCGCCGGGGTCAGCGTGCCGTCGCTGGCCGTCGAGTGGGTGTGCAGGTCGATCCGCGGGGCGGCGCCGGTACGCGAGGTCACCGCACGACGCTACCCAGGGATAGCCGAGCCCGCCTCGCGAAGGTCATCCCGACGGCGTCAGAAGCTGCTCACCAGGACCGGCCGCTCCCCGGCGGGCAGGCCGGGCACCGGCTCGGGGTTGGCGGACTCTCCTGCCCGTACCCGGGCGGGGTCGACCCGGACCAGTGCACCGGCCTCGTCGAGGTAGGAGGCGTGGGAGTCGTTGTTCCAGACGATCGTGCCGGTCATCGGCGGTCCGGCCGGAACGGCGGTCGTGACCGGCCCGAGTTGCCGCAGGTCGACCAGGAGGGCACGGTCGGCCTTGCCCACCCGTCCGTTCACCAGCAGCCACCGTCCGTCGGCGGAGACTCCGCCGACGCCGTCCTCGCTGAGGTCCGGCCCGCAGCCGGAGTCCACCGGGGTCAGGTGACGCGTCGGGTCGAGCACGGCCAGGCAGGTCCCGCCCGGGTCGGTTGCGGCGATCTGGCCGACCAGCCGCCCGTCGGGCAGCGCGCCGTAGACGTGGAGGGTCTGTCGGTCGACGGTCGCGGGCAGCGGCCCGGCGCCGGGCCGCCAGAGGGTGTGGCCGGCGCTGGCGGGGTCGAGTCGGACCAGCACGTTGTCACCGACGAACCGGACGGGCTGGGCGTCCGCGGGCGCGGGCGTGCGTACCGCGCCGATGAGCTGGGTGCCCACCACCCCCGCCACCAGCAGGTCGCTGCCGTCACGCCAGGCGACCTGGCGGCTGTCCGGTGCCAGGACGATGGGGCCTGCCCCGGCCAGCAGGACCTGCACCAGGCCGTCGTTCTGCACCACCCAGAGGGATCGGCCGGCGGTGCTCGCCGTGCCGACCACCAACCAACCGGTACCGCCGGGCAGGAGCTGGGCGTGTTCGGCCGGCCCGACGTCGGGTAGCACCAGCCGCTTCCCATCGGCGCTGACCAGCGTCTCGCTCACCAGCAGGGACGCGGACGTTCCCGGCGAGGGGCCGGGGCCCGGGGCGCTGACCGTCGGGATCGGCCGGCTGGACGGGTCCGGATCACCGATCACCACGATGGGCGCGCCGTCCCGCCTGGTCTCGGCACCGAGCTGGGCCATCCCGGCGCTCAGCAGCACGGTGACGGCCGCCGCGAGGGCGAGGCCTGTTGCGGTACGCCGGCGACGGATCCGGTTCGCGCGGCGGATCGCCTGACCCGCCGGGTCGGCTGCGAGGGGGCGGGCAAGGGCGACCTGGTGCGAGAGGGTCTCCCGCACCGCACCTTCCAACTCGTCAGGCCGCACCTGGTTAGAACGCCGCGGGCCGTCCGTCAGGTTGTCGGACCGGCCCGGGAATCCGCTCACTGCTGCTCCCCGGAGCCCGTGCCGACGGGCACGGCCGCCGGGGCGGTGGGCAGCACGACCGGCGGGCCGATCGGACGCGGAGCGACCGGTCGGGGCGCGGCAGGGCGGGGAACGGCTCGGCCTTCCGCCTGCCGGGGTCGGCGCGTCGCGGCGGCACCGGTGGTCGGGTGCTGCCCGGCCGGGACGCCACGTCGGGGGGCGCCGGCAGCGGCCGGACGACCGTCGGCAGCCGGTGATGCTTGCCGGCCGGCGATGCCGGCAGCGGCGGCGAGCTCCGCTGCGTCGGCTCCCAACCGTCGGCGCAGCGTGGCCAGGGCTCGCGACGCCTGGCTCTTCACCGTGCCCGGTGAGATGTCCAGCATCGCGGCGGTCTGCGCCTCCGACATGTCCTCGTAGTAGCGCAGCACCAGCACCGCCCGCTGCCGGTTGGGCAACTCCCTGAGGTGCCGCCACAGCAGGTCACGGTCGAGCTGCTGCTCGATCTCGTCGACACCGGCGCGTTCGGGCAGCACCTCGGTCGGGCGTTCGCCGTGCCAGCGGCGCCGCCACCAGCTCGTCGACGTGTTGACCATCACACGGCGGGCGTACGGCTCGACCGCCTCGATCCCACCGAGCCGCTTCCACGCGAGGTAGGTCTTGGTCAGTGCCGTCTGGAGCAGGTCCTCGGCAGTGGCCCAGTCTCCGGTGAGCAGATAAGCGGTGCGTAGGAGCGCGGCGGAGCGGGCCGCGACGAACTCGCGGAACTGCTCCTCCAACGAGTCCTTGCTCGCCACCGCCCACCTCCACACCCCAGTCGTCCTGGCAGAGTGCCACGTCAGAGGCGTTCCGGTCCATGACGAAAGGTGCGCACTTACTCCGATGTTCGGTCGAAAACCTTCACGCCCCGTCGTCGGCCTTGGCCTCGTCGGCTTCCTTGCCGAGCCGCGCCTCGACTGCCTGCGGCTCGTACATCTCCTCGACGACGCGCAGGTAGAGCTCGTTCGGGTTGGGCAGGTTCTTGATCTCGCGGAGCGCCTGCTCCTGGCCGGCGGACTCCAGCACGAAGGTGCCGTAGTTGAGCGCTCGGCCGGTGGGGGTCTGCTCGTACTTCATGTCGGTGACCCGGACCAGCGGCATCATGGCCACCTTGCGGGTGACGATGCCGTTGACCACCATGACCCGCTTGTTGGTCAGGATGAAACGGTCATACCACCAGTCGGCGACCTTCCACGCCACCCAGCCCATCACCGCGAACCAGAGCAGCACGGCGATGGTGGTCAGCGCACCGACGTCCTGCCCGGCGAGGAAGCCGGAGAGGTAGCCGAGCACGAAGGTCGCCGCGACGCCGATCAGCAGCGGGTTGGTGAGGTGGATCCAGTGCCGCTTCCACTCACCCCGGTAGCGCTCGGTGGGGAAGAGGTAGCGGGCAACCAGCGAACTGGGCTCGTCTTCCAGTGGCAGCACCCGCCGGGGAGTCGAACCGGTCGCGTCGGCGCGCAACCCGGCCAGCTCGTCCTCGGAGATCTGCGGCGGCTGGTAGCTCGCCTCCGGATCACGGATCCACCCTCGACCGGAGCGGCCCTGGCCGGCATAGCCGGGCCCGTCGCCATAGCCGACGTCGTCCGAAAGGGACGGACCGTCGGACAGGCCGGGACCGGCCCCGTATCCCGGGCCGTCATCGGGCCCGATCCTCGGGATCGGCTCGGTGTCACGCTCGCGGCGTTCCCGGTCGGGGTCGTCCGGGTCGAAGGGTGGACCGGAGGGGCTGCCCATCGGCTGCTAGGCGACGAGACTGGTGAAGAAGTCGCCGAACCCTTGGGCGATGTCCATGACGCCGCCGCCGAGTGACTTGAACACATCCGCCGCAGAGTTTGGCCGGTAGGCGACGAAGAAGATCAAGAATGCGATTCCGGCCCAGGTGAGGACCTTCTTGACCATGGCGGGCCATCCTCTCGCGCGGCGCCGGGTCCCATTACCGCAGCGGCACCCAGAGTATCAGTGTGGCGTCGTACAGTGAATATCTGCGTCCGTTCTCCGTCAAACCGGGAGACTTGTCAGGCTCTCCCAGGTAAGTGCGGGGACGGTGCGCCATACACGAGCTCGGGGGGAGTCCACTCGGTCAGGTCGTGTAGGACGACGTCTTCCGCGAGCAGGTGACCCGCACTCGCCGGCCAGGCTATCGCATGGAGCCACATTCCCCGAGCTTCGCCGGCGTACGCGCTTCGATCCGTTGGAGAATTCACCAACCACAGTGGAGTCGGATGCCCGGCGACCCTGATCCTGGCCTGCCCAACGTGGTCGGGGTGACCCGGCCCCGGGTCGGTCAACGCGTCCACCAGTTCCGGTCCCGGGTCCGGCCCGGCCAGTCCGGCGAGTCGCGTGCCCAGGCCGACACCCGGCTCCTCGGCCACGAAGACCAGGTCGGCCGGACCACCACCGAGCGGCGCCGGGCCCGCGCAGGCCACCGCTGTCGCCCGCACTCCCGTCCGGTCGTCCCCGGCGTACGCCACCCCGGTGAGGGTCCAGCCGGGCGGCAGCGGCCACGGGCACCACAGCGGCGTTCCCGGCGGAGCCGCGGTCGCGGTGATCCGTTCCACCACGCTCGCCACGATCTCCGCTCCGATGTGCTCGGGCACGTGCAGGGGCGGCACCGGGCCGCAGCGCAGACACCTCGAGTCGGTGTGCATCAGATCCGGCGCCCTTACCGGGCCCCCGCATCTCGGACAACTCACCGCGACACTCACATCCCCACCGTTCTCCGGTACCGCCGGCTCGTCAAGCGGGAACGTCCGATTCGGCACCCGGGCGCGGGTCAGTCCGGCGGCGGGCCGGCGTGGGCACGAATCCAGGCGTGCATCGCGATACCGCTGGCCACGCCCGCGTTGATCGACCTGGTCGAGCCGTACTGGGCGATGGAGTAGAGCTGGTCGCACGCGGCGCGGGCCGGCGCGGAGAGCCCCGGGCCCTCCTGGCCGAACAGCAGCACGCAGTCCCGGGGCAGGGTGCCGGTCTCCAACGGGCGCGAGCCCGGCAGGTTGTCGATGCCGAACACCGGCAGCCGGCGCTCGCCCGCCCAGGCCACGAACTCCTCGATCGTCTCGTGATGGCGCACGTGCTGGTAGCGATCGGTCACCATCGCGCCGCGCCGGTTCCACCGTCGCCGTCCGACGATGTGCACCTCGGCGGCGTTGAACGCGTTGGCGTTGCGGACCACCGTGCCGATGTTGAAGTCGTGCTGCCAGTTCTCGATCGCGACGTGGAAGCCGTGCCGGTGCCCGTCCAGGTCGGCGACGATCGCCTCGTGGCGCCAGTAGCGGTAGCGGTCGACGACGTTGCGCCGGTCCCCCTCCGCCAGCAACTGCGGGTCGTAACGGGGGTCGTCCGGTGGGGTTCCCGGCCAGGGGCCCACACCCACCTCAAGCTGGTCGTCGGTCACGGTCATCAGAGGGTACGGACCACGTCTGCGCTCGGCGCGACGACCTGCCGGTCAGCCCAGTCCGAGCGCGGCGCCGAGCCGGTCCAAGAAGCGCCGGTCCGCCGGGCTGATCGGGTGCTCCGCCCGGCGTTCGCCGGGGCTGGGCACCGCGCCGCAGACGCGGGCCGCGACCGACTGCACCCACTGGCGGTACGCGGCCGAGTCGGCGGGGTCGGCGCGCCGCCCCAGCACCCGGCTCGCCGCCCGGCAGGCCGCGAGCAGGTCCACCAGATCGGTGAGCCGCTCGACGGGCTGCGGGGCGCCGTCGTGACGGGCGTAGATCGCGGCGACCACCGCGCGGACCAGATCGCTGTCGGAGGCCCGGCCCGCGGCAACGGCATCCAGGCCGGCCAGTCCCGCCAGGACACCGCGTTCCGTGCGGCCCGGCCCCGGGGCCACCGCGGCCACGAGAACCCGGCCGGGCAGACCGGTGAGCAGGTCCCACTCGGCGGCGGAATAGACAGCTGTGGTCAAGGGTGCGGCTCGGCGGCCGGCAGAGGGCGGCTCTCCGGCGACGGAGTGGCTCATCGAAACCTCCATCGCCAGCATATGCCCCGTAATGGGAACAGGGCCCCTTCCCCGGCAGAACCCGCTGCGGGGGAAGGAGCCCGGAGGCTGGCTGCGACCGACTCGCGGCGACGCTCAGCGAGGCTCGGGGAAGCTGGGCCGCTCCGGATCCACTCCCTCGGGCACGGCGCTGGCCGCGTACTCCCGTTTGGGGACCATGACCTTGCGCCGGAAGACGCAGACCATCGTGCCGTCCTGGTTGTAGCCGCGGGTCTCCACCGACACCACGCCCCGGTCGGGCTTGGAACCCGACTCACGCTTGTCCAGCACCGTGGTCTCGCCGTAGATCGTGTCGCCGTGGAAGGTCGGCGCGACGTGCCGCAGCGACTCGACCTCCAGGTTGGCGATCGCCTTCCCGCTGACGTCGGGCACCGACATGCCGAGCAGCAGGGAGTAGATGTAGTTGCCGACCACCACGTTGCGCTTGAACTGGCTGGCCGTCTCGGCGTAGTGCGCGTCCATGTGCAGCGGATGGTGGTTCATGGTGAGCAGGCAGAAGAGGTGATCGTCGTACTCGGTGACGGTCTTGCCCGGCCAGTGCCGGTAGACCGCGCCGACCTCGAACTCCTCGTAGTAGCGGCCGAACTGCATGCTGGTCCCCTTCGACGGGTGGCGATGGAGTTCGGCACAGCATGCCTTACCGAAGGTTAAGGCGACCGGCGGGGCGCGACGTCGGCGGAAAAGTCACACCGGTCACTCAAAACGGGGGGAGACGCAATGAGCGGCGGGGCCCTCCCCGGCACCCGCCGCCCACGCTCTGATGCCGAGAAGTGTGCCCTACGACAGCGTAGGTTCGACAGAGATCGGCGTCACATTTATCTTTTTGTAACACTACTCTCGGTGACGATCCGGAGGTTGATCAGCGATCTCCGCAGGCCGGATACCTGCTTGTCAAGGCTCAAGTTACCGATTCGTACTGCTCAATCGGGTGGATCTCCCTGGAAACGCTCCCATCACCGCTGGTCACGCAAGTGCGTCATGCATTTGCGTTCCGCAGGCCGGGAAAGACAGACGTGGGTCGATGACCCTCGGGCCCCCCGCCAGCACGGAGGACGTTTCGTGCCCCACCGCCCGGGAATTCGATACGGTCAGCCCTGGTTCTACGGGACGTAGACAAACCGCGGTGATCGGAGAGTGCAATGGCAACCGTTGAGCTGACCTCGGCGAACTTCGACGAGGTGACCGGCAACGACGGCATCGTCCTGGTCGACTTCTGGGCCGACTGGTGTGGTCCGTGCAAGCGGTTCGCCCCGGTCTACGAGCGCTCCTCGGAAAAGCACCAGAACATCGTGTTCGGCAAGGTCGACACGGAGGCCCAGCAGGAGCTGGGCGCCAAGTTCGACATCCGGTCGATCCCGACGATCATGGCGATCCGCGACGGCGTCATCGTCTTCGCCCAGCCGGGCGCACTTCCCGAGTCCGCACTCGAGAACCTGATCGAGCAGGTCGAGGCGCTGGACATGGACGACGTCCGTAAGCAGCTGGCCGAGCACAACCACTGAGTCGCCCACGGCGACACGCGAGGCCGGGCCCGGTTCGGGCCCGGCCTTCGTCGTACCCGGAGGCGCGCGCATGATCACCTTCCTGGGCAGGCCGGAGTGACCGCCGGTGGGACCCGGGGCAGCCGGTACATCCCGTATCGTCACGACCCGATGGAGACCCTGACCACCCGCGGGCGCGTGACCCGGCTCGGCGCGACCGCACTCGGCCTCGCCCTGCTGATCGTCGGCACCTTCTGGGGCAGCGACGACGACTTCCCGTTCGGCCCGTTCCGGATGTACTCCACCTCGAATCCGCCGAACGCACCCGCACCGGACACCCGCGTCGAGGGGGTGAACAGCTCCGGAGCCGTTATCGACCTCAACCAGGACGCGACCGGCATCCGTCGCGCCGAGATCGAGGGTCAGCAGGCCCGCTACGCCGCCGACCCGACGCTGCTCACCGAGGTCGCCGACGCGTACGCCGAACGACACCCCGACGCCCCAGCGCTGGTCGAGGTCCGCATCGTCATCCGCTGGCACGGCATCCGCGCCGGTCGACCGACCGGGCAGCACACCGACCAGACCGTCGTCCGCTGGCAGGCAACCCGATGACCCGCTGGTTGACCGAGGCCGTGCCCCGGGGCCGGGTGGCCGCCTTCCGGACCGTGATCTACCTCTTCGTCGCCGCCGACCTGGTGATCTTCACTCCCTGGGTGCGCACCCGCGTCAGCGTGCCCGGCGACCTCTACCGGCCGCTCCTGATCGGACGCCTGCTCCCCCTGCCGACGCCAACCGAGACGTTGGTGACGGTGATCTTCTGGTCGTTGCTGGCGCTCGCACTCCTCGCCGCGACCGGCCGGGCACCCCGCCTGCTCGGCTGGGCGGTCTGCGCGCTGTACCTGGAGTGGATGATCATCGCGATGAGCTACGGGAAGGTCGACCACGACCGGTTCGGGCTGCTCATCGCGCTGGCCGTGCTGCCCACCGCCGGCCGGGCCCGACACGGCGACACCACCCGCACCGAGGCTGGCGGCTGGGCCCTCCGCGTCACCCAGATCGCGGTGATCTGCACGTACTTCCTGGCCGCCTTTGCCAAGCTGCGCTTCGGCGGGCTGGACTGGCTGACCGGCTCGGTCCTCGCCCGCGCGATCATCCGGCGCGGCACGGACCTGGCGGACCTGATCGCCCAGGTGCCGTACCTGCTGATCGTCGCCCAGTTCGGCATCGTGGCGTTCGAGCTGCTCAGCCCGGTGGTCTTCTTCCTGCCACCCCGCTGGCGACACGCCATGGTCGGCTTCTTCTACTCGTTCCACGTGGTCACCATCGCGACCATCACGATCTCGTTCGCGCCACACCTGGCCGCGATGACCAGCTTCCTGCCGCTGGAGCGGGTCCGCCCGCTGGTCTGGGCCCGCCGACTCATCGGCCGTGGCAGCCCCGCACCGACCTCGACGGACGTCGACACACTGCCGGACCAGGATCCCGTCGGCGCCAGCTCGGACCCAGCGCCGCTCGGCGATCAGGCCCCGGTCGTCGGGCGCCCCGCCGGGCCGTAGAGCCGTTCACGGGCTTCCTGCGGCAGTGCGCAGGCCGCCGTGCCGCCCGGCAGGCGGTGCCGGTTACGCGCCACCCAGCGGTACACCGGCCAGGCCCCGGCGCGCACCGGCGGGAACCGCAGGCCCGCCCCGGCGATCCGCCAGACCGGGCCACTGTCGGCGAGCAGCTTCGCGATGGCATCCGGACCGGCGGCCCGTGCGCCGTCCGCCCCGACCCACTGCACGGCCTCCTCGCACTCGGCCACTGTCAGACCGAGCGCGTCCAGGTCGGTGAACTGCCAGGGCACCACCCGCGCACCAGTGGGGATCCGGCGCGCAATGAACTCGGCGCACTGCGTGCAGAACGCGCAGTCCCCGTCGTAGACGAAGGTCGACGTCTCCATGCTGTCCATCCTCCCCTCTCCGACCACCCGAACGACCACCGGTGTACGGCGGGTCACTTGCACTCCACTCGTACGCGTGTTCGAATAGTGGCCATGCGCTGGGACAACCTCACCGCTCCCCCGGTCGAGGGAGACCCCGAGCGGGCAGCGCCAGCGACGCCACCCCTGCCGCTGGCGCTGCCCGGCGCCATTGCCCGCACCTTCGACACCCCCGAGTTCGCCGGGATGACCTTCTACGAGGTGCAGGCCAAGTCCATCCTCAACCGCGTGCCCGGGCAGTCCCGCGTTCCGTTCGAGTGGACCATCAACCCGTACCGTGGCTGTTCTCATGCTTGTGTTTACTGCTTCGCGAGAAATACTCACACTTATCTCGATCTCGATGCCGGTGCGGACTTCGACCGGAAGGTGATCGTCAAGGTCAACGCCGGTGAGTTGGTCCGGCGCGAGTTGGCCGCGCCGAAGTGGCGGGGCGCGCACGTGGCGATGGGCACCAACGTCGACTGCTACCAGCGGGCCGAGGGCCGCTACCGGCTGATGCCGCAGATCATCGCGGCCCTGCGGGACTTCGCCAACCCGTTCTCGATCCTCACCAAGGGCACGCTGATCCTTCGCGACCTGCCCCTGCTGCGTCAGGCCGCCGAGGTCACCACAGTGGGCATCTCCTTCTCGGTGGGGTTCGTCGACGAGCAGCTCTGGCGTTCCGTCGAGCCGGGCACGCCACATCCTCGCCGCCGGCTGGACGCGGTCCGGGCGCTCGCCGACGCCGGCTTCTCCGTCGGGGTGCTGATGGCCCCGATCCTGCCTGGCCTGAGCGACAGCGACGAGTCGATCGACACCACCGTGTCGGCGATCGCCGCAGCCGGCGCGACCAGCGTGACCGCCCTGCCCCTGCACCTGCGTTCCGGCGCCCGGGAGTGGTACGCGCACTGGCTCGCCCGGGAGCACCCGCACCTCGTGCCCCGCTATCGCGAGCTCTACCGGGCCGGTGCGTACGCCCCGCAGGCGTACCAGCGGGAGTTGACCGCCCGGGTGCGGATCGCGGCACGCCGGCACGGGCTGCACCGCGGCGAGCGGGGCGACAACCGCAGCCTGCCCGAGCCGCCGCCACCGCCGGCTGCGGAGCAGTTGACTCTGCTCTAGTCGGCTCAGAGCTACAGTCGGCGGGTGCGTACCGCTTCGCAGATCCTCGCCGACTCCGCCGTGATCGCCGTCGTGGGTGCGTCCCGCGACCCGTTGAAGGCCGCGCACGGCGTGCCGTTGCAGATGCAGCAGCACGGCTGGCGCATCATCCCGGTCAACCCGACTGTCGACGAACTGTTCGGGGAGCGGGCGTACAAGTCGCTGGCCGACATCCCGCACCCGGTCGACCTGGTGGACGTGTTCCGGCCGGCGGCCGACGCCGTGCAGGTGGTCCGGGACGCGGCGGCCATTGGTGCCCCGGCGGTCTGGCTGCAACTGGGCATCGTCTCGGCCGAGGCGCGGCGGATCGCCGAGGAGGCCGGCATGGACTACGTCGAAGACCGCTGTCTCATCGTCGAACGCGCCGCCGCCGGCCTCACCCGCCTCGCTTGACAACCCGGCCGGGGCCCTATCGTCTGGTTGTGCCCTTCTTGCGGCTGAGCCGCGTGCCCTCGCTGGACGACGGGCTGTGGCCGCGCCGGTTCCTTGCGCTGACGGTCGCGGCGACAGCGGCGGTGTTGATCACTGGCGGTCTGCTCCAGGTGCCTCCGGTCGGCTCATCCGCGGTGAGCGTGGCCGTGTGGCTGAGCATCGGCGTTCGCTGGTTGACCGGACGGTGGTGGCCACGGCGGGACGGGCAGCTGCACTGGCGGGAGCGGGTCACCGGCCTGGACACTGTCGAACCCGGCCTGGTGGCACGCCGGTCGCTCGCCGGCTGGGTCGATCTGGCGGCAGAGTGGGTCACCCTGACCGTGATCGGCGCGGCTCTGCTGGCCACCCTGCCCGAACAAGGCCTCTGGGTCGACATCGCCCGCCCGGTGGTCGCCGTCGGTGTCGCGGCGTGGCTGGCTCGGACGGCGTACGCGCAGGTGCGGTTCACGGGTCAGCTCGCGTTGACCCCCAGCGCGATCCGGCACGGCCGGCACGTCCTCGACTGGACGAACATCGACCGGGTCAGCCCGCACCGGCGCGATGGTCGGCTCGACGGTGTGCGACTGCGGCCCGCGGTCTGGCGGTCGCTGCAACCCGCCCCGGTGGTCGGCGGCAGGGACACGGCGGTGCCGGAGGATCGGCTGATCGCCGCAATCGAGGAGTACCGGTTCCGACCGCAAGACCTGGCAGGAGAGCCGGCGAGCACCAGGGACGACGCGCCCGTCGGCGCGGACGACCTCGCCGGAGAGCGTGATGCCTCTGAGTCATATTGATGCCTCACAGTCATCACGCTGTCGACCGACGACGCGGACAGACCGACCGGGCCACGGGCCACGGGCCACCGAATCAGCAGGCGCGGGTCAGAGCTTGTACTCCTTGAGCAGGCCCCGGGAGATGATGGTCTTCTGGATCTCCGAGGTGCCCTCGCCGATGAGCAGGAACGGGGCCTCCCGCATCAGCCGCTCGATCTCGTACTCCTTGGAGTAGCCGTAGCCGCCGTGGATGCGGAACGCCTCCTGGACGACCTCGGCGCAGTATTCGGAGGCGAGCAGCTTGGCCATTCCGGCCTCGACGTCGTTGCGCTGGCCGGCGTCCTTGAGGCGTGCGGCGTTGACCATGAGGGCGTGCGCGGCCTCGATCTTCGTACCCATCTCGGCGAGCTTGAAGGCGATCGCCTGGTGCTTGGCGAGCGGCTGGCCGAACGTCTTGCGCTGCTGGGCGTAGCTGACCGCCAGCTCGAAGGCGCGGATGGAGATGCCGCAGGCGCGGGCGGCCACGTTGACCCGGCCCACCTCGATGCCGTCCATCATCTGGTAGAAGCCTCGGCCCACCTTGTCGGCGCCACCCAGGATCGCGGAGTCGGGCACTGTCACCCCGTCGAGGACCATCTCGGTGGTCTCGACGCCCTTGTAGCCCATCTTTTCGATCTTGCCGGGGATGGTGAGGCCGGGGGCGGTCTCGCCGAAGCCCGGCTCCTTCTCCAGCAGGAAGGTGCTCATGTTGCCGTAGACCGACTCGGCGCCGGTGTCGGTCTTGACCAGGGTGGCCACCACCGAGGAGTACGCCCCGTTGGTCAGCCACATCTTCTGGCCGTTGAGCACGTAGTTGTCGCCGTCGCGGACGGCACGGGACTTGATCGCCGAGACGTCGGAGCCGGTCTCCGGCTCGGACATGGAGAACGCTCCGCGCACCTCGCCGGTGGCCATCTTCGGCAGGAGGCGGGCCTTCTGCTCGGCCGAGCCGTGTTGGGAGATCAGGTACGCCACGATGAAGTGGGTGTTGACGATGCCGGAGATCGACATCCAGCCCCGGGACAGTTGCTCCACCACCAGCGCGTAGGTCAGCAGCGACTCGCCCAGGCCGCCGAACTCCTCGTCGATGGTGAGGCCGAACAGGCCCATCTCACGCATGCCGTCGAGGATGTCGGTGGGGTACTCGTCGGCGTGCTCCAGCCGCTGGGCGTGCGGAATGATCTCCTTGTCGGCGAAGTCCCGAACGGTCTCCAGGATCGACTGTTGCACATCGGTCAGGCCGGGCGTCTGGGCGAGTCGAGCCATCACAGCCTCCGGGGATCCGCGCACTACTCGTGGGTAACTGAACGCTGGGTCAGTATCGGTCTCCGGAGCCGACGAGGCCAAGGTGACCAGTCCACACAACCGCTGTGAAAAGGTTCACCGCTGCGGGTAGCGTCCGGCAAGAGGGACTTTTCCGGCACCGGCAGGAGGAGGACAGCTGTGAGCTACCCACCGCCGTCGGGACCACCGTCAGACGAGCAGCCACCGTCACCCTACGAGCCGCCCCGGGACCAGTCGCCGTATGCGCCGCCGCCGGCCGGCCAGCCGCCGTACGCGCCACAATCGGACCAGCCGGCGTTCGAGCTGCCGGCGGAACGCTCACCGTACGGGCCACCTGCGGACGATCCGTCGCCGTACGGGCAGCAGGGGCCGCACCAGTCGGGGCACTGGAGTCAGCAGCCGCCGTACCCCCCGCAGGGCCCCTACGGTCAGTACGGCCCGCCGCCCTCCGGGCCAGGTCGGGGCACCAACGTGCTCGCGATCCTGTCGCTGGTGTTCGCCTTCGCCTTTCCGCCGGCCGGTGCCGTCCTCGGCCACGTGGCCAAGCGGCAGATCCGCACCAGCGGCGAGGAAGGTGACCAGCTCGCCACCTGGGGGCTGATCCTCGGCTACGTCTTCACCGGGCTCACCCTGCTGGCGTGCTGCGGCTGGCTGGCCCTCGTGGCCCTGGGCAACACCGGCGACAACGGCGGCTACTGACCGCCGCCACACTCAGGCCGCTGGTCAGCGGAACCGGGCCTCGCGGACGCTGTTGCCGCCGTCCACCACCAGCATCTGGCCGGTGATGTACGAGGCGGCCGGCGAGCAGAGGAAGCTGATCGCCGCCGCGACCTCGTCCGGAGTGCCCGGTCGACCCACCGGCGTGCCAAGCCCTTGCTTGATCTCGGCCATCGTGGACGCGGCGGTGTAGATGGTGCCCGGTGCGACCGCGTTGACGGTCACGCCGTCGGCGATCATCTCCATCGCCAACGCCCGGGTCAGCCCGACGACGCCGGCCTTCGCCGCGGCGTACGCGGCCTCGGTGGGCAGCGCGTTGACGGGGCCGGCGGTGGCCGACAGGTTGACGATCCGACCCCAGCCCCGCTCGGCCATCCCCCCGATGAACGCCCGACTGCACAGGAACGCCGTGGACAGGTTGCGGTCGATCTCGCCGCGCCACTCGTCGTAGGTCAGCTGCGCGACCGGCCGCAGCACTCCCTGGCTGGCCCGGCTGGCCAGGCCGGCGTTGTTGACCAGCACCTCGACGTCGCCCAACTGCTCGGCGACCGCGTCGGCCAGCGCGCCGACCTCCGACTCGTCGGTCAGGTCCGCGACGAAGCCGGTCACCCCCAGCTCGCCAGCGCGTTCGTGGATGCGCCGGGTGGTGGAGACGATGGCCACCCGGGCACCCAGGTCGGCGAGTCGGCGCGCGGTCGCGTACCCGATGCCGTCCGGGCTGCCCGCGCCGGTCACGAGGGCGACCCGCCCGTCGAGCCGCATGGTCACCGGGTCGGCCAGCGCGACCGGCTCGTCGGGGCCAGGGCCGCCTGCCGGCGCGGCCGCGCGGGCACGTCGGGCCCCGCCCGGGCGGCTGACGTCCCGTCTGGGTCGGCTGCCGGAGCGGTCCGCGGCGCGCGCGTCGAATGCCATGTCGAGATCCTGCCCGTTACGACCGGCCCGAAGCAACGCGGCACCCGGGAGCGGGGTCAACGGTTTTGGTCACTCCTGGCTACCCTGACGGCGCACCCGACCTGACGGAGAGATCGCATGACCAACCCCCCGCCCTCTGGCGGCTGGCACGACCCGGCGTGGTCGGGACAGCAGTCCGGTGACCCCACCCTCCCGGTGAGCAGTCAACCGGCACCCACCCAGCCGATCGAAGTCAACCCATACGCGCCGACCGACCCGTACGCGCCGACCAGTCCGTACGCGGGCGGCGCGCCGCAGATACCGACCCAGCCCGGCCCGTACGCGGCCACGCCCGGTTACCCGCCGCCTGGCTACCCGGGTTACGGGTACCCGCCCGCACCGAAGCAGAACGGCCTGGCCATCGCCGCGATGGTCGTCTCGATCATCGGCGCCCTCGGCCTCTGCGCGTACGGCCTCGGTGGCTACATCGGCGCGATCGGCGCGATCCTCGGCCACGTGTCCCGTAAGCAGATCAAGGAGCGTGGTGAGGGCGGCGAGGGCTTCGCCACCGCCGGCATCATCGTCGGCTGGGTCGCCACCGCGCTGGCGGTGCTGGCCACCATCGTCATCGTGATCTTCATCGTCTGGGCCGCGAACCAGGACACGTCCAGCTACGAGAGCGGCAACTACTGAGTTCGGCGAGCCGCCCCCGGGTGCGACCCGGGGGCGGCTCGGCGGTTCACTCGGCCGGTGGGGTGAACGACGAGGTACGGCTCATTCCGGCGGCCCGGCCCTTCGCGGCGACCACGAGCGCCATCTTGCGGGACGCCTCATCGATCATCTCGTCGCCGAGCATCACGGCGCCCAGCTTGCCGCCGGCTTCCGAGGTGTAGTGCTCGTACGCGTCGAGGATCAGCTCGGCGTGGTCGTAGTCGGCCTGCGCCGGCTGGTAGACCTCGTTGGCGGCGTCGATCTGACCCGGGTGCAGCACCCACTTGCCGTCGAAGCCCAGCGCCGCCGAGCGCTTGGCCACCTCGCGGAACCCGTCGACGTCCCGGATCTGCAGGAAGGGGCCGTCGATGGCCTGCTTGTCGTGCATCCGGGCGGCCATCAGGATCCGCATGAGGATGTAGTGGTACGGGTCGCCCGGGTAGTCCGGGATCAGCGCGCCGACCACCAGGGACTTCATGTTGATCGACGCCATGAAGTCGGCCGGGCCGAAGATGATGGTCTCCACGCGCGGCGAGGCGGCGGCGATCGCGTCCACGTTGACCAGCCCGGCGGCGTTCTCGATCTGCGCCTCGATGCCGATCCGGCCGACCTCCAGGCCGAGCGTCTTCTCGATCTGGGTGAGCGTCAGGTCCAGCCACTGCACCTGGGCGGCCGTCTGCACCTTCGGCAGCATGATGCAGTCCAGGTTCGCGCCGGCGCCCTCGACGACGTCGATGACGTCCCGGTAGGTCCACGGGGTGGTCAGGTCGTTGACGCGGACCACGCGGGTCTTCCCGGCCCAGTCCCCCTCGTTGAGCGCGGCCACGATGTTCTTGCGCGCGTCCGGCTTGGCCAGCGGGGCGACGGCGTCCTCCAGGTCGAGGAAGACCTGGTCGGCCGGAAGGCCCTGCGCCTTGCCGAGCATCTTGACGCTGGAACCCGGCACGGCGAGGCAGGACCTGCGGGGGCGACCGACTGCGGCCATGGATGCGCTCCTTCCAGCGTCCGGCGGGCATGCCGACGCCACCTGACGACAGAGTTGAGAACTTAACGATCCCAAAGGGCGTTGTGACGCCACGGTAACCTCGCGCCATGACCGGGGTGAATGGACCTGTGGAAGATCTCACTGGGCGTCGGCTGGTGGTGGTGACCGGGGCAAGCTCCGGCATCGGGTTGGCTGCCGCCGTGCAGCTGGCCTGCCGCGGTGACCAGGTTGTGCTGGTCGGGCGGGACCCGGCGCGCCTCCAGGCCGCAGCGGAACGGGTACGGGAGAACTCGGGCGAGCGTCCGGAGTTGTTCCGAGCCGACTTCGCGGTCCTGGACGACGTGCGCCGGCTCGCCGAGCAGCTACGGGCCGCGTACGACCGGATCGACGTGCTCGCCAACAACGCCGGTGCAATCGCGCTGCAACCACTCACCACCGTCGACGGCTTCGAGATGTCGATCCAGGCCAACCACCTGGCCCCGTTCCTGCTGACCAACCTGCTCGCCGACCGGGTGGGCCGGGTCGTGGTGACCGCCTCCGGTGCGCACCGCTTCGGCGCGCTCGACCCGGACGACCTGAACGCACCGCTGCGCGGCTATCGGCCGATCGGCGCGTACGGCACCAGCAAGCAGGCGAACATCCTGTTCACCGCCGAGGCGGCCCGACGCTGGCCGGAGATGTCCGCGTACTGCTTCCACCCCGGGGTGGTGCGCACCCGGTTCGGCAACGACAGCAGGCTGGTCGCGTTCGGCATGCGGTTCATGCCGTTCCGCAGCCCGGAGAAGGGCGCCGAGACCCTGGTGTGGCTGGCCAACCAGGACCGATCCCGGCTGACCAACGGCGGCTTCTACGCCGACCGTCGCCCGCGTCGGCCGTACCGCAAGGCCAGCGACCCGCGGCTCGCCGCCCGACTCTGGGAGGCGAGCGCGAAGGCCGTCGGCATCGCTGGGTAGCGTGGCCGCCATGCTCACTCTCGTCGCGCTGGTCGAGTACGCATCCGGGGCCGAGGCCGCCGGGCAACGCTACGAGGACGCCGTGCTGGCCTTTCTCGGGCGGCACGGCGGCCAGCTGGAACGGCGGCTGCGTGGCACCGACGGGCAGACCGAGGTGCACGTGATCCGGTTCGACGCCCGCGCCGGCTACGAGTCGTTCCTCGTCGATCCGGAACGGGCCGCGCTGCGCGCCGCGCTCGGCGAAGCCGCACCGACGACCCGGGTCATCGAGGTCCACGAGGTCTGACCGGGCGGACCTGCGTCTTCCCTCACTTCATCACAGGGTGGCGGGCGAGAACAAGACTTGATCTTGGAGTGGTCGGCAACCAACATCGAGGCATGGATTTCGATGCGACCGCCACCGCGCGCCGGGCCCTCTGGATCGGCGGCGGGCAATGGGCCGGTAAATCGACAGTGGCCGTCAACCTGGCCATACGGTTCGGTCTGACGGCATACCTCTACGACCGGCACGACGCCCGAGGGCACGACGACCGGCGCATCGCAGACCGGGTCCGGCACGGCGAACCGCCGGCCGGCCCCGATCCGGAGACGACCTGGGTACGCACCGAGCCAGCCCGAATGGCTGCCGAGACACTGGCAGGTTTTCCCCGCCGCTTCGCGTGGGTGCTCGACGACCTCAGCGCACTGGTGCCCGGCCGCCGGCTGGTGGCCGAAGGCTGGGGGCTGCGACCGGAGTTGGTGGCACCGGTCGTCGGATCGGTACGGCAGCTGGTGGTGCTGGTGCCCACTGCCGAGTTCCGCGCCCAGCAGATCGCCCGGCTGCCGCGTGCCAGCATCGCCGCAGCGGGGGTCAGTGACCCCGAGCGGGCCCTCCGCAACAGGTGGGAAAGGGACGAACTGGTGGCGGCGGACGCAGTGGCGCAGGCCGCGCGGCTGGGCGTCCGGGTGATCCAGGTGGACGGCAGCCTCGACGGTGATCAGCTGACCGATCTGGTCGCGGACCACTTCGCCGCGTACCTGTGAAGACCGTCAGTCGTTCAGCGGGGTCGGGTCGGCCGGCAGCGCGGTGGGTGCCGGCCGGCGAGCGGCCCGGGCGCCGCCGAGCACCACCACCGCCACCCCGGCCAGCAGCAGCGCCATCCCGAGCAGCGCGTACGGGCGGGGAACCTGACCCAGCCAGGCCCAACCGAGCAGGGCCGCGCCGGGCGCCTCCAGCAGGATCAGCACGCTCACCGTGGTCGCCGGGATCTTCTTCAGCGCGTAGTTGAACATCGAGTGCCCGAGCAGTTGGGCGCCGACCACGAGGGCGAGGATGGCCAGCCAGGTCCGCCCGTCGAACCCGGTCAGCCGTACGCCGCCGATCAGGCACATGACCAGCAGGAGCAGTGCACAGATCCCGTAGCAGATGGTGGTGTAGGTGGTGGTGCTGATGCTGGTCCGCGCCCGCTCACCGAAGGCGGTGTAGACGGCGGCGAACATGCCGCCGGTCAACGCCAGCACGTCGCCGAGGACGGCCCTGCCGGAGACCCCCACGTCCACCCCGGTGGCGATCGCGGCGCCGCCGACCGCCACCGCGATGCCGATCCACACGATCCGGGGCAGCCCACGTCCCTGGGCGCGCGCGATCAGCCCCTGCCAGACCGGCTGGGTGGCGACCAGGGCGGTGGACGTGGCGACCGAGGTGAGCTGGGCGCTCGGCACCCACGTCGCGAAGTGACCGGCCAACGCGACCCCGGACAGGATGCAGAACAGTCCCTCCCGCCGGCCCACACCGGTGGTCAGCCTGCGGAACTCGGCGCGACGGCGGGCCAGCGCGAAAGGGCTCAGCACTGCCACCGCGAGCAGGTTGCGCCAGAACGCGATGGCCAACGCGGGTGCGGCGGCGTACGCGATCAGTGGCGCGGACGACGACACGGCGACCACGGCCAGACCGACCGCGCCGGTGGTCAGCGGATCCAGGGACGGCCGGGGTGAAGGTGGGGACACGGGACGTAATCCTCACACGTATGACGGACAACACGCAGGGTCATCGCTCCGTTACGATCACGCGGGTCCGCGCCGCCAACCCCCGACCGCCCGGAGGCGCTCCCCCATGCCCACCTACCAGGCGGTGCTGTTCGATTTCTTCGGCACCCTCACCCGTTCGGTGCAGCGCGGTGTCGCGCACACCGACACCGCCGAGCTGCTCGGATGTGACACCGACACGTTGACCGAGGTGCTGGACCGCACGTACTACGAGCGGGCCACCGGTCGACTCGGCAACGCGGAGGCGACCCTTCGGTGGGTGTGCGCCCAGGCCGGCGTACACCCGAACGACACCGCGGTGCGGGCGGCCGTGGCGTCCCGGCACCGGGCGGTCCGTGCGGACACCTGGCTGCGGGCCGACGCCGTGCCGGTGCTGGCGGCCCTACGCCAGCGCGGCCTGCGTACCGGGGTGATCAGCGACTGTACGCACGAACTGCCGGCCTTCCTGCCACAGCTCGCGGTCGCCCGGCTGCTCGACGTGCGGGTCTTCTCGGTACAGGTTGGACGGTGCAAGCCGGACCCGGCGCTTTACCTGACCGCCTGCCAGCGGCTCGGGCTCGCCCCGGGCAACTGCCTGTACGTCGGTGACGGCGGCAGCCAGGAGTTGACCGGCGCCGAGCGGGCCGGGATGACCGCGGTCCGGCTCGCCGCGGCGGACCTGGCCACACACATGGTGTTCAACGCCGACCTGGACTGGCGCGGCCCCACAATCGGCACCCTGCGCGAGGTGCTCGCCCTGGTCGACGTCGACGCCGAGGTGGTGGGCGCCGGCGGCCGGGCGGGTTGACGCGCCGATCAGCGGCGACGAACCCGGTGCAGGCGGAACGGCTTGCGGGTGGCCCGGACGGCCGGGGTGGGTCGAGGCGGCTCGGCCTGCGCGTCGGCCGGCAGGTCCGCGCCGGCCAGCGGCGTTCCGGCCGGGGTGAGCCGGTTGACCGCGCATCCGTCGGTGGCCCAGCGGGCCACCAGGTCAGCGGTCGGGCCGGGCGCGTTGAGACGCTTCGCCGCCACCAGCGGCGCGGTGGTGTCCCACGCCTCGGTGCCCGGCTGCACCCGGCTCACCTGTGCCGACCAGGTGACGATCCGACCACCGTGGTCGCCGCGCAGGGAGACCTGCGCCTCGGTGGCGTCGGCCAGACCCGGCGCTGCCTGCTCGCCCGGCCCGCTGACCACCAGGAGAGCGCCCTCCAGTGGGGCGCACCAGAGCGCGAGCGCCGGCCCACCGGAAACGCTGACCCAGGCCACGGCAGCCTTCTTCATCGCCTCGTCGACCAGCGGCGTCGACCCACGCGCGTCGTCAGTCACCCTCGCATCCTGCCGCACCTCGGCCGCTGACGCGTAGGCCGCCGGCGCTTTGGTGTGATCAGCCCACGAACGGCGGCACCGCGATCTCACCGCGCGCCACCGGCATCACCTGACCGGCGACGGTCGCCCCGACCGCCACAGCGTTCGCCGCGGTGACCGTGCAGGCCAGCGAGGACGGACGGTTGATCTCCACACCCTGACGGACCGCGTAACGGGACAGCCCCTCGGCCGGCAGCAGACCACTCGCCACCAGCCAGACACCGAGACCGAGGGCCGCCGAGCCGGTCGCCGGGTCCTCCGGGACACCCATCCCGGGCACGAAGACCCGGGCGTGCGCGGTTTGCGTGGCGGCGTCCCAGGAGAAGACGCTGACGTGCGACACCCCATAACGCTGCGCCGCCGTCGCGTTCACCCGCGCGCGGGCCACCGACTCCGGACGCACCGGGAGGTACGGGAACTCCAAACCGCAGCCGGCGACGCGGGGAGCGGGCCCGATGTGGTCGTCCGCGACCAGCCCGGCGATCTCCAGCAACGGCTCCGGGTCCAACTCCGGCCCGAGAGTCGGCGTGCCCCCGGTCAGCGTCGCCCCCGACGCGGTCACCTCGATCGGCAGCACCCCGGCCTTGCACTCCTGGGTGACCTGCCCCACACCGAACATGCCCCGCCGGCTGGCGGTGACCGCCGCGCCGACGCTCGGGTGCCCGGCGAACGGCAACTCCTCCACCGGGGTGAAGATCCGGGCCCGGTAGGTGGCGCCGACCTGGGTCGGTGGCAGCACGAACACCGTCTCGGACAGGTTGAACTCCAACGCGAGCGCCTGCATCTGCTCGGTGGCCAGCGCTTCCGCGCCGAACACCACGGCCAGCGGGTTGCCGGCGAAAGGGCGGTCGGTGAAGACGTCCACGATCTCGTAGGCCAAGGTCGACATGTTGATAAACACTAGGCGCTTAGGCTGGTGCCCGTGAGCACGCCGACCCGGGTCTACATCGCCCGTCTCGCCGGAGTCGCCGTCTTCGACCCGAACGGTGACCAGGTGGGGCGGGTTCGTGACGCCGTGGCACGGCTGCGGGCGACCAAACGACCCCCGGAGGTGGTGGGCCTCGTCGCCGAGATGCCGATGCGCCGCCGGATCTTCCTGTCCATCAACCGGATCACGTCCATCGACGTGGACGCCGTCGTGCTCGGCTCCGGCACCCTCAACCTGCGCCGGTTCGAGAAGCGCCCGAACGAGCTGCTGGTGCTCCAGGAACTGCTGGACCGACGGGTACAGCTCGACCCGGGCGGCCAGCCCGGCGCCGTCGTGGACGTCGCGATGGACTGCAGCCGGGGCGGCGAGTGGTCGCTGACCCGCGTCGCCGTACGGGAGCAGACCGGTCGGCTCAGCCGCCGCGGCCACCTGCACCAGGTCGAGTGGGACCGGGTGCGCGGGCTCAGCGGCATCGCCGACAACCGGGGTACGGCCAACCTGCTCGCCGTCCTGGAGGACATGCGCCCGGCCGACCTGGCCAACGCGCTGCAGGACCTGCCCGACGCCCGGCGCAACGAGGTCGCCGCCGCGTTGGACGACGAGCGGCTGGCCGACGTGCTCAGCGAGCTGCCCGAGCACGACCAGGTGGAGATCCTCGCCGCCCTCGACCGGGAGCGGGCCGCCGACGTACTGGAGGAGATGGACCCGGACGACGCCGCGGACCTGCTCAACGAGCTGCCCCCACCGGAGCAGGACGTGCTGCTGGACCTCATGGAGCCGGACGAGGCCGACCCGGTGCGTCAGCTCCTGAAATACACGCCCGGCACGGCGGGCAGCGTGATGACCTCGGAGCCGGTCATCCTGCCGCCGGACGCCACCGTCGCCGAGGCGCTGGCCCGGATCCGGGAGCCACAGCTCTCCCCCGCCGTCGCCGCGCAGGTCTTCGTGACCCGGGCGCCGCAGATCACCCCGACCGGCCGCTACCTGGGCATGGTGCACTTCCAGGCGCTGCTGCGTGAGCCGCCGGCCGACCTGCTGGGCAAGGTGGTGGTCAACGACATCGACCCGCTGCGCCCCACCACCCCGTTACCGGAGATCACCCGGCGGATGGCCACCTACGACCTGGTCGCCATGCCGGTGATCGACCGGAGCAACCGGCTGGTCGGCGCCGTGACAGTGGACGACGTGCTGGACCACTCGCTGCCCCGGGACTGGCGGGACCGCGACGCCCTGACCGGCCCGGGCACCACCGACGTGGGGCTGGACGGCGCGGATGGCTGAGCAGCGGCGGAACGAGCGGCTCGACCAGCCACGCGAGCCCCGGGGCATCAAGCTGCCCCGGTTCGACGCGGAGGCGTTCGGCCGGTGGTCCGAGGGCATCGCCCGGGGCATGGGCACCGCGAACTTCATCGTCGTCATGACTGTGGTGATCGCGATCTGGTTCGTCTGGAACACGTTGGCCCCGACGGACCTGCGCTTCGACCCGTACACCTTCACGTTCCTGACCCTGGTGCTGTCGTTGCAGGCCAGCTACGCGGCGCCGCTGATCCTGCTGGCCCAGAACCGGCAGGCCGACCGGGACCGCGTGGCCCTGGAGGAGGACCGGCGGCGAGCCACCGCGCAGAAGGCGGACACCGAGTACCTGGCGAGGGAGATCGCCGCACTGCGGATCGCGATGGGTGAGGTGGCCACCCGCGACTTCCTCCGCTCCGAGCTGGCCCGGCTGGCCGAGGAACTGGACGAGGCGGGGCAGCGCCGGCAACGGCTGGAACGCCGCCAGCAGGACAAGGACATCCGGCAGGAGAAGCGCGGCAGGCGACCGACCGACGGTGTCGGCCTGGACGAACCACGCGACGACCTGGACGGCGACTTCGCCCGGGACGCCCGGCCGGACGGCACCGGGCCCCGCCCAGCGGACGGCTGATCAACAGGTCATCGATTGGCTCACACCGCCCCGGCCAGCGGCGGCAGCGGATGCCCCGCGACGTAGCATTGCGGGCATGTCAGCACCCGTGAGCACCGTCGAGGACGCGATCCAGGCCGCCCTGGCCACCGTCAACGACCCGGAGATCCGCCGGCCCATCACCGAGCTGGGCATGGTCCGCTCCGCCACGATCGGTGCCAGCGGTGTCGTACGCGTCGAGCTGCTGCTCACCGTCGCCGGCTGCCCCCTGAAGGACAAGCTGCGTAACGACATCACCGCCGCCGTTGCAGCGGTGCCCGGCGTCACCGGCGTGGAGATCGACTTCGGTGTGATGAGCCCCGAGCAGCGGCAGGGGTTGCAGTCGCAGCTGCGCGGCGGCGGCGCCACCGAGGAGCCCGTCATCCCGTTCGCCCAGCCCGGCTCGCGCACCCGTGTGTACGCGGTTGCCAGCGGCAAGGGTGGCGTCGGCAAGTCCAGCGTGACTGTCAACCTGGCAGCGGCCCTCGCCGCCCGCGGTCTCTCCGTCGGCGTGGTCGACGCGGACATCTACGGCCACTCGGTGCCCCGGATGCTCGGCACGGAGGCCCGGCCCACCCGCGTCGAAGACATGATCATGCCGCCGCAGTCGCACGGCGTGAAAGTGATCTCCATCGGCATGTTCACCTCCGGCAACGCCGCGGTGGTGTGGCGCGGCCCGATGCTGCACCGGGCGTTGCAGCAGTTCCTGGCCGACGTCTACTGGGGCGACCTGGACGTGCTCCTGCTCGACCTGCCCCCGGGCACTGGTGACGTGGCCATCTCGCTGGCCCAACTGCTCCCCAACTCGGAGATCCTGATCGTCACCACGCCACAGACCGCCGCCGCCGAGGTGGCCGAGCGGGCCGGTGCGATCGCCCTGCAGACCCACCAGCGGGTGGTTGGCGTCATTGAGAACATGTCCTGGCTGGAGCTTCCGGACGGCTCACGGATGGAGATCTTCGGTGCCGGGGGTGGCACGGCCGTCGCCGAGTCGCTGAGCCGGACCATCGGCGCGCAGGTGCCGCTGCTCGGGCAGATCCCGCTGGACACGCGGGTGCGCGAGGCCGGCGACGCGGGCAACCCGATCGTGCTGGCCGATCCGGAGTCCCCGGCTGCGCAGGCGCTCAACTCCGTCGCCGACCGGCTCGCGATGCGCCGTGAGTCGCTGCTCGGGAAGCCGCTCGGCCTCAAGCCCGCCGGTCGCTGACCACCACGAACACCGCCAGCCCGTCGGCCACTGTTGGCCGGCGGGCTGAGTCGTGTCTGCGGGTGGGCGGTCCGGCCGCGCGGCGCATGGTCAACTCGGGTTTCTGAAAGTCGGGGCATTCCTCGCCGATTTAAGACCGACTTTCTGAAACCCGAGCTGATCAAGGCGAGCGCAGGCCCGCGCGAGCACGAAGGCAGGCCGCAGAGGCAGAGCCGAGCGCGGGCCGAGCCGAGCACGCGGGGTCGGTCAGGTGGCGTCGTCGTAGCTGACGCGGGGGGCCGGCGCCGAGGGGCTGGTGGTGGCCGTGCCGGGCCGGGCGCCGTCCGACCTCAGGTCGGCGGCGCTGGCCACGTCCTTGAGGTCGTCGTGCACGCTGCTGACGTCGGCGCGCAGGTTGTCGTAGACGCCCTGCAACGGCTTACGGATCGCCGCCTCGTCCTCCTCGCTGAGGAGGTGCTTGCGGATGAACGCCTTCGGGTGCAGGTCCTCCAGCTGGATGTCGGTGCCCAGCTCGCGACTCAGGTCACCGGTGGCGTTGCGGGCCATGTTGCGCAGGTTGCGCACCAGCCGCAGGCCGTCGGTGATGACTGCGGGCAGCCGGTCACCGAAGATCAGCAGCGCCAGGAGCAGCAGCGCTCCGATTTCCCACCAGTTCAGGTTGTCGAGCATCCCGCTGGCCTCCTCTCGGCGTCAGCAGCAAGACTACGCACGCCGGGAGGCGTTCGGGCAAGGGGTGAGCCGCTGTTCACTTCGCGTCCGCGGCGAGAGTTACCGAGGTGTTCTGCCGGTCGGAGCCCCGCCGGAACTCGACGGTCACCACCGATCCCGGCGCGTACTTGCGCACCAGCGCGGTCAGGTCCGTCGGCTCGGTCATCGGCCGGCCGTTGATCTTGAGGATCACGTCGCCGACCTTCAACCCGGCGCCGGCCGCCGGGCCGGACGGCTCCACCTCCGCCAGCCGCAGGCCACCCCCGAGAGCCCCGGTCGGGCCGTCCACGCGGGCGCCGATCACCGTACGCCGGGCCTTGCCGGTGCCGATGATGTCCTGGGTCACCCGCTTGGCCTGGTTGATCGGGATGGCGAAGGCGAGGCCGATGTTGCCGGCCTCCTGCCCCTCGGCGACCAGTGACTTGATGGTGGAGTTGACCCCGACCACCCGTCCGGCGCCGTCGACCAACGGCCCGCCGGAGTTGCCGTGGTTGACCGCGGCGTCGGTCTGGATCGCCGCGTAGTAGCGCACCGGCCCGCCCGGCTCACCGGCCTGCATCGTCCGGTCCAGGGCACTCACGATGCCGGCGGTGACCGTGTTGGCCAGCGAGAGCGGTGAGCCCATGGCGAGCACCGGGTCGCCGACGGCCAGCGCGTCGGAGTCCCCGAACTCCACGGCCCGCAGGCCGGGCCGACTCACCTTGATCACGGCGATGTCCGATTCCGGGTCCTGACCGACGATGGTCGCCGGCGCGGTGCTGCCGTCGTTGAAGACCACCGAGGCCTTGCCGGTGCCGCCGGCCACCACATGGTCGTTGGTGATCACATGACCGTCGGCGGTGGCGATGAAGCCGGAGCCCTCACTGGTGCCGCCGAGACTGCTCACCCGCACGGTGACCACGCTGGGCAGGACCCGCTCGGCGACACCGGCCAGTGACTCCGGCTTGCGCTGGGCCAGCGCCGGGGCCTCCGCCGGCGCACCGCCGAGCACCACCTCACCGGCCCCGCCGCGGACCGCGAACGCGTAGCCGAGCGCGCCGCCGAGGGTGCCGGCCAGCAGAGCGGTGAGTACGGGGATGAGCAGCAGGTGACGCAGCGTCGGTCGGCCCGGCGCGTCCGGGTCGGTGACCGCCTCGGGCTCGGTGCCGGTCGCCACCACGCCGGGCACCACCACCGCGGTCGGCGCAGCCGGGTCCCGCCATGGATCGGCAAGCGCGTCCGACCACCAGGGCGACGCCCCTGCCGTGCCGGACGTGCCGGGTGCCGGCCAGCTCGGCGAGGGCCCAGCCGGGCCGTAGGTGCCAGGTGCCGGCCAGGGCGACGCCCCGGCTGAGCCGTACGCGCCAACTGCGGGCCAGGGCGGCGGCCCAGCCGGGCCGTACGTGCCGGGTGCGGGCCAGCTCGACGAGGGCCCGCCAGGCGGCACAGCGGCCCCGGGCGTCGTCGGCGGGTGCCCTGGTGCCGGGCCGCCGGCTGACGGCACGATGGGCACGTTGCCAGCCCCTGGCGTGGTCGGCGATCCCGCCGGAGGGGTCCCTGCCCCGGGCGGTCCCGCCGGGGTCTCACCGCCCCGGCGCCAGTCCCAGCCGTCGGTCACGTCGGTGCCTCCCAGTCCGTCCCCGGATCCCGCGCCGCGTCGCCCGGCCACGGGCCGGTTCGGTCGCGGCTGACGGGATACCGCCTCCAGGATTGCACGGATGCCCGCGATGGAGTCACCGCTTGCCCCGGTGATCGCAACAGGCGGAGGCGCGGCTGCGCCTCATGACGGTCGCCTCTACGCTCACAGTGCCAACCCGCCCCCGCACCACGCACCGCCCCCGGAGGTGCCCCATCGCCACGGTCGCCGGTTCCGGCAGTTCGACGGCACAGGCTCAACAGTTCGCCGAGTCGTACGTCACCGAGGACCTCGTTCTGCGCACCGCCCGCAGCCTGGCCCGGGAGGTGGGCCTCGACGCGGTCACCCCCGGCGCGGGAGCTGCGCTGCGGCTGCTGGCCGCTGCCGGCAACGCCCGCGCCGTGGTGGAGATCGGCACCGGCACCGGGGTGAGCGGCGTCTGGCTGCTCCGCGGCATGCGCGCCGACGGCGTGCTCACCACCATCGACGTGGAGGTGGAGCACCAGCGGATCGCGCGACGGATCTTCGCCGAGGCGGGCTTCGCCGCCGGCCGTACGCGGATCATCACCGGTCGCGCGTTGGACGTGCTGCCCCGGCTCGCCGACGGCGCGTACGACCTGGTCTTCGTGGACGCGGAGGCCACCGGCTTCCACGCCTGCGTGGAGGCGGCGCTGCGGTTGTTGCGCCCGGGGGGCGTGCTCGCGCTCAACGGTGTGCTGGCCGGTGGCCGGATCGGTGACCCGGCTGCTCGGGACGCGGAGACGGTGACCGTCCGCGAGACGATCAAGGCGGTCCGGGAGTCGGAGCACTGGATCCCCGCTCTGCTTCCGGTCGGCCACGGGGTGCTCGCCGCGGTGAAGTGCTGACCTGGTCAGTCGACGCTGGCCAGCCAGCGCAGCAACCAACGGACGCCCCAGCCGGTGGCGCCTCGGCTGACCTCGGCGTGGTCGCCGTCCGCCCAGGACGGGGCCGACATGTCCAGGTGCAGCCAGCGGTCGCGTAGGTCGCCGGTGAACTCACGCAGGTAGAGGGCGGCCAGCACCGAGCCGGCACCCTGCGCCGGCGCGCTGTAGAGGTCGGCGATCTCGCTGCCCAGGTATTCGACGTAGTCGCCGTGCAGCGGCATCCGCCACACCGACTCGCCGGCTGCTTCGGCCGCGGCCCGCACGTCGGCGGCCAGCTGGTCGTTCTCGCTGTACAGGGCGGCGGTGCGCTTGCCCAGGGCTACGGCGTTGGCGCCGGTGAGGGTGGCCAGGTCGAGCAGCAGGTCCGGCTTGAGCTGCTGCACCGCGTACGCGAGCGCGTCGGCGAGGACCAGCCGGCCCTCGGCGTCGGAGTTGGTCGTCTCGCTGGTCGTGCCGCCGTAGTGCCGGACGACGTCGCCGGGGCGGAACGCGGAGCCGCTGACCATGTTCTCGGCGAGCGGGGCCAGCGTGGTGACCCGCACCGGCAGCCGCAGCATGGCGGCGCCCAGGGTGGCGGCCACGACGGCGGCGGCGCCGGCCATGTCCTTGCGCATCAGTTTCATCGCCGGCACCGGCTTGATCGAGATGCCGCCGGTGTCGAAGGTGATGCCCTTGCCGATCAGCACCACGTGCGTACGCGCGTCGGCGGGGTGCCAGTCCAGTTCGACGAGTCGGGGGCCGCTGGCCGAGCCGCCGCCCACGGCGAGGATGCCGCCGAAGCCCTCGGCGGCCAGCTCGTCCGGGCCACGGACCCGCAGCCGCAGGTCCGGCAGGTCGGCTGCGGCGGAGGCCACCTGCTCGGCGAACCACTGCGGGTTCTTCAGTGAGCTGGGGGTGTTGGTCAGGTCGCGGGCGAGGTGGGTCATCGCCGCGGTGGTCTGGGCCGTGGTGACGATGGCCTCGAACGCGCCCGGGTCGGCCAGCAGCAGATCGACGCTGCTGAGCGCCGGTGTGGTGCCCGCCTCGGTCATGCGGAACCGGTACGGGGCGAGCAGCAGCCCCTCGGTGAGCCCGCGGACGGCGGCCGGAGTCACGCCCTCCGGCAACGCGATGGTGATATGGATCTCATCCGCGGCGGAGCGGGCCAAGGCCGCGCCAGCCGTCCGCCAGGCCGCCTCGTCGCCGTCACCGATGCCGAGCAGCAGCAGCCGGCCGGGAGTACGCCCGGGGCGGAGCTGGGTGTGGATCTCACCGGCCCGTCCGCTCAGTCGGGCCGCCGGCACCAGCGCGGCGGCCTCGTCGGCCGTGCCGTCCGGGGGTGCCACGGCGGTCGAGACGGGCTCGGCCGAGGTGTCACCTCCCGCTGCCGCATCGGCGGTGCGGACAGGCAGGACGAGCACGTCGAGCCGGTCGGGCTCGGCGATCAGACGGATGGCGAGCACGCGGGACCGTACCTCCAGGAAAGTGTCGCGGAGCGGAACCGAGCCCGCCTGCCCGCGCCGATGAAGACCCTGAGCCACCGGCGTTACCGGTGGCTCAGGGTCGCAAGAACGCTCCGGGCGGCGTGAGCCGCCCGGACCACTCCTTACTCAGCCGGCCGCTGCCTTCAACGCGTCACCGAGCGCGTTGGCCTCGTCGGGAGTCATCTCGACGACGAGCCGGCCACCGCCCTCCAGCGGGACCCGCATGACGATGCCCCGCCCCTCCTTGGTGACTTCCAGCGGACCGTCGCCCGTCCGCGGCTTCATCGCCGCCATGTTGTCTCCCCTCAGACCTACACCAGGGTCGGTGGGTTGCCCCACAGCCACTTCGTCTCGACCACCCGCAACGGTCACGGGGGTGTCGACCAACGATTTTCCCTGATGAACACCGCCGGACCCAAACCGGAGCAGCATTGATGTAACAGCATCTAGCTTATCTTGAGAAGGCCTGTCACAATGTGCGGTCATGCAGGCACGGTCGGCACTCTTCGACCTGTACGGCGACCACCTCCGTCCGAGGGGTGGCCGTGCACCCGTTGCTGCCCTGGTCAAGCTGCTGGCGCCGCTGGGAATCGCACCGCCAGCCGTTCGCACCGCAGTGTCTCGGATGGTGCGCCAGGGCTGGCTGGAGCCACTCCGATTGGTCTCTGGACCGGGATATTCGATCACACCAAAAGCAGCCCGACGACTCGACGAGGCAGCGGCCCGGATCTACCGGACCGGCCGGGTCACCTGGGACGGCCGGTTCGATCTGCTGGTGCTGGAGGCCCCCGGCTCCCGACGGGACCGGCAGCGGCTCGCCTCCAACCTGAGCTTCCTCGGCTACGGCACCCTCGACGAGCAGACCTGGGTCGCCACCCGTCCCGCCGAGGACGTGGACCTGCTCCTCGCCGAGGCCGGCATCCGGTTCGAGCGGTTCACCGCCTCGCACTTCGCCGGCACCCCCGGCGCGATGGGTGTGGTTCGGCGGGCATGGAACCTCACCGAGATCGGTCACGCCTACGAGCGGTTCGTCGCGGACCAGCGCCCGCTGCTCGCGGCGGTCACCGTGCGCAGCAGCGACGAGGAGGCGTACGCGACCCGGTTCCGGCTCGTGCACGCGTGGCGTACGTTCCTGTTCCAGGACCCGCAGCTGCCCCCGGCGCTGCTGCCCGAGCGCTGGCCCGGCACCGCCGCGGCCAGTTTCTTCGACCGGCACGCGGCACGTCTGCGTCCGGCCGCCGACCGGTACGTCGAACAGTGCCTCGACGCCGGCAACCGCCTCGTCCGACAGAAGGGTCGTTAGACACGTGACCGAGCCGCTGCTGGTCGACCGGACCGACGCCGTCGTCACCCTCACGCTGAACCGGCCGAACGCGATGAACGCGCTCGACGTGGCGCTCAAGGAGGCGCTGCGGGACGCCCTGGCGGAGCTGGAGACCGACCGATCCTGCCGCGCGGTCGTGCTGGCCGGGGCGGGCGGATCGTTCAGCGCCGGCCAGGACCTGCGCGAGCACGTGTCGACCCTGGAGAACTCCGCCAGTGACCCGCTGGGCACCGTGCGGGCGCACTACAACCCGATCGCCGCCCGGCTGGCCAACCTGCCCAAGCCGGTGATCGCCGCGGTCCGTGGGATGGCCGCCGGGGCAGGCGCGTCGTTGGCTTTCCTCGCCGACATCCGCATCGGCGGGCCGACGACCAGTTTCCTGATGGCCTTTGCCAAGGTCGGCCTCGCCGCCGACACCGGCGCCTCCTGGACGCTGCCCCGACTGGTCGGCCACGCCAAGGCGGTGGAGCTGCTGCTGCTGGCCGAGCCGGTCCGCGCCGAGGAGGCCTGCCGGCTGGGGCTGCTCAACCGGATGACCGACGACGACGAGCAGGTGCTGCCGGCAGCACAGGAGTTGGCCGCCCGCCTCGCCGCCGGCCCCACCGTCGCGTACGGGGCGATCAAGCGGCAACTCTCCATCGCCGACGCCGGCACCCTCGCCGACGCCCTCGCGGCCGAGGCGCAGGCCCAGTCGATCTGCGGTGCCACCGCCGACCACAGGGCGGCCACGCTCGCCTTCGTCGCCAAGCAGAAACCGGTCTTCGAGGGACGCTGAACGCGATTCGGACGCCGCCCTTACCGTCCTCGAACACGGGCCACCTAGCGTCGGCCGGTATGAGCGATCGTGAAGCGGTGGCGCACCTGCTGCGCCGGGCCACCTTCGGGCCGACCGCGGACGAGGTGGACGCGGCCGAGCGGGCCGGCCCGGCGGCGACGCTGGACCGGCTGCTCGCCCCCGGTCGGGCCGACCGTGGTGCGGCCGCCACTCCACCGCCGACCCTGGCCGCAGACCCGTACGCCCGGCTGACCGGCGAATCCACCCGGGAGCAGCGGCAGCAGGCCAACGCGGAGCGCCGTGAGCAGCTCCAGCAGGTCACCGGGTGGTGGCTGGACCGGATGGTGGCCGCCGAGGACGGGCTGACCGAGAAGCTGCTCTTCTTCTGGCACGGGCACTGGGCGACCAGCGCTCAGAAGGTCAAGTCCGCGCGGACGATGCTGGGCCAGTTGGAGACGCTGCGCCGCCACGGACGGGGGCCGCTGGGCCCGCTGGTCGCGGCGATGGTGCGCGACCCCGCCCTGATCATCTGGCTGGACGGGCAGAAGAACACCCGCAAGGCACCGAACGAGAACCTGGCCCGCGAGCTGATGGAGCTGTTCACCCTCGGCATCGGCAACTACACCGAGGCGGACGTGAAGGCCGGCGCGCGCGCCCTGACGGGCTGGGTGGTCGACCGGCGTACCGGTGTCGCCCGGTTCGAGGCCAGGCGGCACGACCCCGGCGAGAAGACCATCCTCGGGCAGAGCGGCCGGTTCGACGCCGAGGCGTACGCCGGGCTGCTGGCCGCCCAACCCGCGGCGGCGACCTTCGTGGCCGGGCGGCTCTGGTTCCGCTACGCCGGCACCGAGGTCCCGGCACCGGACGGCCTGGCCGGCGCGGACACCGCCGCGAGCCTGCGCGCGCTCTTCTCCACGCCGGCCTTCGCCCAGTCCCGGGGCACGCTGGTCAAGCAGCCGGTGGAGTGGCTGGTCGGTGCGCTACGCCAGCTCGGCATCCGACCCTCCGCCCTGCCCGAGCAGCAACGCAAACAACTGCTGGCCGGTCTGAACGCCTTGGACCAGGTGCCGCTGCGACCGCCCAGCGTGGGCGGCTGGCCCGCCGGGGCGGCCTGGCTGACCACCTCGTCGTTGCAGGCCCGGCTGCGCACCGCCGGGATGCTCGCCGCCGCAACGGCACCAGCGGTGCTGGCCCGGCTGACCGCCGCGCCCACCGCCGGCCGACCGGACGCGCTGGCCCGACTGCTGGTGGTCGACGGCTGGAGTGCGCGCACCCGTGCCGCCCTCACGCCGCTGACCGACGAGCCCCGCAAGTTGCTGGCCGCCGGCCTGGTCAGCCCCGAATACACAGTCAGCTGAGCGGAGGAGTCGACATGGACACCCTGACCCGACGCAGGTTCCTGCTGACCAGCGGGGTGGTCGGCGCGGGCGCGCTGGCCGCCGGAGCCGGCGCGTACAGCCTGCGGGACCTGTTGGACACCAGCGGGGACCGCGATCCGCAGGCCCGCACGCTGGTGCTGGTGACCCTCTACGGCGGCAACGACGGGCTCAACACGGTCATCCCGTACGGCGACCCGGCCTACCGGGCGGCCCGCCCCGAGCTGGCGTACCCGGACGGGGAGGTGCTGCGGTTGGACGACGACTTCGGTCTCAACCCGGCGCTGGCCGGCCTGCACCAGCGCTGGTCCGGCGGCGGGCTGGCGATCGTGCGCGGGGTCGGCTACCCGAAGCCGGATCGCAGCCACTTCCGGTCGATGGACATCTGGCACACCGCGCAGCCGGACCGGCCGGGCAACACCGGGTGGCTGGGCCGTTGGCTGGACTCCGCCGGCGGCGACCCCCGGCTGGCGGTCTCTTTCGAGCCGGCGCTGCCGCCGCTGCTGGCCGGGGCGCAGAGTGCCGGCGCCGCCGTGCCGGTGACCGAACGGAAGGCCGCCAAGGGCCTGTCCGCAGAGACGCTGGCCGCGCTCGCCGCCGCCCAGGCCGGTGAGTCGGCGGCCCGGAGCCGGGCCGCCGCCTGCTTCGCCGACCTGCGGTCGGTGGACGAGATGATCCGCCAGGTACGCGACGCCGCCGACCCGGACACGGCGGACCCGGATGGCGAGCAGGCACCCGCCACGGCGACGGGCGGGGCACGGACCCCGCTGGACGCGCAGCTGGACCTGGTCGCGCAGTGCGTCGAGGCGGGAGTGTCCACGCGGGCGTTCTCGGTGTCGCTCGGTGGCTTCGACACGCACGCGGACGAGAAGCAGTTGCAGGCCGTCCTGCTGGGTCAACTGGACCGGGCGTTGACCGGGTTCGCCGACCGGATGAGCCGCACCGAGGCGGGTCGGAAGGTGGTGGTGGCGGTCTACTCCGAGTTCGGCCGGCGCGTACGGGCGAACGCCTCGGACGGCACCGACCACGGCACCGCCTCGGACGTGCTGCTGCTCGGCGCGGGCGTACGCGGCGGTTGGCACGGAGCGGCGCCGAGCCTCACCGACCTCGACGACGGCGACCTGAAGTTCACCACCGACTTCCGGGACGTCTACGCCACCCTGCTGGAACGGGTGCTGGACACCGACCCCGGCCCGATCCTCGCCGACTGGCGGGGACGAGTGGACAACCTGCTCTAGTCGTCCTCTTCCGGGTCCTGATTGGCCTCCGCGCCCAGCACGAACGCCTGCATGGCCAGCTCGTCGCCGGCCGGCGAGACGAAGGCGGGCAGCTCGCGGGGGCCCAGCTCCTGCACGTAGGACCAGAACAGCCGGACCGCCTCGGCTGGCGTGGCGGCCTCGATGGGCAGGTCGAGGCTGACCAGCCAGGTGCGCCGCGCCGGGGGCGGGCCGAGCTGGTCGGCCAGCGCCCGGAAGGCCGCCGGCTCCAGCGCGGTGACCGGCCCGTCGAGCGTCAGCAGGTCGGCCGGCGCCGGCTCGTCGAAGGCCCTGCGGGTGTACGCCACGACGAGCGTCCCCGGCTCGACGTCGGACTGCGGGTCGTCCGGGTCTTCCCGGTGGCGTTGACCCGTCGCGGCGACCCGACCGAGCGCCACCAGCCGCGGCGGCGCGTCGACCAGCACCGCCACCTGGTCTCCCGGCCCCGGTCGGACGACGCCGGTCAGACCGGTCAGCTCCAACGTGTCGTGGTGCACGAGCCGCTCGGCTTCGTACCGTTCGGCTGGCAGCAGCACGGCCCAGGTGCCCACCCCGTCGGCACGGCCGGGGCCACCGGCCCGGTACGCGGTCTCGGTCGTCATGCCTGCAATCTCATCATGTCGCCGATGGGAGGGTGACGTGACAGCCGACGATGTGATCGTCGACCATGCCGGTGGCCTGCATCAGCGCGTACGCGGTGGTCGGGCCCACGAACCGGAAGCCGCGCTTCTTGAGCGCCTTGGCCATCGCCGTCGACTCTCCAGTGATCGGCGCCAGCTCCGCGAACGAGGAGGGACGGGCCGGCCGGCGCTCCGGAGCGAAGGACCAGAGCAGCGCGGACAGCCCCTCCGGCAGCTCCAGTGCGGCGCGGGCGTTGGCGATCGCCGCCTCGATCTTGGCCCGGTTACGGACGATGCCCGCGTCGGCCAGCAGCCGGGTCACGTCGGCATCGCCGTATGCGGCGACGGTCGGGAGGTGGAACTCGTCGAAGGCCAGCCGGAACGCCGGGCGCTTGCGCAGGATGGTCAACCAGGACAGGCCTGACTGGAACGCCTCCAGCGTCATCCGCTCGTAGAGCGCGTCGTCGCCGCGCAGAGGCCGCCCCCACTCGGTGTCGTGGTAGACGGCGTAGTCGGGGGTGCTCGACCCCCACGCGCAGCGCGCCAGGCCGTCGGCGCCGATCACCAGGTCTGTCACCTCGTACACGCTAGGGCATCGCACCGACACCCCATTGCCACCGGGCGTTCGGCTGCCTAAGGTGCTTGTTACCGACCGGTAGCTCGGGGTCACCCAGCGGTGTGCCCCGACCGGCGACGGCGAGCGGAGGCCGCGCGATGAAGGAATTCCCGGACGTCATCGCCTGGTCGATCCCGGCCTTCGTGCTGCTCATCGTGCTGGAGCGGGTCTCCTACCTGCTGCACCGCGACGACGACGAGGTCGGCTACGGCGGCGCCGACACCGCGACCAGCATGGCGATGGGCCTGGGCAGCATCTTCACCGACCTGCTCTGGAAGGTTCCGATCGCCGCCGCGTACGCGCTGCTCTACGCGCTCACCCCGCTGCGGGTTGCCGAGGTCTGGTGGACCTGGCCGCTGATCCTGCTCGCCCAGGACTTCTTCTACTACTGGTCCCATCGCGGCCACCACGTGATCCGGATCCTCTGGGCCTCGCACGTGGTGCACCACTCGTCGCAGCGGTTCAACCTCTCCACGGCGCTGCGCCAACCATGGACCGGGCTGACCAGTTGGGTCTTCTACATCCCGCTGATCCTCATCGGCGTACACCCGGCGGTGGTCGCGTTCTGCGGCTCGGTCAACCTGCTCTACCAGTTCTGGATCCACACCGAACGCATCGACCGCATGCCGCGCTGGTACGAGGCGGTGTTCAACACCCCGTCGCACCACCGGGTGCACCACGCCTCCCAGGGCGGCTACCTGGACCGCAACTTCGGCGGCATCCTGATCGTCTGGGATCGGCTCTTCGGCTCGTTCGCCGCCGAGCGGGAGCGCTGCGTGTACGGCCTCACCAAGAACGTCGGCAGCTACAACCCCGTCCGGGTGGCCTTCCACGAGTACGCCTCGATCGCCCGGGACCTCCGCGCCGCGGCGACCTGGCGGCATCGGGTCGGGCACCTCTTCCGAGCGCCGGGCTGGCAGCCGGCGCCGGGCGCGGTCAGGGCAGTTGGCCCTGCTCGACCAGACGGGCGAACCTCTTCAGCGCCTGGGTGAGGCCGAGCTTGGAGCCGGGCCAGAGCAGCGGCCAGGCCAGTCGACCGGCCCGGCCGCCCGGCAGGTGGAACCACTCGTGCCAGACGACCTGGGTGCGGGCCCGGCCCAGCTGGGTGCAGCGCAGCACGCCCGGGCCGCGCAGCAACTGACCGTGGTGCACGACGCCGATCTCGTACGGTTCGTCGACCCGGACCACCCGCATCTCGTCGCGCAGCGTGGCCCGGCCGACCGCGGTCACCGCCTCGATCCGGCTGCCCTCGCGCCCGTCACCCTCGACCACCCGGACACGGGTGAACGGGATCCAGTCGGACTGGCGCTCCCAGGCGAGCAGCGCGGCGAAGACCTGCTCCGCCGGGGCGTCGACGATCACCGTGGCGGTCACCTCGCCGGCGCCGGGTTGGGCTGCCTCCCGAAGGTCGTCAGCGCCTCCCGGGTCGGTCACGCCGACTCCGACCGGACCACCACGTCGCGCTGCCCGGTGCCGTCGGCGGACGCGCCGTCGGTCTGCTCACGATCGCCGTCGGTCGGCTCACGATCGGTCGGCTCACGATCGGTCGGCTCACGATCGGTCGGCTCGCCGTCGAGCGGGGCCACACCGTCGGAATCCGCCGGGGACGACGTGGCGGCGGGCAGCGGGTCGGCGTCGGAACCCACGACATTGGTCGATGACGCGTTGTCGTCCGAGTCGGCCACGTCCGCGGTCGTCGCCTTGCTGGCGGACTGCTCACGGGCCTGGCGCAGCGCCTCCGCGTCGTCGGTGCGGCCTTCACGCAACGCGGTGACCTCCGCCTCCAGTACGCCGATCAGCTCGGACTTGTAGCCGATGTCGTAGGCGGCGCGGCGCATCGCCTGATCGACCTGGGCCATCCGGTACCCGCGCAACCCGGTGTCGAAACGGACCGCCCCCACGTCGGATTCGCGCAGCGGACGGGTGCCCGGCAACGCCACGGCCTGGGAGTCCGGTTCGGTGGGCACCAGGCCGGGATCGCGGCCGCTGACCAGCACCGTCACGCCGAATATCACCGCCGCGACGGTCAATGCCACGACCAGAAGGAGCAGAAGCTGACCCATGTACTGATCGTGGCATGGCAGCCGGCCAGGAGCGACCCCGCCACCCGTTCCGATCATGATCGGTGCGGACTCCCGCCCACGGTTCTCCTCCGTCGACCGACTAGCGTCGGGACCGGCCGACGCGGCGGCGACGGCGCGGACTCTCAGGAGGCGGCATGGCGGGGGCGCTTCGGCTGGGTGGGCGCACGTTCGCCCCCGGCGAGCTGGTGGTGATGGCGATCATCAACCGCACGCCGGACTCGTTCTTCGACCGGGGGGCCACCTTCGCCGCCGACAGCGCCCTGCGCGCGGTGGAGCGGGCGGTGGCCGAGGGCGCGGCCATCATCGACATCGGCGGGGTCAAGGCCGGCCCCGGCGCGGACGTGGGCGCCGCCGAGGAGATCCGGCGCACGGTGGACACCATCGCCGCCGTCCGGGCCGCGTTCCCGGAGGTGGTCATCTCCATCGACACCTGGCGCGCCGAGGTGGCGACGGAGGCCGTGGCGGCCGGCGCCGACCTGCTCAACGACACCTGGTCGGGTGCCGACCCGGCGCTGGCCCGGGTGGCCGCGCAGACCGGCGCGGGCCTGGTCTGTTCGCACGCCGGCGGCCTGGTCCCCCGGACCAGGCCACACCGGGCCGCCTTCGACGACGTGGTCGCCGACGTGGTGACGACGGTGACCGGGCTCGCCGAGCGCGCGGTGGCGGCAGGGGTACGCCCCGACGGCATCCTCATCGACCCGGCACACGACTTCGGCAAGAACACCCGGCATTCCCTGGAGATCACCCGCCGACTGGACGAGCTGACCTCGACCGGCTGGCCGGTGCTGGTGGCGCTCTCCAACAAGGACTTCGTCGGCGAGACGCTGGACCTGCCGGTGGCCGAACGGCTGGAGGGAACGCTGGCCGCGACGGCGGTGTCGGCCTGGCTGGGCGCCCGGGTCTTCCGGGCCCACCAGGTCGGCCCCACCCGCCGGGTGCTGGACATGGTGGCCTCGATCCGGGGTGACCGCCCGCCGGCAGCGACCCGCCGGGGGCTGGCCTGACCGGTCGTCGCCGTAACCGGCCGCGAACGGCCGGGCGGGCCGACACGATCGCCGGAGGTCGTGACGCTCAGGTCCAGCGGAGGATGTTCCTGCGCCAGGCATAGAGGATGCCGAGCGCGAGCACCGCCACGAACACCGCCATCTCCACCACCGTCACCAGGCCGAAGCCAGGCCGGTCGAAGACCACCGCCCAGGGGAAGAGGAACACCGCCTCGACCGCGAACAGCACGTACAGGTACGCGTACACGTAGTAGCGGATCTGCATCTGCGCCCAGTCCGCGCCGACCGGGTCGAGACCGCACTCGTAGCTGGTCCGTTTGCCGGGCGGGTCAGCCGGACGCGCGGGACGTAACACCCGGTTGGCCGAGAACGCCGTAACGAAGAACAGGACGCTGGCGAGCAGTAAGAGCCCGAGCGTCGCGTACGAGCCCAGGTATCCGGTCACAGTTCGGGAGCCTACCGTCCGCCCGAAGGCGTCGTCCCAAACACGTTACGGATTTGTTTCCGGACGGGACTAGTGCACCAGGGCAACTGTTACCGAATACTGGACCCCCACCCACGGCACGGAGGACAGATGGCCCGCGTGAAGGCATTGCCCGGTCTCCGGGCGGAGGTGCGACGTACCGCGCCCTCGCTGGCGGCCGCGCTCGCGCTCGGCCTGCTCACGGCGCTCGCCGTGGGACCGACCGGAGCCAACGCGGCGACGCCGGAGCCCGAGCCGGTCGTGATGGTGACCGACCCGGTCAGCGAACCGGAGACCACCGCGTCGCAGGATCCGACCCCGACCGAGGAACCGACGGATCCGGTGCCCACCGACCCGGCACCGGAGACCACCGCACCCGCGCCGGAGACGACGCCACCGCCACCGGTGACCACCGCCCCGGAGGTGCCTCCGGCACCGACCACCACCGCGCCCGCGCCCGGCGGACCACCGACGGCGGTGCCCCCGATCGCGCCGCCACCCCCGGTCCCGCCGGTCCGCCCGCCTCCCCCGGGCTCGGCGGCGCCGCCGCCGCCGAGCCCGTTGGGCGTCCAGGTCACCACCCAGGACGTCACCCTCACCGAGGCCTACTGGAACGCCGCCAGCACGGCCACCACGTTGCAGGTCACCGTCAACAACACGGGCACGACCGCGCAGCGGATCAGGCTCTCGTACACGCTGCCGGCCGGGCTGACCGACGTCGGCACGAAGGGCTGCACCGCCGCCGGTAACGGCACGTACCGCTGTGGGGCCTGGACAGCCGAGGCGGGCGTACGGTTCAGCGCCCTGCTCCGCCTGCGGGTCGACGGCAGCGCGTGGAAGCAGATGCCGCTCGCCGGCTCCGTCCAGGTCGTCGCGGACGCGCCCGGAGTGCCCGGGGAAGCAAAGGACGACCAGGGCTTCGCGGTGCTCTTCCCGCCCGGCCCGCCGGCGGCCGGGATCGCTCTCGCCGCCGACGAGGTGGCCTTCGACATCAGCGGCACCGCCAGCACCCTCGCGCTCCGACTGGGCAACACCGGCGCGGTGGACGCCACGGGCCAGGTCGAGGTCGTGCTGCCACCCGGGGTGACCGTTCCGACTCCGCCGCCCGGCTGCGTGGCGGTCGACCCGACCCGGACCCGCTGCGACGCGGGCCTGGTGGCGGCGGGCAAGACCGCCGAGTTGCGGCTGCCGGTGGAGGCGACGCCGGAGGCCCAGCGGGCGGCACCGCTGTCCGGTGCCCTGATCGGTCAACTCGACCCACGCAGCGGCGCGACCCGGCAACTCCAGATGAGCTTCCGGATCACCGCTGCGGCCGCGCTGGCCACGCCGGTGGTCTCACCGCCCGCACCGACCGGTTCCCAGGGCGTACTCCCCGGGGGTGCTGCCAACGGCGACGGCGGGATGACCTCGGTGCAGCGCACCGCGATCATCCTGATCGTGGTCTCCACGCTGCTGGTGGTGCTCGCCCTCACCCTGGCCACTGTCTCGCTGCGCCGCCGCCTCAACGGCCCGGCGCCCGGGCCCGCGCCCAACCCGGTCGAGTGATCGCCGGCGACCCCGCCGCACCCGGTCGGGGTCGCCGTGGTGATCCAGTGGTGATCTGAATTACGGCGGGCGGGGCGTAACACCGCAAACCGGTACAATCCGCAGCGGTTAGGGGTCCCAGTCGGCGGACCTCCGGGGATGGTTAGGGCTCCCTTAGACGTAGGCTCTCAGGTGAGGTACGACAGCGGCCGGACCAGCCTGGGGCGGTGCGGTGACACGTTGCGTCAAGGAGGTTCCGTGGCCGGGCATGGCGAGTTTCTGCGAGCCCCGCAGTCGCGAACGAAGGTGGCACAGTGACCAAGCAGATCCGTCAGCTCGACCGGGTGGTCATCCGATTCGCCGGTGACTCCGGCGACGGCATGCAGCTGACCGGCGACCGGTTCACCTCGGAGACGGCGCAGCTCGGCAACGACATCTCCACGCTGCCAAACTTCCCCGCCGAGATCCGGGCTCCCGCCGGCACCCTGCCCGGTGTGTCGAGCTTCCAGGTGCACTTCGCCGACTACGACATCCTCACACCGGGCGACGCGCCGAACGTGCTGGTGGCGATGAACCCGGCGGCCCTCAAGGCCAACCTGGCCGATCTGCCGCGCGGCGCGGACATCATCGTCAACACCGACGAGTTCACCAAGCGCAACCTCGCCAAGGTCGGCTACCAGGCCAGCCCTCTGGACGACGACTCGCTGGCCGGCTACGTCGTGCACCCGGTGGCGCTGACCTCGATGACGGTCGGTGCGCTCGCCGCGTACCAGGTTTCCAAGAAGGACGCCGAGCGGTCGAAGAACATGTTCGCCCTCGGCCTGCTCTCCTGGATGTACTCCCGGCCCTTCGAGTCGACGTTGCGCTTTTTGGAGCGCAAGTTCGCGGCCCGTCCGGAGCTGGTCGCGGCGAACGTCGCCGCCTTCAAGGCCGGCTGGAACTTCGGCGAGACGACCGAGGACTTCGCGGTCCGCTACGAGGTCAAGCCGGCGAAGATGAAGCCGGGCACCTACCGCAACATCACCGGCAACGCGGCGCTCTCGCTGGGACTGGTCGCCGCCGGGGTCCGGTCCGGGCTGCCGGTCTTCCTCGGCGCATACCCGATCACGCCCGCCTCCGACATCCTGCACGAGCTGAGCAAGCACAAGCGCTTCGGCGTTCTCACAGTGCAGGCCGAGGACGAGATCGCCGCGGTCGGCGCCGCGCTGGGCGCGTCGTACGGCGGCTCGCTCGGCGTGACCACCACCAGCGGCCCCGGTGTGGCGCTCAAGAGCGAGACGATCTCGCTCGCGGTGGCGCTGGAGCTGCCGCTGGTGATCGTGGACGTGCAGCGCGCCGGCCCGTCGACCGGCATGCCGACCAAGACCGAGCAGGCCGACCTCAACATGGCGCTCTACGGCCGGCACGGCGAGGCGCCCGTCGCGGTGATCGCACCCCGGTCACCGTCGGACTGCTTCTTCGCGGCGCTGGAGGCGGCCCGGATCGCGCTGACCTACCGCACCCCGGTGATCCTGCTGTCCGACAACTACGTCGCCAACGGTTCGGAGCCGTGGCTGCTGCCCGACGTGGAGTCGCTGCCCGACCTGCGGGTCGAGTTCGCCACCAAGCCCAACGGCGACGACGGCACCACCTTCCTGCCCTACCTGCGCGACCCGGAGACCCTGGCCCGCCCGTGGGCGATCCCCGGCACCGCCGGGCTGGAGCACCGGATCGGCGGCCTGGAGAAGGCCGACAAGACCGGCGACATCTCGTACGACCCGGCCAACCACGACTTCATGGTGCGGACCCGGGCGGCCCGGATCGAGACGATTCCGGTGCCGGACATCGAGGTGGAGGACCCGGACGGCGACGCCCGGGTGCTGGTCCTCGGCTGGGGCTCGACGTACGGGCCGATCGGCGCGGCCTGCCGCGGGGTGCGCCAGCGTGGGCTGTCCATCGCCCAGGCACACCTGCGGCACCTCGCCCCGATGCCGGCCAACCTCGGTGAGGTGCTGCGCTCGTACGACAAGGTGGTCATCCCGGAGATGAACCTGGGTCAGCTCGCCCACGTCATCCGGGCCCGCTACCTGGTCGACGCGATCAGCTACAACCAGGTACGCGGCCTGCCGTTCACGGCCGCCGAGCTGGAGACGACGCTGGAAGAGGTCCTGAAGAATGTCTGAGCCCGTCGCCCTCAAGCTCACCGCGAAGGACTTCAAGTCCGACCAGGAGGTGCGCTGGTGCCCCGGCTGCGGTGACTACGCGATCCTGGCGGCCATCCAGCAGTTCATGCCGGAGCTGAACATCCCCCGGGAGCGCACGGTCTTCGTCTCCGGGATCGGCTGCTCGTCGCGCTTCCCGTACTACATGAACACGTACGGGATGCACTCGATCCACGGCCGCGCCCCGGCGATCGCGACCGGCCTGTCGGTGTCCCGGCCGGACCTGTCGGTCTGGGTGGTCACCGGTGACGGCGACGCGCTCTCCATCGGCGGCAACCATTTGATCCACGCGTTGCGGCGCAACGTCAACCTCAAGATCCTGCTGTTCAACAACCGGATCTACGGTCTGACCAAGGGCCAGTATTCGCCCACCTCCGAGGTCGGCAAGGTCACCAAGTCGACCCCGTCAGGCTCGGCGGACGCCCCGTTCAACCCGCTCTCGCTCGCGCTCGGCGCGGAGGCCAGCTTCGTCGGCCGGACCATCGACTCGGACCGCAAGCACCTCCAGTCGGTGCTGCGGGCCGCCGCCGAGCACGAGGGTTCGGCGTTCGTGGAGATCTACCAGAACTGCAACATCTTCAACGATGGGGCGTTCGAGCAGCTCAAGGACCCGTCCACGCGGGACGACTACCTGATCCGCCTGGAGCACGGGCAGCCGATCACCTTCGGGGCCGACGGGCAGTTCTGCGTGGTGCACCCGCCGGGTGGCTTCGGCCTGGAGGTCCGGGAGACCAGCTCGGTCCGCCCGGAGGAGATCGTCGTGCACGACGCGACGGTGACCGACCCGGCGTACGCGTTCGCGCTGTCCCGGCTGCCCGGTCTCGACCTGCGCAACACCCCGATCGGTGTGTTCCGCTCGGTGGACCGGCCGTCCTACGACAGCGTGGTGCAGAGTCAGCTCGCGGCCGCCAAGGCGACTGTCACCGAGACCCCCGAGCAGCAGCTCGCCGGCCTGCTGGGCAGTGGCGACACATGGACGATCCTCTGACCCGT